>CAYOXO010000236.1:0-4838 GCA_964407945.1 uncultured Stakelama sp.
CGAATACGCAATTGTCATCGGAACGCTGCATTGCAGCATGAAGCACTCGCGGCGTCCGTCACGGGTTCGCATCGATCGCGCGCCGTCCGGCAGTCTGGCCGTGGCGGCGCTTGCGGTGGGGGGTATGGAATTGAAGGTCGATATCTATCGCAAGCGGCTTGCCGCCGGGGTCGGTGCATTCGCGCTGGCCCATGCCGTCATGGGCGTGCCCGCGCTCGCGCAGGAGGCATCGCAGGCGCAGGCCGATACTGTCGCCGACGCCGGAGCTGCACCGAAGTTCGACATCATGGCCTTCCAGGTGAAGGGCAACACGCTGCTCGCGCCCGACGATGTCGAGCGCACGATCCTGCCGTTCATGGGTCCGGGCAAGAGCGAGGCCGATGTCGAGGCCGCCCGCGCCGCCTTGCAGAAGCTCTACGAGAACAAGGGCTATGTCGCGGTCAGCGTCTTCATCCCCGAACAGTCGGTCGATGGCGGCGTGCTGCAATTGCAGGTCCAGCCCCAGGCGGTCGGCCAGCTGCTGGTCGAGGGCGACACGAAGAACGCCGACGCGATCCGGGCGCAGGCGCCTTCGGTCGCTCCTGGCACCACGCCCAACCTACCCGCCTTCCAGCGCGATGTCGTGGCGCTCAACAGCAACCCGAACCGCCGCGTCACCCCGGAACTGCGCGCCGGCGAAGCGCCGGGCACGCTCGACGTGGTGCTGAAGGTCGAGGAAAGCTCGCCGTTCCACGCCTCGGCCGAACTCAACAATTTCTCGAGCGCCGCGACCAGCGACCTCAGGGCGTCGGCAACGATCCGCTACGACAATATGTGGGGCCGCGGCGACAGCCTCTCGCTCTCCACGCAGACCGCGCCCGAACGGACCGACGACGGCACGGTGTTCTCGGGCAACTATCTGATGCGGCTGGGCACCGGCACGCAGCTGCTGCTCTACGGCGTCTATTCCGACAGCGACATCGCCGTCGTCGGCGGCACCAGCGTGATCGGCCGGGGCAAGATGGGCGGGTTCCGCCTGATCCGCTCGCTGGGGAGCAGCGAAGGCTTCTACCATAGCCTGACGCTGGGGATGGATTACAAGGACTTCTCCGAAGACGTCCTGCTCGGCTCCGACCGCGCCTCCGCCCCGATCAAATATGCGCCGCTCATCGCAAGCTGGCGAGGCGACTGGATGGGCGAGCGCGCAAGCAGCAACATCACCCTCTCGGGCACCTTCGGCATCCGCGGTCTTGGCGACAGCTGGGAACGGTTCGACGCCAAGCGCTACATGGCGCGCCAGAGCTTCATCGCCTTGAAGCTCGACGCGGAGACGACGCGGACCTTCGGCCCCGATCTCCAGCTCCATGCGCGGCTGACCGGCCAATGGTCGCCCGATCCGCTGATCTCCAACGAGGGCTTCAGCCTCGGCGGCATGTCCTCGGTGCGCGGCTACTACGAATCCGAGGCGATCGGCGACTATGGCTTTGCCTATCAGATCGAACTCAGATCGCCCGACCTCGCCAAATGGCTCGGCACCGATCTCGTCAACGAGCTGCGGTTCCACGCTTTCGTCGACACCGGCTATGTCGGCATCCACCTGCCGCTCGAAAGTCAGATCGCCACGCGCAACACCTGGCTGTCCAGCGCTGGCCTCGGCGCGCGGCTCAAGCTCTTCAATCATCTCAATGGCGCGGTCGACGTCGGCACGCCGCTCAAGTCCGGGCCGGAGTCCAATTCCGGCGACATCTTCGTCCGCTTCCGCTTGCAGGGGGAATTCTAAGCCATGTCACTCTTTACACGTCTCAAGAAGGGCGTGGTCGCAGGCGCACTCGCCTTTGCGGCTCTCGCCGCCGCCACTCCGGCGCATGCCTGGTGGAACACCGACTTCTCCTATCGCACCCGCATCAACCTCAACACGCAGGCCGCCGGCATCACCGGCGAGGTCGCGCGCGCGCCGGTGCTGATCCGGCTGCACTCGGGCAACTTCAACTTTTCCGACGTCAAGGCGGACGGGTCCGACCTGCGCTTCGTGGCGGGCGACGATCGCACGCCGCTCAAGTTCCATGTCGAGCGCTGGGACCATGCCGGACAGACCGCGCTGGTCTGGGTCGACGTGCAAGACTTGCAGCCCGGCGCCGCTTCGGCGGTCTATGCCTATTACGGCAATGCGGGCGCTGCCGCGGAGCAGGATGTCGCGG
Organism: uncultured Stakelama sp.; assembly: GCA_964407945.1. GTDB lineage: Bacteria > Pseudomonadota > Alphaproteobacteria > Sphingomonadales > Sphingomonadaceae > Sphingomonas. The sequence goes on from CAYOXO010000236.1 coordinate 2,178, forward strand.
GCACCTTCGGCTCCGACTATCGCCTCGTCTATCATTTCGACAACGAGGGAGCCCCTCGGGACGCCACCGCCAACGGCAACAATGCCCAGGGCGGTGAAGGCCGGAACGCGGGCGGCCTGATCGGCAACAGTCTCGTCCTCGACGGCACCAGTCCGGTCACGCTGCCCGCTTCCGCTTTTCCCAGCGGTCCGCTCAGCATCAGCTTCTGGGCCAAGCCCGGCACGGACGGCACGATCTTCACGCGGCCCGGCTCGATCAGCCTGATCGCGCAAGGCGGCCAGCTCTATGTCGAGCAGGGCGGCCAGCGCAGCGCGGGCGTCCCGTTCGCCGGCGAGACCCCGGCGCATATCGCGCTCACCAACGACGGGCAGACGACACGCCTGTTCGTCGGCGGCCAGCCCGCCGGCGAAGTCGCCGGCGCGCTCGCGGCGCCGACCGGCGACGCACAGCTCGGGCTGGGCTTTGCCGGCGAGATCGACGAATTCCGCGTCGCGGGCGTCGCGCTGCCGCAGGCGGCATTCCAGCTCGCCGCGGCCAGCGAGGGACAGGGCGCGCGGCTCGCCGTCGCCGACACGGCCGAGCAGGTCGAGACCGGCGGCGGTCACGGCTATCTCGGCGTCCTGTTCGGGGCGATCACCTTCGACGCCTGGGTGGTGATCGGCATCCTGGCGATCATGCTGGTGCTCGCGATGGGGACGTTCGTGCGCAAGGTCCGGCTGGTCGGGCGGATCGAGAACGCCAACGAGAACTTCCTCGCGGCCTATGAGGCCAACACGCAGCGCCTCGGCGATCATGACGGCCTGCCGACGTTCGATCCGGGCGCCGATGCTTCGGAATCGACGCTCGGCGAACTCTATGCGATCGGCCGCAACGAGATTGCCAAGCGCGCGAAGGAAGGACGCGCGGCCGATGGCCGCTTTGCGCTCCGCCCGCAATCGATCGCGGCGATCCGCTCGGCGCTCGACGCGCAGCAGGTGGTGCATGGCCAGAAGCTGCGCCAGGGCCTCGGCCTCCTCACCAACCCGATCGGCGGCGCGGTCTATGTCGGTCTGGCCGGCACGGTGCTCGGCGTCATGGTGACCTTCGCCCAGGTGGCGGCGGCCGGCGAGGTCAACATCGCCGCCATCGCGCCGGGTGTCGCGGCCGCGCTGCTGGCGACGCTGGCGGGCCTCGTGGTCGCCATCCCGGCGCTGTTCGGCAACAACCACATCAAGGCGCGGATGCTGAACATCCGCGAGCGCGGCCAGGTGTTCGCCGACGAGCTGGAGAAGCGCATCGCCGAGGCGTGGCAGGGCGTCGAGACGTCCGGCCGCCGTCCGTCCCCATCCGCCGTTCCGGCCGAATAAGGGAGATCGGTCCGATGGCTCTCGATCTGAGCGACGGCGAAGGCGGCGTCGAGGATATCAACGTCACGCCGATGATCGACGTGATGCTCGTGCTGCTGGTCATCTTCATCCTGATGGCGACGGCGGCGGCGCAGGGGATCAAGGTCGATCTCCCGTCGGCTTCCTCGGCGAAGTCGCTCGACCAGCAGAAATCGCGGGTGATCGCGGTGACCAACGACGGCACCGTCTCGATCGACGCCGTCCCGGTCTCGCTGGTCGAGCTGGAGGGCGAGTTGCGCCGGAGCATCGCCACCACCCCCGACCTTGCGGTGATCCTGCGCGGCGATCGGGCGGTCCAATACGACAAGGTCATGCAGGTGCTCGACATCTGTTCCAAGGTCGGCGTGCCCAGCCTCGGCATGGCCTCCACCCGCCCGCCGGGCGGCGGCGCGTGAGCCGGGAGGGAATGATGCGTCATGATCTCCCTGCGGCGTCTGCTGGACCGGCTCACCGATCGCCGGCCGGTGATCGGGTCCAGGCGGCGACGCCGCGCCCGGCTGCGCCGCACGCGCTGGACCGCGGCTGTGCTCGTCCTGATCGTGCTCGCCTTCTGGCTGGCACTACGGGATCGGCCGGACGCGGCCCATGCGGCGCTGCTCCCGAAAACCCGTGCGGCAGCAATCACCGAACCCCAAGCGCTGCCGCCAGTATGGCGACCCTGCGCCTTGCCTCTGCTGCCGCCCACTACGGCATCGATCTTCACGGATGGGACGCCGACTGGCTCGGCGCCCGTCTATTCCTGGCCGGTATCGAGTGCGAACGCTGCGCGTCGGCCGGCCCCATCGAAGGATTCGCCTGATGGCCGCCGCACAGACAGCGCCGGGCGGTTCTCCGCTGGGCGGGGGCACGACCTTCGGCCGCAAGCAGGCCCGGCGCTCGTCGGCCTGGCTCTATGGCGGCGCGGCGGTGGGACTGGGGCTGATCGCCCTGTTCCTGTGGCCATCGCAAGAGATCAGCCAGCGTCCCCATGACATGAAGACGACGACGGTCATCCTGCCACCGCCGCCACCACCCCCTCCGCCCCCGCCCAAGGAGCAGGTCGAGCAGCCGCCCGAGCCGACGATCGCCCCGCCGATCGAGCAGCCGCTGGACACCCCGCCGCCGCCCGATCAGGCAAGCGATCCCACGCCCGGCGACAATGCGCTGACCGCTCGCGAAGGCGCCGGCCCCAGCAACTACGGCCTGCAAAGCGGCGACGGCAGCGGAACGCGCATCGGGACACGTCCCGGCGGCAGCGGCGACGCCTTCCGCGCCTATGCCGGAATCGCCCAGCGCT
>CAYOXO010000237.1:0-4827 GCA_964407945.1 uncultured Stakelama sp.
AGGCCCGGGCCCGGAAAGGGATGGCGGCCGATGAAGTGGTCGGGCAGGCCGAGCTCGCCGCCCAGCTCGCGCACCTCGTCCTTGAACAGCTCGCGCAGCGGCTCGACCAGCTTCATGTTCATCCGCTCGGGCAGGCCGCCGACATTGTGGTGGCTCTTGATCGTCACCGACGGGCCGCCCGTGAAGCTCACGCTCTCGATCACGTCGGGATAGAGCGTGCCCTGTGCCAGGAACTCGGCGCCGCCGATCCGCTTCGCCTCTTCCTCGAACACGTCGATGAAGGTCTTGCCGATGATCTTGCGCTTGGTCTCGGGGTCGGTGACCCCGGCAAGGCCGTTGAGGAACAGCGTCTCGGCGTTCACATGCACCAGCGGGATGTTGTAGTGGCCGCGGAACAGCGACACGACCTGATCGGCCTCGCCGCTGCGCATCAGGCCATGATCGACGAACACACAGGTCAGCTGCTCGCCGATCGCCTCGTGGATCAACACCGCTGCGACCGCGCTATCGACGCCGCCCGAAAGCCCGCAGATCACCTTGCCCTTGCCGACCTGCTTGCGGATCTCCTCGATCTTGGTCTGACGGAATTCCGCCATCGTCCAGTCGCCCTTGAGCCCGCAGACGTGCCGGACGAAATTGGCGAGCAGCTTGCCGCCGTCGGGGGTGTGCACCACCTCGGGGTGGAACTGCATCGCATAATAGCGACGGGTATCGTCCGCGATCACCGCGAACGGCGCGCCGGAACTGGCCGCGACCGGACGGAAGCCGGGGGCAAGGCTGGTCACCTTGTCGCCATGGCTCATCCACACCTGGTGCGCCTCGCCTTCGGTCCAGAGGCCGTCGAACAACACGCAGCTGTCGGCGATCTCGATAAAGGCGCGACCGAACTCGCCGCTGTCGCCCAGCTGCACGGTGCCGCCGAGCTGCTGCATCATCACCTGCTGGCCGTAACAGATGCCCAGTACCGGAAGGCCGCTCTCGAAGATCGCATCGGGAACCCGCGGCGACCCTTCCTCGAGTACCGAAGCGGGCGAGCCCGACAGGATCACCCCGCCCGGCTTCATGCGCTCAAAGGCCTCGGCGGCGGCGTTGAAAGGAGCGATTTCGCTGTAGACGCCCGCTTCGCGCACACGGCGCGCGATGAGCTGGGTCACCTGGCTGCCGAAATCGACGATGAGGATGGATTCGCCCGGCTGTGTCATGGCGGGGCGATAGGCAGGTGTGACCAGAGTGTAAAGGCGTCGCCGCTCAGCTTATGGCCGATGGCGCGTTAACCATGATTGCACACCCTTCCGAAGCGCGGCCAAGCGTATCTCCCGGCGGATGAAGTCGAACCGGACCCCCCGCCGGATCGTCTTGTCGATGCTTGGCGCCGCTTCCCTCCTCGCGGCACCGGCATCGGCATCGATCCTCGATTATGTCGGCGAATGCGTGCCCTTTGCGCGCCAGGCCTCTGGCATCCAGATCTGGGGCGACGCCTGGACCTGGTGGGGTCAGGCGCAGGGCAAATACCAGCGCGGCGACGTGCCGGAGGTCGGCGCGGTCGTCGCCTTCGCCAAGTCGAACGCGCTGCGCCTCGGCCATGTCTCGGTGGTCAGTCGCATCATCGAACCGCGCGTCATCATGGTCACCCACGCCAACTGGTCGCGCTTCGACGGCAAGCGCGGACAAGTCGAGCAGGACGTGACCCTGTTCGACGTCTCGCGCGCCGGCGACTGGAGCGAGGTCAAGGTCTGGTACCGCGACACCCGCGGTCTCGGCAGTACCATCTACCCCGTCCACGGTTTCATCTATGGTCGCCCGGCGAGTGGCGCCAAGGTTGCAACCGCCCGCCCTGCCCCCGAACTCACCGGCGACCGCCCGGACTATGTCGGCTCGCTGATCGACGCCTACGCACGCTAAGGTCCCGCCAACCCCAAACCAGGGTCGTCACCCCGGCCTCGTGCCGGGGTCCACGGCGCGGCAGGCAACGCCCTAAAGCCTCCTGCTGCGGAACCTGACGGCCGGTGGATCCCGGCACAGGGCCGGGATGACGGTTGATGCGATGCTGGACGTAGCCCGCTGTACGCGCCACACTCCCCCGCATGTTCTTCTCCTTCGTCGATCAGCTCCGCGCCGCGGGCATTCCTGCCAGCATGAAGGAGCATCTGATTCTTCTCGAAGCGCTCGACCGCGACGTGATCGATCGCACGCCCGAGGCCTTCTACTATCTCGCCCGCGCCACCTTCGTGAAGGACGAGGGGCTACTCGACCGGTTCGATCAGGTCTTCGCCAAGGTATTCCGCGGCATCTCCACCACCTTCGGCAATACAACCGCCGATATCCCCGAAGACTGGCTCAAGGCGGTCGCCGAGAAATACCTCACCCCCGAGGAGATGGAGGCGATCAAGTCGCTCGGCGCCTGGGACGAGATCATGGAGACGCTCAAGAAGCGGCTCGAGGAACAACAGGGCCGGCATCAGGGCGGCAACAAATGGATCGGCACCGGCGGCACCTCGCCCTATGGCAATTCGGGCTACAATCCCGAAGGTGTCCGCATCGGCGGCGAGAGTGTGCACAAGCGCGCGCTGAAAGTGTGGGATCAGCGCGAGTTCAAGAATCTCGATTCCACCCGTGAACTCGGCACCCGCAACATCAAGGTCGCGCTGCGCCGCCTGCGCCGTTTCGCGCGTGAGGGCGCGGCCGACGAGCTCGATATCGACGCGACGATCGACGGCACCGCGCGCCAGGGTTGGCTCGACATCCATCTGCGCCCCGAACGGCACAATGCCGTCAAGCTGCTCCTCTTCCTCGACGTCGGCGGATCGATGGACCCCTGGGTCAAGCTCTGCGAGGAGCTGTTCAGCGCCGCAACCTCGGAGTTCAAGAATCTCGAATTCTTCTACTTCCACAACTGCCTGTATGAGGGCGTGTGGAAGGACAATCGCCGCCGCTTTACGGAGCGGACGCCGACCTGGGACGTGCTCCACAAATATGGCCACGACTATAAGGTGATCTTCGTCGGCGACGCCTCGATGTCGCCGTACGAGATCAGCCACCCCGGCGGCTCGGTCGAGCATTTCAACGAAGAAGCGGGCGCGACCTGGATGCAGCGCGTCACCAACACCTACCCCGCGGCGGTCTGGCTCAACCCCATTCCCGAAGAGCAATGGGGCTATTCCCAATCCGTCCGCATCCTCCGCGAGCTGATGAACGATCGCATGTACCCGCTGACGCTGGCGGGCCTGGACGACGCGATGCGCGAGCTGAGCCGCAAGGCGTGAAACATCCATCCGGGGGCAAGAAATGCCGAAGATGACACTACCGCCTGGCGTCGAAATCAACGACCCGCGTGTCCTTGCCGCACAGAACCCCTATACGTTCTGGCTGCCGCACCCTGTCTCGCTAGCGGCGCTCGAACCGGGCGACATTGCAAGATTCATCTTCTTTCAGTCCGATGGTGCCACCCAATACAACGCAGAGCGAATGTGGGTGCTCATTCAGCGGATCGACGATGGATATATCTCGGGCATACTCGACAACGAGCCGGTCGATATGCCCCGCATCAAACGTGGAACAGAAGTCTGCCTGCCGGTTTCCCACGCGATCGATTTCGAGTTCGCGCCCGGCAAACGGGGACCGCCTCCACCGCGCCAGCGCGAATATTGGGATTGGTGTTTCGTCGACAGCTGCGTTCTGGAGCAGCGCAGTCACGTGGACCACCTCTATCGCGAAACGCCCATGCCAAGGCGTGACGGCGACACGGATCCTGACAGTGGCTGGCGTATCCGTGGAACCCCCGAAGCCATCGCCGACGATGAGAGGCATGATCGACCGCCGCAGTTCGTAGCGCTCGGCGCAGTGCTGAACCGCGACGATTCATGGCTCCATCTGATCGACGCACCAACTGGTGCAGCCTATGCCCGCGACGTCGAAACCGGTGAATTTGCGCCACATGACCCGGAACCGGAGTTCTGATCTGCCAACCGGATCGTACAAGCCAGCAGGAGCGACCATGAACACCTGCCACTCCGCCATCCTGTTCACCCTTGCTGCGTCTCTGCCAGTATCCGCCGCTCCGACTGCGGAAACCATCGTGACCGGGCCACGCAACGGAGACCTGATCGCCGTAGCGGACACGTTCGATCGCGCGCAGCTTGCTCAGGACCGCGCGACGCTCGAGCGCATGGTCGACGACGGACTGATCTTCATCCAGTCGGACGGCACGCGCGCAGGCAAGAAGGCATTCATCGAAGGCTGGACCACGCCGGGCGACAGCTACGATCCGGTCAAGCTCGTCGATCGTGTCATTGTCCGCCTGGGCCCGGACGCGTTCATGGTCAGCGCCGCGACCACGCTCAGTGGCATCTCCGGCGGCAAGCGCTTCTCGAGCAGCTTCCGCTTCACCGACACCTTCCGCCGCATCGGCGGCGAATGGCGCGCCATCCACATCCAGGTAACTCGAACCGCCGGCTGACCACCGCTTGAAATGTTGGAATTCAGCTGCTTGGTTCGATCCCGCTCTTTGAGATCGTCAGTCAGCCCCGCTTGGCACCCGCGCATGAAAACATGCCGGATGTGTCAACTTCGTCAATCTCGCTAGTTTGGACTCGCGCACGCGTAGGAGCGTGACCTTTGGGACTTTTCGCGGCGGCTTACAGCCGCTCCACTGCGCGCTGCAGCTTGCGCAGGATCCCGGAATCGCCTGCCTGCGAATCCGCCGCTTCCTGCGCCAGCGCCATCAGCCGCACCGCGCCGAAGCTCGCTGCCAGCCCCTTGAGCCGAAGCGCGGCGCCGCGCCAGGTTTCGGGATCGTTCGCGGTCGCGAGCGCCGTGAGGGCGCGCGTC
>CAYOXO010000238.1:0-4739 GCA_964407945.1 uncultured Stakelama sp.
ACTGCTCCGGGGCGGCGGCTATGTAGGCGTCATGGCTATCCGTCGTCGTCATGATGCCAATATTCCTTTGCGCATGTCTCAGGGAAAATGGCGCCGGGAGCACGCCCGAGGTGCGGCATCAGCCCAACTGCCGCGCCACCGCCGCTTCGGACTCGCCGTGCAGCGCCCAGAAATCGCGTACGCTGCGACCAGCGAGCTTGGCCTCCAGCACCGCCAGATGCGAGTGCCAGCCGCCGCCGAAATTCGCCATCGGAGCAGGACCGCTGATCCCGCTGTGCGTCAGGATCAACCTGGTGCGGTCGCCGGCCTCGAACAGTTCGAACAGCGCCGTGCCTTCCTTGCCTTCGTCCCAGGTGATCGCGAAGCGGCGCGGCGGGTCATATTCCACGATCCGCTCGCGGCCGATCGCGCCCTTGAATTCGGCATATTCCGGCGGATAGGGCACGTCGTCGTCCGAGAGATTGTCATGGTCGAAGATCAGCTCGACCTCGCCGCCCACGCGCGGGTCGATGCTGCCGCCGGCGAACCATTGCCCGCGCAGACCGGGTTCGGTTAGCCAGCGCCAGACGGTCTCGACGGGCGCGTCGAGCAGGCGTTCCATCCGGATCGTGTCCGGGGCGATGCGTTCGATATCTATCATGATTTCTCCGTCACCTCCGCGAGGCCATCCAGGATCATTGCCCAGCCCTTGCGAGTCTGGGGCACGTGACCGGCCCATGCCGCGCCCATCTCATGCGTAAGCGTCAGAGTGCAGCCGCTAGGGGTTTCAACGATGTCGATCGAGACGCGCGTCCATTCGCCTTCGTCCGCGAAACCGGCAGCGAAAAGGAACACGAGGCGGTGCGGACGGTCGATCACCTCGTAGCGCAGCCGATGGCGCGCCTCGCCCTGCGCGCGCCGCTCGACGACCAGGGCCTCGCCGCCTATGCGGGCGTCGATCTCGACCCGCTGCATCTCGCCCTCGGGCGTGGCGAACAGGAAGCGCGCGGCATCGGCGGGATCGAGCCAGGCGTCGAACACGCGGGTCGCCGGCGCGGCGAAGTCGCGTGTCAGCGTGAGGACTACGGGATCGCTCATGGGAGATTGATCTGCCAGGAGACGCCGAAGCGATCGGACACCCAGCCGAACCGACGGCTCCAGCCGTAGTTGTCCAGCGGCATCAAGACCTGTCCTCCCTCGCTCAGCGCGGAGAACAACCGCTCGACTTCCGCCTCGCCGGCGCAGTCGAGGAAAAAGGAGAAGGAGGGCGTGAAGTCGAAGCCGTGCGTGATGAAGCTGTCATGCGCCATCACCGGCTGACCGGCGATCTCGACATAGGCACGCTTCACCGTGTCTTCAGGGCCAGGCCCGTCGGGACCAAAGCGCTCGATCGAGACGATGCGGCTGCCGGGGACGGTCGCGACATAGAAATTCAGCGCGGCTTCCGTCCTGGCGCCTTGGAACATGAGGAAGGGCGTGGCCTTGGTCATTTCTCTTGCTCCCCGATCAGGCGCGGACGTCGACGACAGGCACAAAGCCGCCGAAGATCATGCGCTTGGGGTCCATGATGTCGGCGTCGCCGGTATCGGGCTGCATTCGCGGGTCGGCGGCGATCGCCTCATTGCCCTTGTCGCGCGCTTCCTTCGATGCCCATTCGACCCAGGAGAAGACGACCGTTTCGCCGTCCTTCAGAGCAACCGCCCGTCTGAGATCGGTCTGCTCTCCCTCTGGTACATCATCGCCCCAGTTTTCGGCCACGCGCAGCGCGCCATGCTCGACGAAGATCTCCGCGGCGCGCGCGGCCATAGCGCGGAAGCGCTCGCGATTGGCGGTGGGTACGGCGAGCACGAAGCCGTCGATATAGGACATGGGGGTTCACTCCTCAGGGTTGGGTCTTATCGGCCTCGATCAACGCCTCGAGCCTGTCGAGCCGGAGCGTCCAGAATTTCTCCCACTGGCGCAGCCATCGGTTCGCCTCGGCGAGCGGCTCGGGCTTGAGGCTGCATAGCTGCATGCGGCCGACCTTGCGCCGCGCGATCAACCCTGCGCCTTCGAGCACCTTCACATGCTTGGACGCGCCAGCGAAGCTGATCGCGTAGGGCAGCGCCAGCTCGCCGATCGACTTCTCGCCCAGGGCGAGACTTGCCAGCATTCCCCGGCGTGTCGGGTCCGCGAGAGCGTGAAACGTCGTGTCGAGTCGATGTTCTACCATGTGGTTGAGTATCTCGTGTGCCGACGGGATGGTCAACTGTTTGGTTTAGTATCCGACTGCCAAGTCGTCAGATGTGCCGATTGACTCTTTGCCATGCTGAGAACATTTAGAGAACATTTGACCCTGTCGAGTGTTCTGCAAGTGTATGTCCGCGTCCCCGAACCCCCAGCTTTGCGCGCTTCGCGCCAGGATCGCCCGCATCGAATCGGGCGGCAGGCGCCCCTGCGGCGTGCTGCCCTTCGGCCTGGAACCGGTCGATCGGAGGATTCCGGGCGGCGGCCTGGCGCTGGGCGCGCTGCACGAAGTGGCCGGCGGCGGCAATGGTGCGATCCATGGCGCGGCCGCGGCCCTGTTCGCGGCGGGGATCGCGGCGCGCACATCGGGCCAGGTGCTGTGGTGCGTGACGAGGGCCGACCTGTTCGCCCCGGCGCTGGCGCAGGCGGGCCTCCATCCCGACCGGGTGATCTATGCCGAGGTGGGCGACGAAAAGGCGGTCTTGGCCTGCATGGAGGAAGGCTTGCGCCATGGCGGCCTGTCGGCCGTGGTCGGCGAGGTCGCGCGCCTGCCGATGGTCGCTTCGCGCCGCTTGCAGCTCTGCGCCGAGGAGTCCGGCACGATCGCGCTGGCCATCCGGCGCTGGCGTCGCATGACCGAAGCGTCGGACTTCGGGCAACCGACCGCGAGCGTCACCCGCTGGCGCATCTCCGCACTCCCTTCCGCGCCCCGGCGGGGGCCGGGCGACCGCGGGCCACGCTGGCTGGTCGAGCTGATCCGGGCGCGCGCCGGCGAGTGCGCGGATTTCATATTGGACGCCTGCGATGATGCGGGCCGTCTCGCTCTACCTGCCGACCTGGCCCACAGATCGGCGGATGCGGAGCCTGGGCGCCTTGGCGCCGTCGCCTGACACGCCGCTGGTGCTGGTCGGCCGAGACGGGCGCAGGCGCGCTATCCTTGCCGCCAACGCCGCCGCGCTTTCCGAAGGCGCGTCGCCCGGCATGGCCGTGGCGAAAGCACAGGCGCTCATTCCCGGCCTGATTGTGCAAGACGCCGATCCGGTCGGCGACGACGCGGCCCTCGAACGTCTCGCGATCTGGGCGCTCAAGCGATACTCGCCCATCGCCGCTGCCGATCCCCCTGACGGCCTGCGCCTCGACATGGCCGGCGCTTCCCATCTGCTGGGCGGCGAGCCGGCCTTTATAGCCGATCTGACGCGACGTCTGGCCGATGCCAGCATATCGAGCCACATCGCCATCGCCCCGTCCTATGGCGCGGCGCATGGCCTGGCTCGGTTCGGGCCGGTGCCATCGATCATCATCGCGCCCGACGATCTGGACGCCGCCCTCGCGCCGCTGCCGATCGCCGCCCTGCGGCTCGACGGGGCCGCGATCGACAGCCTGCGCCGGCTGGGTGTCGATACGGTCGGCGAGCTGGATGCCCTGCCGCGCGGTTCGGTCGCCCTGCGCTTCGGGCCGGAGATCCGGCGCCGGCTCGATCAAGCCTATGGCCGGTCGAGCGAGCCGGTCGAGCTGGTCGAGGCGCCCGAGCTGGTCCGGGTCCGCCGCGCCTTCGCCGAACCGATCGGCGCGCCGGAGACGCTGGCCCGCTATACCGAGAAGCTCGTGATCCGGCTCTGCGAGGCGCTGGAGCGGCAGGGCCTGGGCGCGCGACGCCTCGATCTGCTGTTCCACCGCGTCGACAATCGCATCGAGGCGATCCGGGGCGGAACGGCGAAGCCGCTGCGGGATGCGAAGCGCATGACCCGGCTGCTGTGCGACAAGATCGAGACCGTAGCGCCGGGGTTCGGGATCGAGCTGATGACCCTGACCGCGACCGTTGCCGAGCCGCTGGACTATCGCAGCACGGCAACCAGCCTGATCGACCCGGCCGCGCCCGATCTGTCCGATCTGGTCGACACGCTGGCCAACCGCATGGCGCATGGGAAGCTCTATCGCTGCGCCCCGACCCAGAGCGAAGTGCCTGAACGCGGCGTTTGCCGCGTCGAGCCGCTGGCCCCGCCGGTCGGCGTCACCTGGCCGGTGGACTGGCCGCGTCCCTCGCGGCTGATCGATCCGCCGGCGCCAGTCGAAGCGATGGCGCTGCTGCCGGACCATCCGCCGGTCTCGTTCACCTGGGCCGGGGTTCGCCATCGGGTGAAGCGCGCTGACGGGCCCGAGCGCATCTTCGGGGAATGGTGGGTGCGCGATGGCGAGCTGGCCGCCGTGCGCGATTATTTCCAGGTCGAGGATGAGGCTGGCGAGCGCTTCTGGCTGTTCCGGCGTGGCGACGGTGAAGATCCGAACACCGGCGATCATCGCTGGTATCTGCACGGCATCTTCGCATGACGCGCTACGCCGAGCTGCAATGCGCGTCGCATTTCTCCTTTCTGCGCGGGGCCAGCAGCGCGGAGGAGCTGTTTGCCACAGCTGCCATGCTCGGCATCGAGGCGCTGGCGATCACCGACCGCAACAGCCTGGCCGGTATCGTCCGCGCCCATGAGGCTGCGAAGGCGACGGGCGTGCGGCTGATCGTCGGGTGCAGGCTGATCCTC
>CAYOXO010000239.1:0-4728 GCA_964407945.1 uncultured Stakelama sp.
GAAATGGTGCGGGTCAGTGCGGGCGATATCGAGCGGGTCGATGCCGAGCGCGATTATATGCGGCTGGGCGTGGGCGGGCGGAGCTATCTGATTCATCAGACGATCACCGAACTCGAACGGCGGCTCGATCCCGATCGCTTCATTCGCCTTCATCGATCGACGATCGTGCGCAAGGACAGGATCGCCAAGCTGCGGCACGATGGCCTGGGCGTCTGGCACGCCGAGCTTGCCGATGGCGATCTTGTCAGGATCGGTCGCACCTATCAGGCTGCTGCCAAGGCGATCATGTCAAAATAGCCCCGTCCACCGGCTACGGCGGACGGGGCAGTTGGTATGAATGTCAGGGTGCTACAGTGACACTCATGTCCCGCGCCGCAAGCTGGCGATTGGCTGCGTTGCGGTGGGCGAGCTCGATGGCCGGACGGGCCGATTCGCGTGCTGTCGCTGCGCAGCGCTTGGCGACTGCCTGCAGTTCCAGATGCTGCTCCAGTGCCACACCGCAGATGCGATCGGCGGTACGCGCAACGCGACGGTCGAGCGTATTACGACCGGCTGCACTGGAAAGGTTGAGGTCCGCGTAGGAGACCTTCACGGATTTCGTACCGTCGGCGGAGGCCGGGGCTGCGAGAACGAGCGCAGCACTGATCGCGGCCGCGCGGGCGAGGTTGAACGACATGGGTCACTCCGGGGTTGCGGGGGGCGTTCCTGCTGGAACGCTGATACTGGCTACGCCCAGAGCCGGGTGAGCGGCTATCGGTGCTCGACGAGCGCATGAACCCCATCCACCGGAACCGTTCGATCCGACGAACGGTCGGTCGTCGGCGACGAATGCGAGGTGGAGCGTGATTTCACGCAACGAAAAAGGGCGCCCCGTGAGGAGCGCCCTTTCGATTCGACCGGGTTTTTTCAAACCCAGGAAGAACGGGTCCGATTACTCGGCGACGTTGGCAGCCGCGTTGTCGAGCGCTTCGGCGGTGTTCTCGAGGATCGCACCGGCTTCGTTGGTCGCGCCAGCAGCTTCGTTGAGCAGCGCGTCAGCGCCGTTCTCGAGCGCGTCGACGGTGTTCTCGACGGTGTTGTTTGCAGCCGGCGTGGTGTTGCAGGCGGCGAGCGACATCAGGCCGGTCGCGGCAGCGACGATGAGGACCTTCTTCATTCGTTTTGCTCCCAAGCAAAAATTATTCGGTTCGCGGCGGCCCGATTGCCGTGCGAGTTAGTCGGAATAACGCCCGTTACGCCGCCGTCAATGGGAATTCATCTGACAGCAAGCTTTGCGACGGACCGAAATGACGCGCTGCGTCATCGCGTGGCACCGATTTCCTCCGGTGCGTCGGCGACTACCGCAAGCATCGCCGTCCATGCCGCGACATTTTGGCGTAACTGTGACGGATCGACCTTGTCGAGCGTGTCGTCGGGGGTGTGATGCAGGTCGAAATAGCGCGTTCCGTCCTGCTGCAGATCGATGCCCGCAACGCCCGATGCGACGAGCGCGCCGACGTCTGCGCCACCGCTGGCGGAATCGCGCCCGCGGCTGATACCCAGCGGTGAGAGTGCGGTGGCGACCCGGTCGCCCACCGCCTTGGCGCTTTCCGGCAGCTTGAAATCGACCCGCCAGATGCGGTCGGCGCCAAAATCGGATTCAGCGGCCAGCGCATGGCGTTCGCCCTTGTGCGCCTCGAAATAGGCCTTGCCGCCGAACACGCCGACTTCCTCGGCTCCGGCCCACAGGATGCGAATGGTGCGGCGTGGCTTGCCTGCGTCCATGATCCGCTTGGCCGCTGCGGTGACGATGCCGCAGCCAGCGCCGTCGTCGAACGCACCGGTGCCCAGATCCCAGCTATCGAGATGACAGGCGACCACGACCAGGCCGGCGGTTGGATCGCTGCCCGGTACTTCGGCGATGATGTTCCCCGATTCGGTCGTGCCGATCTGCTTCGGGGTCAAGGTCAGCTTCACGCTGACAGGCCGGCCGCGCTTCAGGATACGCTCAAGCTGCTCGGCATCGGGCAGGGCCAGGGCTGCTGCGGGGATTGGCTTCACGCCCTCCGGGAAGCCTGTGCCGCCCGCGTGCGGATTGCGGTGATAATCGGTGCCGACCGATCGGATCAGGATTGCCGCGGCGCCCTTGCGCGCTGCAGTTGCCGGGCCGGAGCGGCGGACCGCGCCGAATGCGCCATATTGCGACCCGTCCTGCGTACGCGTCATCGAGTGGCTGACGAACGCGATCTTGCCCGTCAGGCTTCCCTCGGGGGCGGCGTTGAGGGCGGCGAGGTCCTTGAAATAGACGATCTCGCCGCGCAGCCCCGTTGCGGGTGTGGCGCCCGAATTGCCGAGTGCCGTCAGGCGCAGCGGCTGCGGAAAGGGCGCCAACACCTCGAGCGTTTCCTCGCCACGGACCCAGGTCTTCATCTGGAACGGTTCGTTCCGCACATTGCTGAAGCCGAGCGCGGTGAGCTTCTTCACCGACCATGCGCGTGCGCGTGCCTCTGCCTCAGTTCCGGCGAGGCGCGGGCCGATCTCGGTGGTGAGGCCTTCGGTGATGTCCCAGGCGATCTCGTCCTTGAGCGCGGCGTCGCGGAGCGCTGCCGGATCGATCTGGGCAAGGGCGGGGAGGGGCAGGCTCAAAATTGTGGCCAGGGCCAGGGTCTTCACGCGCATCGACATCCTCCGCTGAAACATTGTTGCGGCGAGGGGTAGAGGAAGCGTCCCGCCCGCCGCAAGCCGCATCGGCGCGGTTTTCGACGAGCGACAAGTTTGCCAACCGGCGGGCGCATCGCTACATGCGCGGCCATACTTCCTGACCCTAAAGCTATCGCACTGGAGACCCGCACGTGGCCGCCCAATACGCCTTCGTGATGAAGGACATGACCAAGACCTTCCCCGGCGCCCCGAAGCCGGTGCTGAGCAACATCAACCTGCAATTCTATCAGGGCGCCAAGATCGGCATCGTCGGCCCCAACGGCGCTGGCAAGTCGACCCTGATCAAGATCATGGCGGGCATCGACAAGGACTTCAGCGGCGAAGCGTGGCCGGGTGAGAACATCACCGTCGGCTATCTGGAGCAGGAGCCGCAGCTCGACCCGAGCAAGTCGGTTCTGGAGAACGTCAAGGACGGCGCGCGTGAGACCGCCGACCTGGTTGAGCGCTTCAATGCGATCTCGGCCGAGATGGGCGATCCCAAAGACGACACCGACTTCGACGCCCTGATGGAAGAGATGGGCGACCTTCAGGCCAAGATCGACGCGGTCGACGGCTGGAGCCTCGACAACCAGCTCGAAATCGCGATGGAGGCACTGCGCTGCCCGCCGGGCGACTGGAGCGTCGACAACCTGTCGGGCGGTGAAAAGCGCCGCGTCGCGCTGACCCGGCTGCTGATCCAGAAGCCGTCGATCCTGCTGCTCGACGAACCGACCAACCACCTTGACGCCGAAAGCGTCAAGTGGCTGGAAAACCACCTCAAGGAATATGCCGGCGCGGTGCTGATGATCACCCACGACCGCTACTTCCTCGACAATGTGGTGGACTGGATCCTCGAGCTCGATCGCGGAAAGTATTTCCCGTACGAGGGCAATTACTCGACCTATCTGGAGAAGAAGGCCAAGCGCCTGGAGCAGGAGGACCGCGAGGCCACCGGCCGCCAGAAGGCGATCAAGGACGAGCTGGAGTGGATCCGCGCCGGCGTGAAGGGCCGCCAGACCAAGTCCAAGGCGCGTATCGCCAAGTTCGAGCAGCTGGTCGAGCAGCAGTCGCAGCGCACCCCGGGCAAGGCCCAGATCGTCATCCAGGTGCCCGAGCGTCTGGGCGGCAAGGTGATCGAGGTCGACAACGTCTCCAAGGCCTATGGCGACAAGCTGCTGTTCGAGAACCTGTCCTTCACCCTTCCGGCCGGCGGCATCGTCGGCGTGATCGGGCCGAACGGCGCGGGCAAGTCGACGCTGTTCAAGCTGATCACGGGTCAGGAGCAGCCGGATTCGGGTACGATCGAGATGGGGACCACCGTCCGTCTCGGCTATGTCGACCAGAGCCGCGATCACCTCGACCCGTCGAAGAACGTCTGGGAGGAAATCTCGGACGGGCTCGATTACATGAAGGTCAACGGCCACGATCAGTCGACGCGCGCCTATGTCGGTGCCTTCAACTTCAAGGGACAGGATCAGCAGAAGAACGTCGGCAAGCTGTCGGGCGGTGAGCGCAACCGCGTCAACATCGCCAAGATGCTGAAGCGCGGCGGCAACGTGCTGCTGCTCGACGAACCGACCAACGACCTCGACGTCGAAACGCTCGGCGCACTGGAAGAGGCGATCGAGAATTTCGCGGGCTGCGCCGTGGTCATCAGCCACGATCGCTTCTTTCTCGACCGTCTCGCCACCCACATCCTTGCCTTCGAAGGCGACAGCCATGTCGAATGGTTCGAAGGGAATTTTGAGGCATATGAGGAAGACAAGCGCCGCCGACTCGGCGACGCAGCGGATCGGCCGACGCGATTGGCTTACAAGAAGCTGACCCGCTGAGGGAGCTCGGTCCGCCCGCAAGGAGCGGACCAGGATGCCTGCAGGCCATGTCCACGTCTTCAATCTATACTACGAACCGCTCGACATTTCTCTGAACGATGCCCTGGCGGGCGTCGTTCAGGGATGGTCGGGAAGGTTCCAGCTCGCCGCGCCGCTGGCGGTCCCCCGTACGCGTAATGCGAGTGAGGCGAGCGGGCGGTTCATTGACGGGTCGAAC
>CAYOXO010000240.1:0-4701 GCA_964407945.1 uncultured Stakelama sp.
ACCAGACCAGGGGTGCCGCTGTCCGCCAATATCGCCGAACTCGAACGCCGCCGCGCCGCCGCCAGGATGGGCGGGGGCCAGAAGCGCATCGACGCGCAGCACGCCAAGGGCAAGCTGACCGCGCGCGAGCGGGTCGAGGTGCTGCTCGACGAGGGATCGTTCGAAGAGCTCGACATGTATGTCGAGCATAACTGCGTCGATTTCGGCATGCCCGATCAGGTCGTGCCGGGGGACGGAGTCGTCACCGGCAGCGGCACGATCAACGGCCGCCTCGTCTTCGTGTTCAGCCAGGACTTCACCGTGTTCGGTGGGTCGCTGTCCGAGCGGCACGCGCAGAAGATCTGCAAGATCATGGACATGGCGATGAAGGTCGGCGCGCCCGTGATCGGCCTCAACGACAGCGGCGGCGCGCGCATCCAGGAGGGCGTCGCTTCGCTCGCCGGCTATGCCGAGGTGTTTCAGCGCAACGTGCTCGCCAGCGGCGTAGTGCCGCAGCTTAGCCTGATCATGGGACCGTGCGCCGGCGGCGCGGT
The DNA here is from genome assembly GCA_964407945.1 of uncultured Stakelama sp. GTDB lineage: Bacteria > Pseudomonadota > Alphaproteobacteria > Sphingomonadales > Sphingomonadaceae > Sphingomonas. The sequence continues at coordinate 534 of CAYOXO010000240.1, forward strand.
CTATTCCCCCGCGATGACCGACTTCATCTTCATGGTGAAGGACTCATCCTACATGTTCGTCACCGGCCCCGATGTAGTGAAGACCGTTACCAACGAGATCGTCACGCAGGAGGATTTGGGCGGTGCGGTGACGCATACCACGAAGTCGGGGGTCGCTGATGTGGCCTTCGAGAACGATATCGAGGCGCTGCTCGCTGCCCGCGACTTCGTGGATTTCCTTCCCGCCAGCAACCGCGAGCCGGTTCCGGAGCGGCCGTGCGACGACCCGTGGGACCGGATCGAGGACAGCCTCGACACGCTGATCCCGCCCAGCGCGAACCAGCCCTATGACATGCACGAGCTGATCCGGAAGACGGTCGACGAGGGCGACTTCTTCGAGGTCCAGCCGACCCATGCCGCCAACATCATCATCGGTTTCGGCCGGATCGAGGGGCGCACCGTCGGCATCGTTGCCAACCAGCCGATGGTGCTGGCGGGCGTGCTCGACATCAACTCGTCCAAGAAGGCTGCGCGGTTCGTGCGTTTCTGCGACGCGTTCGAGATTCCGATCGTGACCTTCGTCGATGTGCCGGGCTTCCTGCCGGGCGTGGGACAGGAGCATTCGGGTATCATCAAGCATGGCGCCAAGCTGCTGTTCGCCTATGCCGAGGCGACGGTGCCCAAGATCACGGTGATCACGCGCAAGGCCTATGGCGGGGCCTATGACGTGATGGCGTCGAAGCATCTGCGCGGCGACTTGAACTATGCCTGGCCGACCGCGGAGATCGCGGTGATGGGCGCCAAGGGCGCGGTCGAGATCATCTTCCGCGGCAAGACGCCCGAGGAGATCGCCGAGCGGACCGCCGAATATGAGGCACGCTTCGCCAACCCGTTCGTCGCGGCGAGCAAGGGCTTTGTCGACGAGGTGATCATGCCGCACTCGACCCGCCGCCGCATCGCGCTGGGCCTACGGAAACTGAGGAACAAGAGCCTCGAGAATCCGTGGAAGAAGCATGACAATATTCCGCTGTAAAAACGGGAGAGGATAATGGCGCACAAAGCATGGGTGAAGGACTTCCACGTCGAGCAGGAACTCAAAAACAACGGCATTGAGATCGGGGTGTGGGAGGACGGGAAACAGTTTGGTGACATCTATGTCGCGAAGACTGGGGTCATATGGTGTGAGGGCAAGACCCACCGCGAGAACGGAGTTCGCTTCTCCTTCAAGGAGATTAGCCTTCTGGCAGCGTACAAAGCGGCTGCTTTGAAGGCTGCGAAGGCCGCTCAAAAAGAAGACAAATGAGACTCGACCGCCTCGTCGGCGTGGTAGTCCTACCCCTGATTTTCGCCGTGCACCCAGCTTCTGCGCAGGCCGAGAAGGGTTTGTTCCCCGTGACCGATGTCGATCGCGATACGGTGCCGGGCGGAACTCCCGAGGCGTTCTGGGCGGTGTTCGGCGAATCGCTCAGGAACGAGGCCGTGCGCGAGGTGAAGGGGCAGAAGATCACCTTCGTCCCGCTGACGCTGGTCAAGTTGTCTGGCGACGTCACCGCGCTGGTCAGCACCGGAGCGAGCGATTGCGAGGCGCATGCCTGTGCGGGCCTCAATTCGGTCCATTATCTGCGGCGCGCCAAGGATAGCTACGACTATGTGAAGGCGGGGGAGTGGCTCGACGTCGGGGTGAGCGGTACCTGGGGTAATCCCGCCGCGCGTTGGGGCGTCAGCGACGCGATCACCGGCACGCCGGTGCTCTACACCGAGGCCGGCGGCACTTGGCAGGGCTATAGCTGCGACGTTGCGGTCCTTACCGAGCTTGGCGCCAAGGGCCCGGTCGAGATTGCGCGCGTGCCCATCTATTATTCCGACGCCAGTCGCGACAACGGGCCGACTCTGCGCGGTACGATCAGCGCCGCCGAACGCGGCCGCAGCTTCACCGTCAGCTATGCGGGATCGGACGGCTTTTCCGAACGCTATGTCCGCGGGACTGACGGTATCTATAAGCTGGAAGGCAAGACCCGGATGAAGACGTGCTGATGGCACGCAACGGTCTGCCCGCTCTGAATTGGGAGCAGAAATGATGAAACTCGGCCGTCTCAACCATATCGGGGTCGCCACGCCATCGATCGAGGAGTCGATCGCCTTCTATCGCGACGTGATGGGTGCGCAGACGATCCACACGCCATTCGACCTGCCCGCACAGGGGGTGAAGGTGTGCTTCGTCGATACGCCGAATACCCAGATCGAGCTGATCGAGCCGCTGGGCGATGCTTCGCCGATCCACGGCTTCCTCGCCAAGAACCCTGCGGGTGGGCAACATCATGTCTGTTATGAAGTGCCCGACATCCACGAAGCCAAGGCGTGGTTCGAGGCGAAGGGCGCCAAGGTGCTGGGCGAGCCGCGGATCGGCGCGCACGGCACGCCGATCTTTTTCGTCCATCCGAAGGACATGGGCGGCGTGCTGACCGAGATCATGGAGTCGCCACGTGACGATCTGCACTGACATCCTGAACCGTCATCCCGGGCTTGTTCCGGGATCCACCGGGCGGCGAGTGATGGTGTCCAAGGTGAGGGCAGTGCGTGCGGCGACGTGGACCCCGGCACACGGCCGGGGTGACGGAGAGAGCTTGGCATGAGCGAAGAGACGGTCCTCTACGACCTGACCAACGGCGTCGCGACGCTGCGGCTCAACCGGCCCGACCGCCTCAACGCGGTGACCGGTGCGATGCTCGACCTGATCCGTGCCTCGCTGCTGCGCGCGGTAGACGAGGGCGCGCGGGCAGTGCTGCTTACGGGTGAGGGGCGTGCCTTCTGCTCGGGTGCCGATCTGGTTGGGCGGATGGACGGCAAGCCGATCGATCCCGCCGACAATCTGGAGTTCCACTACAACCCGCTGGCTGAGACGCTGTCGAAGCTGCCGATCCCGGTGGTCACCGCGGTCAACGGTCCGGCGGCAGGGGCGGGGGTGGGCATCGCGCTGGGCGGCGACATCGTGCTGATGGCGAAGTCGGCCTATCTGCTGCTCGCCTTCAGCAATATCGGGCTGGTACCTGATTGCGGTGCGACCTGGCTGGTCGCCAAGTCGGCGGGGAGGGCCAAGGCGCTGGAGATGGCGCTGCTCGGCGAAAAGATGAGCGCGGATGATGCGAAGGATGCCGGGCTGGTCGCGCGTGTGGCCGAGGACGACGCGCTGCTGGCGACCGCGAGCGAAATTGCGGTGAAGCTCGCTGCCAAGCCGACCGTCGCGCTGGGCCTGATCCGCGCGCAGGTAAAGGCTGCGCTCAATTCGACGCTGTCGGAAACGCTGAGCATCGAAGCGCAGAACCAGCGCGCCGCCGGCAGGACCGAGGATTTTCGCGAGGGCGTGACCGCGTTTCTCGAGAAGCGCGCCCCGGAGTTCAAGGGGCGGTGAGCATCGCCTATTATTTGTCCCACCCAGAGGTGCAGGTCGATCCCGCGGTGCCGGTGCCGCAATGGGGCCTGTCGGATGCCGGTCGCGCGCGACTGGCGACGCTGGCCGGCGCGGGCTGGCTCGCGTCGGTGCGCCGGATCGTATCGAGTGACGAGCGCAAGGCGATCGAGACTGCCGAAATACTCGCGCAGGTCACTGATGGCGCACGGGTCGAGATACTCCCGGACTTCCACGAGAATGACCGGTCGGCGACGGGCTTTCTGCCGCCCGCCGAGTTCGAGGCGACGGCCGATGCCTTCTTTGCCGCACCCGAGCAATCGGTGCGCGGGTGGGAGCGGGCGGTTGATGCGCAGGCGCGCATCGTCGGCGCAGTGGATGCGGTGCTGGCGGACGGGGAGGGGCCCGTGCTCTTCGTCGGCCATGGCGGCGTCGGCACCTTGCTCAAATGCCATGTGAAGGGCGAACCGATCGCCCGTTCAGCAGATCAGGCCGCCGAGGGCGGTCATCCCGGCGGGGGCAATGTCCACGCCTTTTCCATTGCGGAGCGCCGCCATCTGTTCGGATGGACCGCGCTCGAACAGGTAGCATCATGACCGACAAGCCGACTCTCGACGCGTGGAAGGCGCTTTCCGACAAGGAAGTGAAGGGCCGCGACCTGACCTGGCGCACGCCCGAGGGGATCGACGTCAAGCCGCTCTATACGGCGGAGGACGTGACCGCCGATCCCGGATTGCCCGGCTTCGCGCCGTTCACGCGCGGCGTGCGCGGCTCGATGTACGC
>CAYOXO010000241.1:0-4521 GCA_964407945.1 uncultured Stakelama sp.
CTTCTCCTGCCCGCCGAACGCGCTCTGCCAGCCGGTGCTGTCGATCGGCGACGAAACCCGCGACATCGACGCCGCACGCGAAACCGGCGTTCGCGCGGGCGCGGCGCTATGGGGCTATGCCAATCCGGACATACTCGCCCACCTCAAGCCGGATTTCGCCTTCGCCAGCCCACAGGCGGTGACCGCCTATCTCACCTCAACCGAGATGGACCGCTAGCCAGACCGTCGGCCCATCCGGGTCGGTGCGCGTCACCCAGTGCCGGGTTCCGCCGGGGATCAGCAGATGGTCCCCCGGCCCCAGCGCCGCCTCGCCCTGCCCGTCGAGCCGGATCGCTGCGCTTCCCGCAAGGACTACCACCCACTCATCTTCGGCCTGCACGAACGGGGCATCCGCGGGCGTCGCCTGCCCGCCCGACACGATCCGCTCGATCCGGACACCCGGTCGCGCGAGCAGATCGGTGAATATTTCGCCCGCCGCAGCGGACGGCATCGGCGCGAACAGGTTGGCGATCTGCGGCTTGTCCATGCGGATTTTGTTGCGTCCTTTGCAGCGAAGGTCAAAGGGCAGGACATGCCCCGTTTCGACTTCACCATCCACGCCACCGACGGCAAGGCGCGCACCGGCACGATCGCGATGCAGCGCGGCGAGATCAGCACGCCCGCCTTCATGCCCGTCGGCACCGCCGCCACCGTCAAGGCGATGAAGCCGCAGGACGTGCGCGCAACCGGCGCCGACATCCTGCTCGGCAACACCTACCACCTCATGCTCCGTCCCAGCGCAGAGCGGGTCGATCGGCTCGGCGGGCTGCACAAGTTCATGGGCTGGGACCGACCGATCCTCACCGACAGCGGTGGCTATCAGGTGATGAGCCTGTCCGAGCTGACCAAGCGCAGCGAGGAAGGCATCGTCTTCAAGTCGCACCTCGACGGTTCGCGCCACATGCTCAGCCCCGAACGGTCGATGGAGATCCAGCGCCTGCTCGGCTCGAACATCGTCATGGCCTTTGATGAGCTGGTCCCGACCACCTCGACCCGCGAGGTTCAGGCCGCGGCGATGGAGCGCTCGATGCGCTGGGCGAAGCGCTCACGCGATGGATTCGATGCCGGCGGCGCGCACGCCGAAAACAACGCGCTGTTCGGCATCCAGCAGGGCGCGCTCGATCAGGAACTGCGCAAGCGCTCCGCCGACGCGCTGCTCGACATCGGCTTCGACGGCTATGCCGTTGGTGGCCTTGCGGTCGGAGAGGGACAGGAGGCGATGTTCGCCTGCCTCGACTATGCCCCCGGCCAGCTCGATCCCGTCAAACCCCGCTATCTGATGGGGGTCGGCAAGCCCGACGATATCGTCGGCGCGGTGGAGCGCGGCATCGACATGTTCGACTGCGTCCTCCCCACCCGCTCGGGCCGTACCGGTCAGGCGTTCACGCGACAGGGCCCGATCAACATCCGCAACGCCAAGTTCGCCGAGGATCAGGGGCCGCTCGACCCGGCCTGCGCCTGCCCGACCTGCGGTACCTTCACCCGTGCCTATGTCCATCACCTCGTCCGCGCGGGCGAGATCCTCGGCGCAATGCTGATGACCGAGCATAATTTGTGGTTCTATCAGGCACTGATGGCCGATCTGCGCGCCGCGATCGCGGAAGGGCGGCTGACTGCTTTCGCCAATGATTTCCGCGCTACCTATTATGGCAAAGGCTGATTGCGCCGCTGGCTCCGGAGTCTTACTCCTGTGTAACAGAGGAGTATCCTGTGACCGACAAGACTGACGAACAAGACGAAATCGCGAACGAGATCACCGCCGCCGCGCGCGCTACGCGCGAGACTGCCGAGCGTGCCCAGGGCACGCGCAAGCCCGGCGATGACAAGAAGTGGCCGATTGGCAAGATCGGCATCGGCATCGGTTCCGCCGCTCTCGCCGCCGCGGTGATCTACGCCGCGCGCAACCGCAAGAAAGACTGACCCCCTCTTCCTCCCGTCCGGAGACCCAGATGCGCCTGACCCGCACCGCGCTGTATTTGAGCGCCGCCCTGTTCACCTTCGCCGCCCAAGCGCAGACCGCCGCCCCGGCGCCCGCGAAGGAGATCAAGGTCGCGCCGCTCGCCTATACCGAGCGCACCTTACCCAACGGGCTCAAGGTCTACGCGATCCGCGACACCTCGACCGCCAACGTCTCGGTGCAGGTCTGGTACGATGTCGGCAGCAAGGACGACCCCGCAGGCAAGTCCGGCTTCGCGCACATGTTCGAACATCTGATGTTCAAGGGCACGAAGAACCTGGTCGACGAGCAGATGGACCGCCTGACCGAGGATGTCGGCGGCTACAACAACGCCTCGACCAATTCGGACTATACCAATTATTTCGAGGTCGTTCCAGCCAACCATCTCGAGCGCCTGCTGTTCGCCGAGGGTGACCGCATGGCCAGCCTGGTGGTGAGCGAGAAGGTGTTCGCCAGCGAGCGCGACGTGGTGAAGGAGGAGTTGCGCAACCGCGTCCTCGCCTCGCCCTATGGCAAGCTCTTCTACATCTACTTCCCCAACATCTCCTATTCGACGCACCCCTATGCCCGCCCCGGCATCGGCAGCATCGAGGATCTCGACGCCGCGACGATCGGCGACATCCGCGCCTTCCACGCGACCTATTACCGGCCCGACAACGCCGTCCTGGTCGTCGCGGGCAATTTCGACCCGGCCCAGTTGGACAAATGGGTAGACAAATACTTCTCGGGAATCGCCAAGCCGAACCGGCCGATCCCACGCGTCACCGTCGCCGAGCCGCCGCGCACCGCTGCGACCCGCCAGACGGTCTATGAAGCGAACACGCCGCTCCCAGCCGTGCTGCTGAGCTACCAGCTCCCGCCCGACAATGATCCCGACACGCCCGCGCTCGCGGTGCTCGACGGCATCCTCTCGGGCGGCGAGAATTCGCGGCTTTACCGCAACCTCGTCTATCGCGATCAGCTCGCGGCACAGGCCGACACCTTCCTCGACACGCGCCAGTCAACCGGCTCCTATGCGATGTACGCGATCCTCGCCGGCGGCAAATCGGCCGAGGATGGCGAAAAGGCGATGCGCCGCGAGATCGCCGACCTGCGCGACAAGCCCGTGAGCGACGCCGAACTGGCCGAAGCCAAGAACGAGATCCTGACCGCCTCGCTGAAGAGCCGCGAGACCGCCGAGGGCAAGGCCTCGACCCTGGCCAATTCGATCATTGTCGGCGGTAATCCCAAGGCGGCCGACCAGCAGCTCGCCGCCATCGCCGGCGTCACCGCCGCTGACGTCCAGCGCGTCGCGCGCAAGTATCTGGGCGACAACCAGTCGGCCGCGCTGATCTATCTGCCCGACAACATGGCCAAGGGCGCGAAGGGCGACACCATCGCCGTCGCCTCGACGGTCAAGGTCGCACCGCTCGTCGTGCCGAGCGACGTCGTCATCCATACCCAGGCACCCGAGGGCCAGCGCGTCGCCGTCCCCGCCCCCGGTGCACCGATCTCTCCGGCCATCCCCAGGGCGACCGAAACCAGGCTCGCCAACGGCCTGCGCGTCATCGTGGTCGAGAAGCGCGACCTGCCGATCGTCACCGCCACCGTCGTTGCACCTGCCGGCGGCGGAAGTGATCTCAGCGGCAAGGCCGGCACCGCCGCGCTTGCCGCCGATCTGCTGACCAAGGGCACCGCCACCCGCTCGGCCGAACAGATCGCGCAGCAGGTGGAGTCGCTCGGCGGCTCGATCGGTGCGGGTGCCGATTGGGACGCCGCCTTCGCCACCGTCACGGTCAAGGCCGACCAGGTCGATCCCGCGCTCGCCATCCTCGCCGATGTCGCGCGCAACCCCGCCTTTGCGCAGGCGGAGATCGACCGCGCACGCAAGCAGGCGCTCGACGGGGTCGCGGTCCAGCTCAAGGACCCGGGCGCGTTGTCGGGCATCGTCGCCAGCCGCACCGTGTTCGGAGACCAAGCCTATGGCAATCTGCTCTCGGGCACGGTGACTTCGCTGCCGAAGATCACGCGCGACGATATCGCCGGCGCCTATCGCAACGCCTGGATTCCATCTCAGGCGGCGCTCGTGGTGGTCGGCGACATCGCGCAGAAGGATGCTACCGCCCTCGCCCAGAAACTGTTCGGTGACTGGAAGACCGGCGTTCACGACGGCGTTCCGGCCGGGGATAGCGCACGCGCTGGCCCGCGCGTGATCGTCGTCGACATGCCCGGCGCAGGCCAGGCCGGCGTGGTCATCGCCCGTCCCGGCATCGCGCGCGCCGACAAGGATTTCTACGCGGCACAGGTCGCCAACGCCACGCTCGGCGTCGGTTTCACCTCGCGCCTCAACCGCGAAATCCGCATCAAGCGCGGCCTCGCCTATGGCGCGGGCAGCAGCGTCGATGCGCGCCGCGCACCCGGTATCGTCACCGCCTCCACCCAGACGAAGAACCCCTCGGCACCCGAGGTCGTCTCGCTGATCGCGGCGGAGATGAAGAAGCTCGGCGAGGCGCCCGTCCCCGCCGCCGAACTCGATTCGCGCAAGG
>CAYOXO010000242.1:0-4426 GCA_964407945.1 uncultured Stakelama sp.
TCGCCCGCGTGACCCGCGATGTCGGCCGGGCCGAGGAGCTGGCGCAGGACGCGCTGCTCGTCGCGCTCGCCGAATGGCCCAGGACCGGCGTCCCGCAGAATCCCGGCGCATGGCTCACCGCCGCGGCGAAGCGCCGCGCGATCGATGGCCTGCGCCGCGCGAAGATGCAGGACCGCAAGCACGCCGAAATCGCCCGCGACCTCGACGAAGCCGACAGCAGCGACGTCGAGGCGCTGGAGGCCGCCATGGACGACGATATCGGCGACGAGCTGCTCGGGCTGATCTTCACCGCCTGCCACCCGATCATCTCGGCCGAGGCGCGGGCGGCGCTCACCCTGCGCCTGATCGGCGGCCTCACCACCGATGAGATCGCCCGCGCCTTCCTCTCGGCCGAACCGACGATCGCCCAGCGAATCGTCCGCGCCAAGAAGAGCATCGGCAGTGCTGCGCTGGCGTTCGAAGTACCGCGCGGTACCGAGCGCGACGCCCGCCTCGCCTCGGTGCTCGAGGTCGTCTACCTCATCTTCAACGAAGGGTACGCCGCCACCGCAGGCGAAGACCTGATCCGCCCGGCCCTTTGCGCCGAAGCTCAGCGGCTCGGCCGCATCCTGGCGGGCCTGATGCCCGGCGAGCCGGAAGTCCATGGCCTGCTCGCGCTGATGGAGATCCAGGCATCCCGCCTGCGTGCGCGCACCGGTCCCGACGGCGCCTTCGTCCCGATCACGCAGCAGAATCGCGCGCATTGGGATCAGTTGCTCATCCGCCGTGGCCTCAACGCGCTTGCCCAAGCCGAGTCGCTGGGCGGTGCGGGCGGCCCCTATGCGCTTCAGGCCGCGCTCGCCGCCTGCCACGCCCGCGCGCGCCGTTCGGAGGATACGGACTGGCCGCGGATTGCCGCGCTCTACGACCGGCTTCGCGAAGTGATGCCCTCCCCCGTGGTCGACCTCAACCGCGCGGTGGCGCACAGCATGGCGTTCGGGCCTGAGGCCGGCCTGATGTTGGTCGATCAACTCGCCGAGGCGGCAGCGCTCCGCAACTACGCCCCGCTCCCCGCCGCTCGCGGCGACTTCCTGTTCCGCGCCGGGCGCCTGCCCGAGGCCAAGATCGCGTTCGAGGACGCCGCTGCGCTCACCCGAAACGAACGCGAACGCGACTTCCTGCTCGAACGCGCCGCCGCCTGCACCTGAGCTTCACACGGCTGAAGCATTGCTTTCATAGCCTGAAGAGATGCTCGTGCGTTCGCGTCTTGCGCGAACGCCCCCCGCTTTGGCATTTTGCGCTCAAGGGAGATTGCCATGACGCTCGCGCTCGCACCTGCCCCGCATCGGTTCTCGGTGATCACGCTCAGCGAATCGGAAGCGCCCGCATGGAGCACCCGCTTCGGCTGGCCCGCCTTCGGCGACACGCACCTCGCGATAGGGCCCGACGCCAACCGCTCGATCCTTGCCGCACAGATCGACAATGCCGTGCTGCGTGCCGATCGCGCGGTGCTGCTGGTGGCCGAGGGGCTGGGCTGCTTCGCCGCATCCTGGTGGGCGCGTCTGTCACCCTCCCATTATGTCGAGCGAGTCGCCGGCGCGCTGCTGTTCGACCCCGAAGCGGCAGACCGCACCGACCTGTTCGCGTCACCACGCACTGCGCTGCCCTTCCCGTCGATGGTGGTCGCCGACCGCCTGCCGGGCAGCGATCCAACCGATTTCGCGCCGCTCACGCAAAGCTGGGGCAGCCGTCTGATTGCCGGCAATCGCCACCGCGCCGCCGAAGCCTCGGCATGGCGCAGTGCGCAGCGGTTGGTGGGCCGCCTCACCGCATCGGTCGTCGCCCGGGATATCGAGCGCGGCCTCGCGCTCCGCGGGGAAGGTTAGAACCACAGATCCACTAAGACCGTCATCCCCGCGCAGGCGGGGATCCATTCTGGCTGGCCTTCAGGCAAGAACCGCAAGCTCACGGCAAATGGATTCCCGCCTGCGCGGGGATGACGAACCCTTTACCGTTTGGCCTACAGCCCCTCGCCGCCCACCCAATGGGCATTGGACAGCCGCCGGGCGACATCCCAGGTCTGCCGCCTGATATCGGGCACCGCAACGATCTCCCAGAACGCCCCGCGTGTCATCGGTCCCAGCGCATAGAGCAGCTCGCTTGGGCGACCACTCGCACCGATCACCTGCCCGACGCCGTTGACGTCGATCCCCAGATGCGCCGCATCGGGCCGGATCGCCCCACGCTCGCGCAACGCGACCAGCAGCGGATCTGTCGTGCGGTTAAGGTCGCCCAGCGGCCCGGTGCAGTTGACGATCCGCCGCACCGCCATCGTCTCGTTCGCATCGCCCCCGCGCGGCCGCCACGTCATCGTCACGCCGCCATCGGTCGGCGCAAACGCAATCGTCTTGCCCGCCAGCACATGCAGCTGCCCGCGATCCTGCATCGCCGCCAGCCGGTCCGCCACCTCAGGCGCCAGCCGGTGGCGGTGCACGTCCCACCAGGGCCGCAAATGCCGCAGGAAGCGCGCGCGTTCGGCCTCGCTCGCATTCGCCCACATCGGCTGGGTGAAGGGCCGCAGCTCGTCCACCGCGTTGCGCCAGCCCACCGCGTCTGCACGCTCGCGGACCTGCCGCACCAGCCCCGACGCCACCGTCGCAGGCCGATCGCCAATCTTCGCCCAGTCGCTCGCAGCCTCATGCCGCCGCGGCAGCAGCCCGCGGCGTGACAGCGCGACGATCTTCCCCTCGAACCCGCGCGCCTCCAGCATCAGCGCGACGTCGATCATGGTGAGGCCGGTACCGATCACCAGCACCGTGTCGTCGGCGGTCAGCCCGTCGGCAACGCTGCCGGCCCAGGGATCGCCCTTGTAGAGGTCGTCGGGCAGCGCGCCATCGGCCAGCCCCGGCGGATCGTGCGGCGGCAGGTTGCCGACGGCGAAGACCGCCGCATCGGCGTCGATCGTCCCGCCGTCCGCCAGCTTCAGGCCGACCCCGCGCCCCGTCTCCACGGCATCGACGACCTCGCCATAGCGCACCGTCAACCGGCCATTGCTCGTCGCCAGCGCCGCGTCGAGCATTTCGCGCAGATAGATGCCGTAGGTCACCCGCGACGCGAAGGATTTGGCCGCGTCCGGCACGCCGCGCGCCTCCAGCCAGCGCGCAAAATGCCCGGGATCGTCGGGCAGCGCGCTCATATTGCCGGCGCGCACGTTCAGCACATGGCTGGGATGCGCGGCACCATAGGCCAGGCCCTCGCCCGCGCGGCTCCCGCGCTCGATCAGCGTTGCGCGCGGACCTTCATGGCGGAGCAGGTTGATCGCCTGAAGCGTGCCCGAAAAGCCCGCACCGACGATGGCGACATGTTCGACCGGCATTGGTGCCCCTTTGCTGCGGCGCCGGCCCGCTCCCGCTAGCTGGGTGACAAGAAAGTCCCGGGGACATTCTTGCCGGAGAGGCGGCCACCCAACGCCAGTATATTCTATGGGTGGCCGGGTGGAGGAGCGGGCCGGCGCCGTCTCAATTCAAAAGCTTAGATTTCATATTCCATCTGCCAGGTCGGCTCGGTGAAGGCCGGCGGCTTCTCCGCAAAGGCTGGCTGGCGGGCCTTCATCCGGCCGTAGAGGCCCTTCACCGTATCGCTCGCCGTGCGCACGAACAGCGCCGGGATCACCCCATGGACGATGCAGGCCAACCCGCCCACCACCATGCGCGCGCCGAATCCGGTCGCGGTCGCGAAATGCTCGCCATAGCTCTCCCCCACGTCACGCGGATGCTTCAGAAAGACCTTGTCGAACATATACGCTCCTTGGTTTCGGCCGATACTATAGCCGCGTCGTTCAGCCTCTGGGGGTGAAATCTTCCACCAGTTGATAATGATCCGCCGGGAACACCTGCCGCGCGGAAGTGACCGGCTCCTTACCACGCCACGTCCACCGCTCGATCTGCAAACATGGCGCCCCGGCCACGATGCCCAACTCCTTCGCCGCGACCGGCTCCGCGCCCACTGCGCCGATCCGGTGCCGCGCCTCGGTCCAGGGCACATTGGCGAGCAGCCACGCGCCCGGCGCGTTGGCGGCGAAGTCCGCATCCTCGGCGCCCGGCGCCACCGCCAGGTCGAGCCAGCGCTCCTCCCAGCCGAACGGGGTCTTCCCGGCATGATGCACGCCGCTCAGCGCCAGCCAGCATCCGCCGGCGCGTGCCGGAAACCCCTCGGGGGCGCGGCGTTGCAGTTCGACCGACAGCAACTCCCAACGATAAGGCTCACCCCGCGCTTCGATCAGCGCGCCGATATCGGGTACGCCGACCACCGCCGTGCGGATCTGCGGCCGCGCGACAAAGCTGCCCGCGCGCCGGCGGCGCTCGATCAGCCCCTCGCGCGCCAACCGGCTCAGCGCCTTGTTCGCGGTCGCGCGGGCGCAGCGATAGGTCGAGACCAGCTCATGCTC
>CAYOXO010000243.1:0-4371 GCA_964407945.1 uncultured Stakelama sp.
ATCGCGGCGGTGGCATCGAGCTTGACCAGCAGCCCGATGGCCTCGCGGAACTCGCGCTCGGAATAGGCTTCGACCGGCAGCGCGGCGACAATCGCGCTGTAACGCTCGCGCATCCGTTGGCGCGTCGTCTCCATTTCTTCCGCGATCTTGCGGCTTTTCGCGGCCAGATCGGCCAGCTTCTCGCGATCGGACATTTTCGGCATGACCAGCTTTCCTTGCTCAATCGCTGATCCGTCCGCCTGTCGCCCTTGTCGCATGGCAAGGCCAGCGCCGCAATCGCCCGAAGGCACAGCGCGCAGGGACACCACCGGCGACGAGAAACGGACGGCACAGCGCCGGAGTCGCTGCGGGGCAGGGACGCACGCCCACAGGCGTTTGCAATGCACCCTACGCACGGGTGCTGCGAGAATATTTGTCAATAACTACAATAAGTTAATCTGTAACGCGTGTGATGCAGCGGCACTCGTACCTGTACGACATGTATTTCCGCTCAGTTGGAGGCGCTCCCAATCCCCTGATATGCGGGGCCTTTTCCTGCATTACATGTAATGCGGCCCGATTTTCTTGTGATTTTCAGGCGGCTGCGCTAATGTAGCGTCGCTTCACGACCGACCTGCCGAAGCTCCAGTGCCGGAGCTTTCATGGCAAGTCTCAGCTTACGCATAGACGACGACCTCCACGCGCGGCTTTCCCGGCGCGCGCGCAGTGTCGGTATCACCGTCACCGAGCTGGTCCGTCCGCTGCTCGAACAAGCCGCCGATCCGCGTAGCGGCTATGTCTATTCCACCCAGGACGAAATCCTTTCCGGCGTCATCCAGACCCTGGCGATCGTCGCGGCGTCGGTCCGCAAACGCTCGCCCGATCTGCTCGAACAGGGAATGGCGGACGCGCGCCAGATGCTCGCCGATCGAGGGCTGCTTGCCCCGGAAGAACGGCAATGAGCATCTTCCGCAACGACACCCTCGGCTCCTGGACGCGCGGCGGTCAGGCGACCGTCCACAATGTCCGCATGACCACCCAGGTCTTCATGCAGACCATGATCGCGGGCTTCGTGATCTGGGTGATGGGCATCGCCTGGTATGCGTTCGAGAAATCGACCGAGTATCACCGCTTCGTACTCCTCAAATTGGTGGAAGCGACCTTCAAGGCCGATGCCGCGCCGGGGACCAACGATCCCGTTCTCTTCCGCACGCCGGAGGGGAAGGAATATTGGACATCGGCCGACCTGCTGCTCGAATCCGGCATCGCGAAACAGGCGCTCCAGCAGCTGGAGACCGATCTCATCCATGGGGCCGCGATCGCCGGAGGCGTCGCCCTCATCGCGCTCATCTGGGCCTGGTTCTATTTTACCCGGACGGGGCGAGGGCTGGGGTCGAACGAGTATATCCGGGGAGCCCGTTTCGGAACCGCGTCCCAACTGCGCCGCGCGCTCTGGCGGCAGCGCAAAGGCAGCTTCACGATCGGGGGCGTGACCGTGCCCGACGCCTTCGAGCCGGAGCATATCCTGATCTGCGGCGCCCCCGGAACGGGCAAGACCAACCTCATCACCACGATGCTCGAAGGTATTCGCAAGAAGGGCAAGCGGGCGATCGTCTATGACACCGCCGGATCCTTCGTCGAGAAGTTCTACCGGCACGGGCATGACGTGCTGCTCAATCCCCTCGATGAGCGCACCGACATCTGGTCGCCCTGGGTCGATGTGCCGCGCGACTATCACTACGACCAGATCGCGGAATCGACCATTCCCGACAAGCATGGCGATCCCTTCTGGTCGAAGTCGGCCAGGGGCACGCTGGTTGCCGTCCTGCGCAAACTGGCCCGTCAGCAGCACACCCTGATATCGGTCCTGCTCGAGCGCGTGCTTCGCTCCTCGGTCAGTGACCTCGCCGCCTTCGTTAAGGGAACCGACGCGGCGGCGTTCATCTCTTCGGAGGGGGAACGGACGTCGGCGGGCATCCAGGCCGAACTCGCCTCGGTGATGCGCAGCTTCTCCTATCTCGACGATACGACGGACGGGTTCTCTATCCGCAACTGGGTCGAGAATGAGGAAGACGACAGCTGGCTGTTCATCACGGTGAAGGCCGACCAGCTCCCCTCGCTTCGCCCCCTGATCACGGTCTGGCTCGATATCGCGATCAGCGCGATCATGAGCCTCACGCCCGACCGCAGCCGACGGCTCTATTGCGTCATCGACGAACTGCCGACCCTCCAGCGCTTGCCCTCGCTCGGCGACTTCCTCGCCCGTGCGCGGAAATATGGCGGGTGCGGAATTCTCGGCTTCCAGTCCTATCCCCAGCTCAGGGCTACCTATGGGCAGGAGGATGCAGCCGCGGTCACCGGCTACTGTTCGACCTGGGTGGCGCTTCGGGCGAACGATACCGACACGGCGGAGCATGTCTCCAAGAATCTCGGCCGGGTCGAACAGGTCGAAGCGAACGAGGGCATGTCCTACGGGGTGAACGACATGCGCGATGGCGTGAACCTCTCGCGCATGCAGGTGACTCGCCCGCTGGTGATGGACACGGAGGTTACCAACCTGCCGAACTTCGCCGGTTATCTTCGCTTCGGTCGGAACCTGCCGGTGCTCCGCTTCGCCGACACCTTCAACGAGATACCCACCTTGTGCCCGCCTTTCGTCGAGCGGACCGCGCCGCCCAAACGGTTGCCGGTCGGACAGCAGATCATCACCCAAGTGCGGGCGGCCTCCCGCGCCCGCGCGGCGGCGCAGCGGGAGGCCGCGTCGCCATCGGGGCCGCCGACGGTGCCGCCCGCGAACCAGCCCGACCTGTTCGACCCCGGCAAGGCGCCGCGCAAGGCGCCGCCGCCCGAGCCGGTCGTCGAACCCGATCCGTTCGAGCCGGAGGTGAACGATGCGGCGCCCGAGCAGGAGCCTCCGGCAACCCCTCCGGACGAGGCCGGGCCGGTCCCCTTCCTGGGTGCGGCACGCGGGCGAATGAACGTGCCGCTCGATGCCCATGCCCGCAGCGGCGGTCCGCGTGATCCGGCGAAACCGGCATGATCCATCCCCGACGCCTCAAGGGCACGCCCGCGAACATCGCCCGCTACTATACGGTCGGCGACTATTACACGAAGGGCGGCGACGAACACAGCGAATGGGGCGGCAAGCTCGCGGCCGATCTCGGGCTGGAGGGCAAGGTCGATCCCGCCCGGTTCGAGGAGCTTCTGGCCGGCAAGGTCGGCGAACAGCAACTCGGCCGACGCCGCAAGGAAGGAATCCAGCATCATCCGGGCTGGGACTTCGCGGTCAATGCCCCGAAATCGGTCTCGATCATGGCGCTGGTGCATGGCGACGAGCGGATCGTCGCCGCGCACGAACGCGCCGTTGGTGTCGCGCTCGGCTATCTGGAGGAACATGCCGAGCTGCGCCGGCGCGTGAACAAGGAAGTCGTCCACGAGACCACCGGCAGGCTCCTGTTCGCCCGCTTCACCGAGCACAGCAGCCGCGAACTCGATCCCCATCTGCACACCCATGTCGTGGTGATGAACATGACCAACCATGGACCGGATCGTGCGATGGCGAGCCTGGAAACCCGGGCCATGTTCATGGAGCAGATGGTCGCGGGCCAAGTCTATCGCAACGAGCTTGCCCGCGACCTGCGCGAGATCGGCTTCGATATCGACTTCGATCCCCGCCGCGGCCTGTTCGAGATCAGGGGCGTTCCCGAAGCGCTCACCCGATCCTTCTCGCAGCGCGCCGAACAGATCGATGCACACGCGAAGGAACATGGTCATGAGGGCCAGGCGCAGCGCAACAGATCCTTCTACGCGACCCGGCGCGCGAAGGTGTCGATCGGGCTCGATGACCTTCATGCGCGCTGGGCCGAGCGCGCCAAACCGCATCGAGCGGAGATCGACAAGGTTGCAGAGCAGGCCGCCGGCAAGGAGGGCACGCTGGCCGAGCCCGATCCCCGTCTGGCGATGCGCGCGACGCTGTTCGGCATCCGTCAGTCGGAGACCCACGAGGCGGTCAACAATATCGGCCGGATCTACCGCACCGCGCTCGCCTCGCATGTCGGCGAGGTCCGGCTGGACGAGGTGCGATCCCTCGTCGCCAGGCAGGAGGCGGCCGGCAAGATACTCCGCACCAGCAAACAGACCGGCGACCGGCTGTTGATCAGGGGGCGCACAACTCTGCGCTCGGCACGGCTCGAACTGGCGTTGTCCGAACATCTCTCGCTCGCGATGGGCGATGCGTTGGTGCCGGCATCGCCGGAACGGCTGACGGAGGAAGCGCGTGCGGCCGGGCTGACCCCGGACCAGACGAAGGCGTTGCTCGCCATTGCCACTGGCACGGATCGGCTCGTGGCGATCCAGGGCGTCGGCGGCGCGGGCAAGTCGATGCTCGTCGGC
>CAYOXO010000244.1:0-4239 GCA_964407945.1 uncultured Stakelama sp.
CATCCTCGGGCGTGTAGCCGCGGAACGCGTTGACCGCGACGCTCTCCGCGCCGCGGATCGCAAGGCCGGCCGCGGCGTCGACGGCGACATCGTTTCCGCCGATGCGCGGTGCGTTGATCTCCAGCCGGCCGCGGGCCACATTGTCGGCGGACCCCATGTCGATGACCGCGCCGGACGCCAGCGAGATGGTTCCCAGGGTAGTGGTGAGTTCCACATGACCCCGGTTGGCCGCCTCGATCGCGGCGCCCCGGCCATCGATCTGGAGCTGCGTCGAGCGGACATCCAGGACGGCGCCGTTCGCCAGCACCAGATCGTCTCGGGCCGCCAGCCTGATTTCGCCGGGCCGGGCGCCGCTCGCATCTATCCGCCCGTTGACAGTCAGCGAGCCGCCATCGGCGGAGATGGACACGCGACGTGCCCGCACTTCATCGCCGATCACCAGATCGCCAGTGCCGACGACGAAGCCGCGCGCCTCGAAGAAGCCGCCGACGTTAAGCCGCTCGTTGAGTGCCGTGAAATCGTCGAGCGACCGAGCGCGCACGTTTATCGCACCCGAGAAATAGTCTCCAGAAGCGCTGCCGCGCAGCGTGCCGGCAAGCCTGACCGCGCCCTGCGTCCCCATCGCCGTGGCCTGAATCGTGCCGGCAGCGTTGCTGGCGGCCGAGACATCAATGATCGAACCCGCAGTCTGATCGATCGCGCCCGTCGCCGTCTCCATAACGAGATCGCCGCCCCAGCTATGTCGGGTCACGTCGAAAAGCTGGATGGTCCGGCCCGACAGGTCAATCGCCGCGCGATCGCCGAGCGTAATGCCGCTTTGCGCATCGAGCACCAGCCTGCCGCTGGGTAGCACCACGGCGGTATTCACGCGAACATTCTCGCCGGCCAACCGCACCTCGGCGCCGAGGGTATTGAAAGTCGAAAGGTCTGGAGCGGAAGCGCCGGCGGGAGCCGTGACAGCAACTTCGCCGCCCGCACGATAACGCGCGAAGGAGCCTTCGCCACCAGTCAGCACGGGCGTCACGATATTGAGGTCACCGCCCGCATAGCTCTCGGCATCGGTGCCGCTCGCAAAGACGGACAAGCTGCCGCGATGGTTGGCGGTGATGTGCTCGCTGGCAAGCAGGTTCACGGTGGAGAAGCCGAGCGCCAGCCTGTCGAGTTCGACCTGATCCTGCGGCTGGGCATAAGACGCGTAGCCAAACTCGATGCGTTTCGCGTCGATGGTGAGCATACCGTGACCGGTGCCAGGACCGCCCGGCGTGACCGCTCCGGGCGATAGGCTGACATATGGGCTGGTCGGAGCACCAGCACCCGTCGCCACGCCGCTCCAGATCACCGTGCCGGCGGCGATGCGCGCGGTCTCGCCTTCTTCACCCCAGCCATAGAGGGCCGGCGTTTCCAGTAGCAATTGCGTGTCGGTGCCGGCGAGATCGAGCGTGACCTCGCCAAGCATGTTGATCGACGAGCCGGCATTGAGTGTGAGCCGTTCGATCGGCGTCTGGCCGGGCACCGTCGGCGCCACCAGCCGTTCGAGCAGGGTTTGCGACAGGCGAACGCCGCTGCCGAGCACACCGGCGGCATCCGCCCGGGCGAAGGATTCCGCGGTACCGATATGGATGCCGGGAGAGGTCAGCGTCAGATAGCGTGCATTCAACTCCGCTTCACCCAAGGCCAGTTCGCCATTGGTCGAGAACAGGATCGAACCCGGTGTGCGCAGGATCGCGCCGTCGGCGATGCTGATCGCTGTCGTCGGCACCGAAGTTGGGTCTTGCGAGACCGTCGGTGCGGTGAACCGGACATCGCCGCTCGAAACACCGAGGATCGCGCCGCCGGTCGAACTGCGCAGATCGAGCGTGTCTGAAAAGATATAGCCATGTGCTGCATCGATGGCGCGCCCGCCGGTGGCGACCGCCTCGATCACAGCACCGCCATCGACCGTCACCCGGTCCCGGCTGGTCAGGAAGACCTGCCCAGCGGCAAGCCGCGCGCCGTCGCGCACGACGACTTCATTCTGGCCTGCCTGGAAGACGACACGCGGGCCAAGAGCATATCCGCCGAGTTCGGGCGCGGTCTGCCCTTCGCGCAGGCTGAAGATGCCGCCGACTGTCAGAATACCGGCCTCGATCAGCGCGAGATCTTCGGAATCGACCGACGTGAAGCCATCGGTTGCGTCCGCGCCCCACGCCTTGATCTCGATCGGGCCGGCCGCGGTCAGAAACAGGTTGCCGTCCGCGCCGTTGTCGGCTCCGGCCATGCGTACATCGCCCTTGAGATCGAGGACGTCGCCCTGCCAGGTTCCGAAATCCAGTTGGAGATTCTGGGCATCGCGCTCCAACCGAGGCGTCGGCGAACCGAAGCGCGCGGCGTTCGCGATGGCGAAAGCGGCATAGCCGGTTTCATTATACTGCGAGAAGGAGCGGACATCCTTTGCCGACATCAGCGAGAGCCGCGTCGGCAGCGCGTCACGCACGCCTGTATTGGCGGTGCCGAGATAGCCCGTCGCCTGGAGCATGCCGGACGGCATGCCGATCGCGGAAAGCTCGCGGGAGCTCGTGCCGCCGAGTTCCACCCGGAAGGCGCCGGGCAGCAGGGCATAGGTGGACGGCATCAACGTATAGGTGCCAGCCGGCAGCCCCGGCACGGCTTCGGTTATTGTGATTTGCTGACCGATACGCGGCGCCGCAGCACCGGTGTCGGGCGAGATGGGAGCGTAGTCGCCATTCATCGACGGCACGATCGCATAGACCTCGGCATCAGGACTGCTGAAGCTGTAAGCGGGACTGATGTTGGCGAGCGCCGTGCGCAATACGTCAAGCGAGCCGCCCCGGCCGGTGAAGAAGCCAGCGCCGGTCAGTTCCCCGCCGCCGGAGACGTCGATCACCGATCCGACCTCGGAGGTCACGCGGGCCTGACCCGTCTGCATGCCCATCTCGATCCCCTCGTCACCGAGCTCGGCAAGGTCGTCGAGGTTCACTTCGGCACCGTCGAAGAAATACTTCAAGCCGTCGGCCGTTCCGCCATAGGGCATCCGCAGCCCCGCTGCGCTCGTCGAGGTAAGGCTGCCTTCGCGGAGCACGACGTCATATTGGAAGGGGCCGCTCGGCGCATAGATGTTGGGCGTGTTGCCGAACACGATCCGCCCGAGCGGCGCGCGCACGATCCCGCCTTGGTCGATGGTTGGCGCGCGCAGATAGAGCTCGCCGAAAACGGAGAACGGCATGTCCGGCGTCGTGCCGTTACCGCGAATTTTGAGCCAGCGGGCATCGTCGAACTGATCCTGGTTCGGGTTGTCGATACCTGCATAGATCTCTCCCCGGGCATGGGTGGAAGGATAGATCTGGCCGGCAGTCAGCGTCATGTCCCCCGCCGTCCATAGCAGGCCGTCGGTAAAGCGGATGTCGCCCCGGCTGGAGATTTCGACATGGTCGAAACCGAACCGATCGACTTCGGTCAGAACCAATTGCCCCTGTGCATCGGGCAGATAGGCATTGCCGGACCCGCCGAAGAACACATCGTCCGTCACGTCGATCAGATCGGCTTTGATAGCGAGCTGGGCCGCATTGCTCGACGAGGGGCCATAGCCGGAATAGCCGTTTCCGTGCGTCGACGCCGAGATCAGGCCGGCCATGGGCGGCGGCGGCAATCCGTCTTCGCCGGGGCCACCGATCACGGCCACCTTGCCTGCTAGCAGCACATGGGGAGCGGCAAGCGTGACACGCGCCTGGGGTGTGGCTTGCGAGACCGACAACAAGCCCCGGCGCAACGCGAGGCTCTCGCGCATCGACAGGTCGACATTACCGTCGAATTCGAAGACGTCGCGGCTCCACAGATCGAGCGAACCAAAGCCTCCCGCTTCGATATCCTCGGCACTAATGCGCGCAGTGCCAACGAGCGACTCCGGCAGCGTTGTGCCGGGGGCTGCGTCGGCGGCAAGACCGCTTGCGACATGCGCCTGTGCTATCGTGAGGGTGCGCACGGCGCGTGCCGCCAACCGATCATTTTCGAGGACCAGGTTGAGTCGTCCGCCGGCGGCCCCTTGCCCACCCGCTGCGGCGCGCATCGTGCCGTCGTTTACGATGCCGGTCATGGAGCCGATCTGAATCAGGCCGCCATCACCGACGAGGCTGATTTCGCGCGACAGGGACGGGCTTCCGCTCGTGACGTCGATCGTCGCGCTGGCTCCGGATGCGTCGAGAACAGCGCCCTCACGAATGATGACCATCGCCCGGCTGGCGT
>CAYOXO010000245.1:0-4143 GCA_964407945.1 uncultured Stakelama sp.
ATCTTCACCTTGCGCTCGCGATCGGTCCATCCGTCGATGATGGCAATATCACCATAGAAGGTCGTCGGCACGACAATCCTGCATCGCCGAAGCAACGGGCAAGCGCGGTAGCCCCAAGCAGGATTTGCTCGACTCCCCGCCCCCTACGCCCCAATAGAGGCCGCGTGACCCGTTTCAGCCTTCTTCCCGACCCGGCCACCCCGCTCGCGCGCGAGTCCGCCGCGCAGGCGTTTGCCGACATTCTCGACGGCACCGCAGCCGAGCCCGAGATCGAGGCGTTCCTGATCGCGCTCAGCGAGCGCGGCGAAACCAGCATCGAGATCGCCGAGGCCGCGCGCGCGATGCGCCAGCGCGTGATCCCGGTCCGCGCGCCCGCCAACGCCATCGACGTATGCGGCACCGGCGGCGACGGGCATCACACGCTCAACGTCTCGACCGCGGTGGCGATCGTCGTCGCCGCAGCAGGCGTTCCGGTCGCCAAGCACGGCAATCGCGCCGCGTCCTCCAAGTCGGGCGCAGCGGATACGCTGGAGGCTTTAGGCCTCGACCTCGACCGTGCCGCCGCCAATGCCGAAGCACACCTCAACGACCTCGGCATCGCCTTCCTCTTTGCCGCCAAACATCACCCGGCGATGGGCCGTATCGCCGCGTTGCGGCGGCGGATGGCTCGGCGAACGATCTTCAACCTGATGGGCCCGCTCGCCAACCCCGCCGGGGTTCAGCGCCAGCTGATCGGCATCGCCCGACCGGACTATGCGCCGATCTATGCCGAGGCGCTGGAACAGCTCGGGGTTGCGGGCGCCGCGATCGTCTCGGGCGAAGAGGGCCTCGATGAGCTGTCCCCCGAAGGCGGCAGCCATATCGTCAGCATCGGCGACGTCAGCCTGCCGTCCCGGATCACGCCTGCCGATGCTGGGTTGCCTTCGCACCCACTCATCAGCCTGCGCGGCGGGGACGCGCACGAGAACGCCGCCGCGCTGCGCAAGCTTCTTCAGGGAGAGCGCGGGCCCTATCGTGACGCCGTGCTGCTCAACGCAGCCGCGGCGCTGGTGGTCGCGGGAGAAGCCGCCGATCTGCGCGAAGGCGCCGAGGAAGCCGCAGAAACGATCGACAAGGGGCTTGCCAACGCGCTGCTCGACTGCTGGATCGCCGCGGCATGAACACGCTCGACAAGATCCTCGAAGTAAAGCGCACCGAAGTCGCGACACGCAAGGCCACGCTCACGCTCGGCATGCTGCAGGACCGGCTGCTCGCTCAGACACCGCCGCGCGGCTTCCGTGCCGCGCTCGATGCCAAAGCGGCGCAGGGCTATGGCCTGATCGCAGAAATCAAGAAAGCATCACCCTCCAAGGGTTTGATCCGCGCCGATTTTGATCCCCCCGCCCATGCCCGGGCTTATGAGGCCGGCGGCGCGGCGTGCCTGTCGGTTCTGACCGATGCAGAGTTCTTTCAGGGGCATGAGGATTACCTCGTCGCCGCGCGCGCTGCCTGCAACCTGCCCGTCATCCGCAAGGACTTCATGGTCGATCCGTGGCAGGCCATCGAGGCGCGCAGCATCGGGGCCGACGCGATCCTCATCATCGTTGCCGCACTCGATGACGCACAGATGGCGGAGATCGAGGATGCGGCGCTTGGCCTGGGCATGGACGTCCTGGTCGAAGTCCATGACGAAGCCGAGTTGGACCGCGCGCTCGCGCTTCGTTCGCGATTGATCGGAGTCAACAACCGCAATCTCAAGGACTTCTCGGTCTCCTTTGATCGTACCTATGAGCTTGTCGGCCGCGCACCCGAAGGCTGTACCTTTGTCGCGGAAAGCGGTCTGACTTCGCGCAGCGACCTCGACGCCATGGCGGAACATGGCGTGCGCAACTTCCTCATCGGCGAATCGCTGATGCGCCAGGACGATGTCGAGGCAGCGACGCGGGCATTGGTGGGATGAGCGACCTCACCCATCTCGACGAAAGCGGCGCCGCGCGCATGGTCGATGTGGGTGCCAAGGCCGAGACGCAGCGCGAGGCGGTCGCAACCGGTCGCATCGTCATGTCGGCGCAGGCCGCCGCCGCGATCCGCGACGGACTGGTCAAGAAGGGCGACGTACTCTCCGTCGCCCGCGTCGCCGGAATCATGGCGGCAAAGAAGACCAGCGACCTGATCCCGCTCTGCCATCCGCTGGCGCTGACGAAGATCACGCTCGACCTTGTCCCGAACGAGACCGGCGTGACCGCCACCGCAACTGTGGCACTCACTGGCCGCACGGGGGTGGAGATGGAAGCGCTGACCGCGGTTTCGGTCGCGCTGCTCACCGTCTACGACATGGCCAAGGCGCTCGACAAAACCATGGCGATCGAGGGCGTCCGACTTCTCTCGAAGACCGGCGGAAAATCGGGCGATTGGGTAAATCCGGAAGGTTAACTCGCTCTCTACCCTGCTCGTGCAGACATTCTTGAGGCGCGCGCGCGCATCGTCTCCATCTGCAAACGGGTGGGGATCCAATGACAATTCCGGCACGATCGGCGATCTTCTCGCTGTCCGGCGAGCTCGACGCGCCGCCGGGCGCCGTCGAGGATGCTTCGCCCGCGCGACTGCTGTTCGGCAGCGCGGGTGAGCGGAACTGCTTCGTCCACCGCCTGACCTCCGCCGGGGCGACCCTCACGGTTTCAGGGCCGGTCACCAATGGCGACCGCGCGACGATCGAGCTGCCCTTCGGCTTGGTCGCCGATGGCTCGATCGTCGGCCATGATCCCGCCGCGCTCGCCTTCCGCTTCGACGAGCCGCTCGACGTGGTCGGCGCGCTGGCGCGTTGCCTTGCCGCCCTGCCCGCCGAGCGCCGCGAGATGCCGCGGATCGAACTGCGTCAACGGCTGTGCGTCCGGCACGGCGATCAGGTTGATTTCGCCTGGACCCGCAATCTTTCCACTACGGGCGTCGGCGTCGAGACGCGCGCGCTGCTGACCCCGGGCGCTCAGGTCGAACTGACCCTCGACGGGCTGCGCCCGATCCAGGGCGAGGTCCGCTGGGCCGAACGGGGGCAGGCCGGCATCGCCTTTGCCGAGGAACTGGGCTGGCAGTTGCTGATGCCCTGGCTGCGCAAGGTCGCCAGCCAGCGACGCGGCCCGGTGCCGGCGACAATCCACGATCAGGCACCGTCGGCGCTGGGCGCCGTCAAGGACGCGCTGCGGCTCGACATCGCTACCCATGTCCGGTCGGGGGTCAATTGGTGGAACGCACAGCTCAATAGTCTGAGCAGCACGCTGGCCGAGTTCGAGAGCGATACCGAATTCACCCCGCTGTCCTCGCTCTGGCTCTCGCTGCCCGGCATCGGCGGCTGGCCGATCCGCGTGATCGAGTGCCACGGCGCGCGCCACGTCGCCGAGTTCAGGATCGCGCTGCGCCCGCATGAAATGGCGCGGCTGACCGAAGCGGCACGCCCCTCGCGCTAGACCCCGCTGCCAGCGCGCGGTAACCCCGCGGCGATGGCCGATCTGCTTCCTGTCGCCGCTGCCCAGCAGCGCCTGTTCGCGCTGGCGCCGGCGCTCGCCGCGGAAACAGTGTCGCTCAATCTGGCCGCGGGTCGCTGGACTGCGGCCCCCGTGACCGCCAGCCGCACGCAACCCGAACAGCCGCTATCGGCGATGGACGGCTATGCGATCCGCTTCGCCGACCTGCCCGGCCCCTGGGACGTGATCGGCGAAAGCGCCGCGGGCCGCCCCTTCGCTGGCACGACCGGCGCCCATCAGGCCGTCCGCATCTTCACCGGCGCCGCGCTGCCCGAGGGCGCCGACACCGTGCTGGTCCAGGAAGAAGCACGCCGCGAAGGCAACCGCCTTCACCTCAACGGCGAAGGACCGCTGCGCATGGCGAGCAACGTACGCGCCGCCGGACTCGACTTCACCGCTGGAGAACCCCTGATCGCGCCCGGCGAACGCCTCACCCCCGCCCGTATCGCGCTCGCCGCAGTGGCAGGCCACGCCACCCTGCCCGTCCACCGTCGCGCCCGCATCGCGATCGCCGCGACAGGCGACGAACTGCGCGCGCCCGGTACCTCGCTTGCCCCCGGCCAATTGCCCGAAAGTAACGGCACGATGCTCGCGGCGATGCTCGCCGGGCTCCCCGTCGAGATCGTAGATCTCGGCATCCTCCCCG
>CAYOXO010000246.1:0-4117 GCA_964407945.1 uncultured Stakelama sp.
GGAGCAGTGAAATGTCGGATATGGCCAACCATCCCAAGGCCGCGAAAAAGGCGGTTCTTCACCGCATGGTAATGTCAGATCACACTTGTCCGTACGGGCTCAAGGCCAAAGACCTGCTGAGGCGTTCTGGCTATGAGGTTGAAGACAATCATCTAACGACGCGCGGAGAGACAGACGCCTTCAAGGCAGAACACGGCGTGGCCACAACGCCACAGGTCTTTATCGGCGGGAGACGCATCGGAGGCTATGACGACCTCCGCCGCTTTCTCGGCAAAGAAGTCGCCGACCCCAAGGCTACGAGCTATCGCCCCGTCGTCGTTCTCTTCGCCATGACCGCACTAATGGCGATGGCGGCCAGCTATGCGATCAGCGGGAGCGTCTTCACCATCCGTGGGGCCGAATGGTTCATCGGCTTCTCAATGATCGTATTGTCGCTCCTTAAGCTGCAGAACATCGAAAGCTTCGCCACGATGTTTCTCAACTACGACCTGCTCGCCAAGCGGTGGGTTCCGTACAGCTACATCTACCCCTTTGCGGAAGGTGCTGCGGGCATTCTGATGGTTGCAGGAGCCTTGACCTGGCTATCTGTGCCTATTGCGCTGTTCATCGGGACCATTGGTGCCGTCTCGGTCTTCAAGGCAGTCTACATCGACAAGCGTGAGCTCAAATGTGCCTGCGTTGGCGGCTCGAGCAATGTGCCGCTTGGCTTCATCTCGCTGACTGAGAACGTAATGATGATCGCGATGGCGCTCTGGATGGTGGCCGCCGTCTTAGGCGGCACCATCGGTCACGGCATGTAGGCGCGCTTAAGGGAGGTGATTATGGAAGGATCATACTTTCTCGTTTGGCTGGTGCCGAACCGCACACGCGGGTTGAAGGTCCCAGGCGATGGGCGCATATAGCCCCCTGTGAGCATGCCGAAATTTTTTGCCTTAATGGCAGCGATCGCGATGCTATTCGCGCCCGTGCTCATGAACGCCAGCATGGCGAATGCATCGTCATCTGCTGGCCACGCTCAGATGGCCGAGAAGGCGCATTGCGCTCCGGCGAGTGACACGGACGAGGATCAGGCGCCTGAAATGGCCTGCTGTGGAGCGATGTGCATGGCTGTCGCGATCACGCAGGCCATGGTCCCAGTCGAAGCGCCTGCACATAGCAGCATCCCGGTCGCCAAACTGCATGCATTCCAGACCGGCGCACCGGCGGAGCTTGCCACCCCACCTCCACGAGCTGCGTGAAATCGACCGATTAATTCGATTTCACGGAGACTGACATGAACAAGATTTTGGCTGCGATCACGCTGTCGATCGCGATTCCGACGATCGCGCAGGCCCAGACGGCTCCGGCGCCGAAAATGGACTGCTGCGAGAAGATGAAAGAGAAGTGCGCCTGCTGCAAAGACATGGCAGGCAAGGGTCACGAAGGACATGACATGTCCGCAAAAGATCCTCACGCGGGCCACGACATGGCTCCGAAGGCGCCCTCACCTCAG
This sequence comes from uncultured Stakelama sp., assembly GCA_964407945.1. Lineage (GTDB taxonomy): Bacteria > Pseudomonadota > Alphaproteobacteria > Sphingomonadales > Sphingomonadaceae > Sphingomonas. Next base: position 1,493 of record CAYOXO010000246.1, read on the forward strand.
AGCAACAACTAGCAAGCTCTCCTGAACGACCGGCGTAGCGCGATCGCTGCGCCGGTCGAACGGACGATCTTGGCCAGTTGGCATTCCTGAAGGATTCCCATGTCCGATAAGCTCGTACTCGAGCGGCGCGAATTCCTGCGTGCCGCCGCCCTGACAAGTGCCGGCGCAGGTGTCATGGCCACATGGCCCGCTTGGGCCCAACCGGTTTCCGGCGGCCTTGTCCGTCCGCTTCCGACGGTCAGCGGCACCGACATTGCTCTCACCATTGGTGAAGTGGCCGTGAAGGTCGACGGCAAGGTCAGCCGCGCGGTTGGCGTCAACGGCACCGTGCCGGCACCGCTGGTCCGGCTCAAGGAAGGCCAAAAGGTTCGGCTTCGCGTCAGCAACACGCTCGATGAGGAAAGCTCGATCCACTGGCACGGACTGCTGGTCCCGTTCGCGATGGATGGCGTTCCGGGCATCAGCTTCCCCGGCATAATGCCTAGGTCGACCTTCGATTATGAGTTCGATGTCGTTCAGTCCGGCACCTACTGGTATCACAGCCACAGCGCCTATCAGGAAGAAGACGGTCTTTACGGCCCCATCGTGATCGATCCGGCCGGCGCCGATCCGATCGCCTACGACCGCGAGCATGTGCTGGTCCTCTCGGACCACAGCCCAATGAGCGGCGCCACCATCTACAAGAAATTAAAGCAGATGGGCGGCGGCTACTTCAACATGCAGCGCCTGACCCTGTCCGGTCAGCTGGCAGGCCGCGACCTGCCCGCGAGCGAACGGCGTGAGTGGGCGAAAATGCGGATGGATCCCGCGGACATCTCAGATGTCACGGGATCGACATACAATTTTACCGTTAATGGCTTCGGACCGTTCGACAATTGGACCGGATTGTTCCGGCCCGGCGAGCGAGTCCGCCTAAGGATCATCAACGCCGCCGCCCAGACCAATTTCAATGTCCGTATTCCGGGCCTGGCGATGACGGTTGTCCAGGCAGACGGCCAGAATGTCCGGCCGGTGACTGTCGACGAGTTCCAGATCGGCGTTGCCGAGACATATGACGTCGTCGTCACACCAGGCGACCGCGCTTATACTTTCGTCAGCGAGGCGATCGACCGCTCTGGCCTGGGCCGAGCCACCCTCGCGCCGCGCGAGGGGATGTCCGCCCCGGTCCCGCCACTCCGCCCGCGTCCGCTCTTGACGATGAAGGACATGGGAATGGACATGGGCGGTATGGACCATGGCGGCATGGCCGGCATGGACATGCCGAACGCGCCTAACCCGGCCGCGGTTCGCGGGGTCGATCCCTCGGCCGAGCAAAATGCGTCACGCAACCTGTGGAAGCTGACCGGATGGCCTGGACCGGCGACGACAGCTTTGGCTGGAACCGTCGCTGCCGGCGGAACCGGGGCCGCTGGCGTCGACCACGCCGCCATGGGTCACGGAGCGCCGCCCGCGCCGGTCGATCACGCCGCAATGGGTCATGGCGCCCCTTCCGCGCCTGCTTCGTCCCCGGGACCAATACCTGGAATGGATCATGGCGGGGGAGGAATGAGCCACAACATGCGCGACTTCAGCAATGCGCCGCAAGTCGATGACAACCCCGGCGTCCAGTCGATCTCGCCAATGCCGACTGATCGCACCGGCGAGCCGCCGGTCGGACTCGAGGGACTGGGCCACCGAGTGCTGGTGTACCGCGACCTCGTGGCGCTCGCCCGCAATCCGGACACACGCGCGCCGTCACGGTCGATGGATATCCACCTGACCGGGAACATGGAGCGTTACATGTGGTCGTTCGACGGCGTGAAGTTGAGTGAGCCCGCCGAGCCCATCCCATTTCGCCTTAATGAGCGGGTGCGGGTCACGCTGATCAACGACACGATGATGCCGCATCCTATCCACCTGCACGGTCACTTCTTCGAGCTGGTCACCGGGCACGGCGCGAATGGTCCGCGCAAGCACACGGTCAATGTACCCCCTGGAGGCAAGATGACCTTCGACGTCACCGCGGATGCCGCCGGCGACTGGGCGTTCCATTGTCACAATCTCTACCACATGACCGCTGGGATGATGCGGGTGGTTACGGTCCGTCCGCTCCAGGGAGATACGCAAAATGACGCCTCTTAGGATCGCTCTGCTCGCGGCAATGGCTGGCGTGATAACGGCCGCGCCGGCCGTGGCGCAGCACCAGGGCCATACGATGCAGCCGGCTCCTCCGACCAGCGCAACCTGCGCACCGGAGCATGCCGCGGCGGGCCATTGCACGCTGACTCCACCCCAGCAGCCAGCCCCGCCCAAGTCGCAGCCTGTGCCACAGTCGCAGTCCGGGCCCGGAGCGCAGTCCACCTGCCTCCCCGAGCACGCCGCGGCGGGGCATTGCACCCCAACCACGCCTGCTGAACCCGCCCCGTCGCCGGCTCGCCCGGCACCGCAACCCCTGACACTTCCAGCAACGAGTCCACAGGCAACTTGTCTGCCGGAGCACGCAGCGGCGGGTCATTGCACCCCCACGCCTCCCCCCGAAGCGGCGCGAACTGCGCCGCAGGTGCCCCCGGCGCCGCAACCCACGTGTCTCCCTGAACATGCAGACATTGGAAATTGCACTTCGCCGGCACCGCCGCACGCGGCTCA
>CAYOXO010000247.1:0-4115 GCA_964407945.1 uncultured Stakelama sp.
GGCATGGGCGCGGTTTTCCATAAACGACTCCTGCTGACGCCTAGAGGGGCGCGGGGGCGGCCGGGCCTGGGGCCGCGGCGGCGCCGCCGAAAAAACACGAAATGAAGGGATGCACCACCCCGCGCACCTCCTCCCCTTCGCGCACGAACACGTCGAAGCCATGGCCGATGCCGTAGGGCCGGCAGCACTCATTGTAGAAGAGCGAGCTGCGGAACTCAGGCATCCGCGTCGTCTCCGCCGCCACCCCGACGGGGCCGCCGCGGCGCACCAGGCTGGTGAAACTCGGCACGTCCATGTCATCGCAGGCGAGCAGCGCCGCGTTCACTTCGAGCGCCGAAGGAATGATCCAGGGCAAGTGGAAATCCACCGGCCGCCCGAGCCTGTCGACCCAGACGAACATGCAGAAATGGCTGGGCACCAGCTCGGCCAGCGTCTTGAGCATTTCGGGAATGACGGTGCGACTGGGCAGGCCAAGCCGCGCCAGTTGCGACAGATGGGCAAGCGCGGCGTGGTTACGCACGGAAGCCTCCTCACCAATACGGCATCGAAATCGATGTGAGCGCCGCGCAACGCCTGCGGCCCATCCTTCCCCTTACCGGGGGAAGAAATGCCATCGCGGTGCTGGCTATGCAAGCGGCCCCCGGGGGCACCGAACGGGCGAACAACAGGAGATGCCATGATCGTGATCTTTATCGCCGCAGGACTGCTGGCCGTTATCGGCGCCGCAGTCCTTGGCCGAGAGTTCGGCCGGACCCGCCTTCCGCCGACCCAGGACGGCCCCGGCGGCTCCAAACCGGACGGCTGCGAGGATGCCAGCAAGCAGTGGGACGCCGCCCGGCAGATGGCATGCAATGCCAAGCGGGATCAGGATGCGGCGCATCTGATCGCCGCCGACCTGCGCGCGCAGGTGATCGCCGCCACGGCGGTGCATGTCGCGCTGGTCATCGCCGCCGTCGCTACCTTTGCCGCGGCAGCGGCCGCGATCGCCACGGTCTTCGGCATTCCCGCCGGGCTCATCCTGACCGGCGTCGCGATCGGGCTCACGGTCGCCGCGGCGGCGGCGTTGCTCGTCGTCGTCGGGTTGACCGGATCGCTGACCGCTGCGGACGACGATCTGCTCGCGAAGATCAGAGTCCGCCAGGCATGGGACGCCGAGGTGGCACGGCTGCGCGCGGCAATCCTGAGCGCGTGCCCTCCGGAAACCGCCAATGCGGTGCTGTCGCGGCCCGGCCCCTGCTAGTCGCTGGAAACACAGAAAGCGGGGCCGGTGTTTGACAGCGCCTGCCCCGCTTCCTATATCGCCACTCTTCCGACCGGTCGGGAAATGATGTGCCGTCGCGCAGCGCATCGGACGAATTGGCCGCCGGATATCATAGACGCTTGAAAGGCTGAGCTTTTCTTCTTTTTCGAAGAGGAAGTTGCTCGGCCCTTTTGGCGTCTGTGTGCGTGCCTGCCCCGGCGGATACCGGGATGACATTCCGGCTGACGAGGCAAAACACACCCATGGCAACCAAGGCGATCGAAGGCGGCACCGCAAAGCGCCGCATCCGCAAGGTGTTCGGCGACATCCACGAAGTGGTCCAGATGCCGAACCTGATCGAGGTTCAGCGCGAATCCTACGAACAGTTCCTCCGCAGCGATCCTTCGATCGGCTATGTGTCGGGTCTCGAAAAGACCCTGCGCTCGGTGTTCCCGATCCGCGACTTCGCCGGCACCGCCGAGCTCGACTTCGTCACCTATGAGCTCGAGCAGCCCAAGTTCGACGTCGAGGAATGCCGTCAGCGCGGCATCACCTATGCGGCTCCGATGCGCGTCACCCTTCGCCTGATCGTGTTCGAGGTCGATCCCGATACGGAAGCCCGGTCGGTTCTCGATATCAAGGAGCAGGACGTCTACATGGGCGACATGCCCTTGATGACCAGCAACGGCACCTTCTTCATCAACGGCACCGAGCGCGTCATCGTCAGCCAGATGCACCGTTCGCCGGGCGTGCTGTTCGACCATGACCGCGGCAAGACCCACGCTTCGGGCAAGTATCTCTTCGCAGCGCGCGTGATCCCGTATCGCGGCTCGTGGCTGGACTTCGAGTTCGACGCCAAGGACATCGTCAACGTCCGCATCGACCGCAAGCGCAAGCTGCCGGTGACCTCGCTGCTCTATGCCCTGGGCCTGAACAGCGAAGAGATCCTCAACCACTTCTACAACACCGTGACCTTCGTCCGCGGTCCGAACGGTTGGCAGATCCCCTTCCAGCCCGAGAACTGGCGCGGCGCGAAGCCGATGTTCGACATCATCGACGCCAAGACCGGCGAAGTGGTGTTCCCGGCAGGCCAGAAGATCAGCCCGCGTGCCGCCAACAAGGCCGGCAAGGATGGTCTCGAGACGCTGCTGATCCCGACCGAAGAGATCTTCAACCGCTACTCGGCGTACGACCTGATCAACGAGACCACCGGCGAGATCTATATCGAGGCGGGCGACGAAGTGTCGGCCGAGAACCTCGAGAAGCTCGACAAGGCGGGCATCGAGCGCATCGAACTGCTCGACATCGACCATGTCTCGACCGGTCCGTGGATCCGCAACACGCTCAAGGCCGACAAGGCCGAGGAGCGCGAACAGGCGCTGTCCGACATCTACCGCGTCATGCGCCCCGGCGAACCGCCGACGCTGGAGACCGCGGAGTCGCTGTTCGGCGGCCTGTTCTTCGATCCGGAGCGCTACGACCTGTCGGCCGTCGGCCGCGTCAAGCTGAACATGCGCCTTGACCTCGACGCCGAGGACACGGTGACGACGCTGCGCACCGAGGACATCCTGGCGGTCGTCAAGACTCTGGTCGACCTCAAGGACGGCAAGGGCGAAGTCGACGACATCGACAACCTCGGCAACCGCCGCGTGCGTTCGGTCGGCGAGCTGCTGGAGAACCAGTATCGCGTCGGCCTGCTCCGCATGGAGCGCGCCGTGAAGGAACGCATGAGCTCGGTCGACGTATCGACCGTGATGCCGAACGACCTGATCAACGCGAAGCCGGCCGTTGCGGCCGTCCGCGAATTCTTCGGCTCGTCGCAGCTGTCGCAGTTCATGGACCAGACCAACCCGCTGTCGGAAGTCACCCACAAGCGCCGCGTTTCGGCGCTCGGGCCGGGCGGCCTCACTCGCGAACGCGCGGGCTTCGAAGTCCGCGACGTCCACCCGACGCACTATGGCCGCATCTGCCCGATCGAAACGCCGGAAGGCCCGAACATCGGTCTGATCAACTCGCTGGCGAGCTTCTCGCGCGTCAACAAATATGGCTTCATCGAGACGCCGTACCGCAAGGTGATCGACGGCAAGGTGACCGACGAAGTCGTCTACCTGTCGGCGATGGAAGAAGCGAAGCACACCATCGCGCAGGCTTCGGCCGAGCTGGACAGCGACAATCGCTTTACCGAGGATCTGACCTCGGCACGTCAGGCGGGTGAATTCCTGATGGCGCTTCCGGAAACGATCACGCTGATGGACGTCTCGCCCAAGCAGCTCGTCTCTGTCGCCGCGTCGCTCATCCCGTTCCTGGAAAACGACGACGCCAACCGCGCGCTCATGGGTTCGAACATGCAGCGCCAGGCCGTGCCGCTGGTGAAGGCGGAAGCGCCCTTCGTCGGCACCGGCATGGAAGAGACCGTCGCCCGTGACTCGGGCGCCGCGATCGGCGCACGCCGTGGCGGCATCGTCGATCAGGTCGATGCCTCGCGTATCGTCATCCGCGCAACCGGCGACGTCTCGGCGGAAGAGAGCGGCGTCGACATCTACACGCTGATGAAGTTCGAGCGCTCGAACCAGTCGACCTGCATCAACCAGCGTCCGCTGGTGAAGGTGGGTGACGTCGTCAACGTGGGCGACGTCATCGCCGACGGCCCGTCGACCGAGTTCGGCGAGCTGGCGCTTGGCCGCAACGCGCTCGTCGCGTTCATGCCCTGGAACGGCTACAATTATGAGGACTCGATCCTCATCAGCGAGCGGATCGTGAAGGACGACGTGTTCACGTCGATCCATATCGATGAGTTCGAGGTGATGGCCCGCGACACCAAGCTCGGGCCGGAAGACATCACCCGCGACATCCCGAACGTCGGCGAGGAAGCGCT
>CAYOXO010000248.1:0-4038 GCA_964407945.1 uncultured Stakelama sp.
CGCCTTGAGCGCGCGCTTCGCACTGTCGAGGAACGCCTCACGCAGCTCGGCGATCAGGCCGGGCTCGTCGCCCACAGCCGCCGCCAGCGTCGCATCGATTGCACCGGGATCATACGCCATGCCGTTGGTTTAGAAGAGCGTGCTTAATGACTGGTTTCCCGGCGCTATTCCGATTTGGGTGATCCGTGCTAGATTGGGACGATGAACGGGGGAACCAAGATGGCCGGCTTCGCGGCGCACGAGGACGACGCGCTGACGCTCGTCGAGGAGCCAACACCGGCGCCGGCCAGCGCCGCGCATCCGGCCTATGATCCGGCCGAAGACGTCGAGCCCGAGGACGTCTATCGCGCGCCCGGCGAGTGGCTGGTGCCCCTGCTGGCCGCAGGCCTGACCCTCGCCTGGTTCGGCTTGATGGGCTGGTTGCTCCAGCCCGCGTTCGCCGCCCCGATGCCGCCGGTCCAGTTGGTCCAGCTCATCGCAGCGCTCTGCGTCCCGCCGATCCTGATCGGCATCTTCTGGCTGCTCGCTCGCCGATCGAGCCGGGCCGAAGCGCGCCGCTTCGGCAACACCGCCCGCGCCATGCGCGAAGAGGCCGCAAGCCTCGAACGCGTCGTCGCGACGCTGGCGCGCAAGATCGAGGCGAACCGCGCCGCACTTGCCGCGCAGACCACCGCGCTGATGGCCATGGGCGACGATGCCGCCGAACGGCTTCAGGCCGTTTCCAACGGCATGGCGGCGGGCGCGAAGCAGATTGATGGCAGCGCCCGGACGCTGATCGACAGCGCCGCCAACGCCGAGAAGAGTGTCAATATCGTCCTCGCCTCTCTGCCGCGCGCGCATGACGGCATGGCCGATATGGCCGCGACGCTCGATAGCGCGGGCCTGAGGGCGGGCGAGCATGCCGCAGCGCTCGACGCCCAGCTCGCCGCGCTTGCCGAGCGTGGGCGCGAAGCGGACAATGTCGCCGGTGGCGCTGCCCAGCGCCTCGCCGCACATATCGCCAAGATGGAGGCAACCAGCGAAACCGCCGGCGCGCGGCTCGAGGGGGTCGCGGACCAGATGTCCGGCACGGTCGATGCCATGCTCGATCGTACCGCCGCGGCGGTCGACGAGGCACGCAAGGGCATCGCTGCGCAGGGCGAAGCGATGCTGGCGATGCTGGCCGCCAATCAGGCGTCGCTCGACGCGGCCGGCCGCGAGAGCATCGAAACCGTCGGCGCCCGCATCGGCGAGGTCGAGGACACGATCGGCCGCATTGCCGAGAAACTCGGCGAGGAGCAGACCCGGATCGACATCCTGCTCGCTTCGGTCACCGGCGGAATCGCCCAGGCCGACGGCGCCATCGCCGCGCTTCATTCGGCCGGCATGGACCGCACTCAGGCGCTCTCCGCCTCGATCAGTGCGCTCGACAGCTCGACCTCGGCAATGACCGAGACGCTCAAGGTCGGCGACGAAACTGCCCGTCGCGTCATCGCCACCGCAGAGGATCTGCTGACCGCGCTCGATTCCTCGGCACGCGAGATCGACGAGACGATGCCCGAGGCGCTCGGCCGTCTCGAGGAACGGATCGGCACGACCCGCGCCGTCATCGCCGGCGCCAAGCCTGAGCTGCTCGCCCTTGTCACCGCAGCCGAAAGCACCCACGACGCGATCGAGGCGATCGCAGACGTCGTCTCCCGCCAGCGCGAAACGCTCATCAAGACGCAGGCCGCGCTTATCGAGACGCTCGATTCGGGTCACGAGAAGACCGATCAGCTCGAAGAGATCGTCGATCGCGCCATCACCAATGCCCGTCGCTTCGCCGACGATGCCGCGCCGCAGCTCGTGGAAGCGCTGCTCCGGATCCGCGAAACCGCGAACGTCGCCGCCGAACAGGCGCGGGCCACGCTCTCGGGCCTAGTTCCCGAAGCCGAACGGCGGCTCGAGGAAGCCGGCAGCACCGCGATGCGCCGCGCGATCGATTCCGGCGTCCGCCAGCAGTTGATTGAACTCGGCCAGGTTTCCGAGAATGCCGTCACCACCGCCAGCCGCGCGTCGGAGCGCCTGACGCAGCAAATGATGAGCATCGGCGAAGTTTCCGCCGCGGTCGAGCGTCGCATCGAGGAAGCCCGCGCCGAGCGCGAAGAGGCCGACCGCGACAATTTCGCCCGTCGCGTCTCGTTGCTGGTCGAAGCCCTCAACTCGGCCGCGATCGACATCACCAAGGCGTTCGCACACGAAGTCTCGGACAGCGCCTGGTCAGCCTATCTGAAGGGCGACCGCGGCGTCTTCACCCGCCGCGCGGTCCGCCTGCTCGACAGCGGGGACGCACGCGAGATTGCAGGCCTGTACGACAGCGAGCCGCAGTTCCGCGAGCAGGTGAACCGCTACATCCACGATTTCGAGGCAATGCTGCGTCAGGTGCTCGCACTGCGCGATGGCTCACCGCTGGGCGTCACCCTGCTCTCGTCGGACATGGGCAAGCTCTACGTCGCGCTGGCGCAGGCGATCGAACGCCTGCGGACCTGATCGCTACTTCTTCGCGGCGTCCAGCACCTTCATCCCGAACGCCAGTCGCTGCATGTACAGCGCGCGGTCGCTCGCCTTGGGCCAGGCGGCACTGGTCACCATCACCAGCTTGGTCGCGGGATCGACCAGAATAACCTGCCCGAAGATGCCCTGGGCGGCGTAGTAGCCCCCAGGGATCGTCCACCATTGATAGCCATAACCGCCGCCGGGATGGGTCGCGTGACTCCTGGTCGCGTCCGCGAACCAGCCGGCGGGCACGATCCCCTTCCCGCCTTCCAGCGACATTTGACCGATCCGCGCATAGTCGCGCAGCGAGACCGACAAGCAACAGCCGCTGACCTCGGCGCCGCTCTGGTCGGTCATCCAGAAGGCGTCGCGCTCCATGCCGTAGTGGCGCCAGATCTTCTCGCCGAGATAATCCGACAGCTTCTTCTTCGTCGCGCGCCGTACCAGCACGCCGATCAGGTTGGTCTCGCCGGTCTTGTAGACGAATTTGCTGCCCGGCGGATCGGCACGCGGCAGCTTGCGCATATAGGCGACGGTCGGGTCCTGCCCCGGCGGCACCGCTTCGGCGAACATCCGGGCGACGTCGCTGTTGGGATCCGTATAGTCCTCGTTCCAGCGTACGCCGGAGGTCATCGTCAGGATCTGGCGGATAGTCACCCCATCATAGCCGCCGCCGGCAAGGTCCGGGATGTACTTGGTCACCGGTTCGTCGAGCGACTTGATATAGCCGTCCTTGATCGCCGCGCCGACAAGCGTCGATGTCACCGACTTTGCGACCGAGAAGCTCGTCCACCGTCCCTCGCGCGAATAGCCCAGCGCATAGCGTTCGAGGCGGATCTTGCCGTTCTGGAGCACCAACAGCCCGGCGACATTCTGTACCTTCATGAAGGCATCGACATCAGCCTCGGCAATCGGGAGCGGTGTACCCTCAGGCAACGCCTTCACCTTGCCGCCTGCCTTCACGACATGGCCGGGAAAGATCTTCTCCATCGCCGGGAAGTTCTTGAGCCGCTCTTCGGGCGACCAGAACAAGACCGCGGCACCGACCTGACGTAGCCGGGCCTCGTCCTTGGTGGTGGGTGCGGGAGCCGTTGTCTGAGCCGTGGGCGCGCAGCCCCATAGTGCCACTGCCGAAAGCGCGATCCAGGCCGTCCGCATATCCCTCTCCCCTCAGTCCTTGATCAGCGTCACCTGCGCCACCCAGATTCCGCCGCCGCGGAAGCCACCTTCACAATACATGAGATAGAACCGCCACAAATCGATGAAATGCGGGTCGAACTCAGCCGGAATCCGGCCCGATGCCACCGCAACGTCAAACCGTTCGCGCCAGATCTTCAGCGTTTCGGCATAGTCCAGGCCGAACTCGCGACGGTCATGCCAACTCAATCCGTGCTCCGACGCGATCGCCCGGAAGCGGTCTTCCGACAGCAGGAGGCCGCCGGGGAAGACGTAAGTCTGGATGAAATCGACATTGCGGGCATAGGCGTCGAAGATCGCGTCATCGATCGCGATCTACTGGATCGC
>CAYOXO010000249.1:0-4013 GCA_964407945.1 uncultured Stakelama sp.
CTTCTCGTCACGGTTTGCGCGCTCGCGCACCCGGCTTTCGCGCAGGATGCTCCTTCTTCATCCCCAACTGCCGCCGCTCAAGAGTCGGAGGGCGAGGTCGTGGTCACCGGCACGCGCATCATCCGCGACGGCTTTCAGGCGCCGACCCCGCTGACCGTGCTGACGCGTCAGGATATCGAGAACACCTCGCCCAGCAACAACATCGCCGACTTCGTCAATCAGATGCCGCAGCTTGCCGGCTCGACCAAGCCGGCCAACTCGCGCCTCAACATCTCGAACGGTTCGGCCGGCGTCAATGCGCTGGCGCTGCGCAACCTGGGCGAAGGCCGCACGCTGATCCTGATCGACGGCCGCCGTTCGGTCGGTTCGACCATCTATGGCTGGGTCGACATCAACACGATCCCGCAGTCGCTGGTCGACCGGGTCGATGTGGTCACCGGCGGCGCATCGTCGGCCTATGGTTCGGACGCGGTCACCGGCGTGGTCAACTTCGTCCTCAACAAGAAGCTGACCGGGCTGCGCGTCAACGCCGATGTCGGCGTCACCGACAAGGGCGACGGGTTCAACTATTCGGGCAGCATTGCGGGCGGCACCTCGTTCGCGGAAGGCCGCGGCCATTTCATCTTCAACGCCGAGATCGCGCATCAGGACGGGATCTACTCGGTCGATCCCACCGACCGGCCGTGGAATCACACGGGCTATGTCGCGTTCCAGAATCTGGACTATGTCCCGAACACCCCCGGCGCGCCGCAGTGGATCACCACCCGGAACCAGATCGGTATCGCGAACCAGACGCCGGGCGGCTTCATCACCGCATCGGCGGGTACGACGGCGAACACGCTGCGCGGCTTCTATTTCGGACAGAATGGCGCGCTGACCCCATTCAACTACGGCGCGTTCAATTCGCCGGCACTGGGCGGTGCCTCGGTCGTGACGCGAACGCAGGGCGGCGACTGGCTGGTCAATGACTCGGGCCGCCGTATCGGGCTCAGCCCCAAGGACGATCGCTGGGGTTTGTTCGGGCGCGTGAGCTTCGAAGTCTCCGACAATGTCGAGATCTTCGCGGAGGGCTCGTACAACAAGCAGGAAGTGTTCTTCAACGCAGGGCCGAACCTGTCGTCCTTCACGGTGAACACGACCGGCTGCACCACCGTTCCCGTTCCCATCACCTGTAACGCATATGCGCTTCAGGCGGTCGGCGCGGCGCGGCTGGCAGGCGTCACCAGCCTGAACATCACGACGACGGCGGCGGACCTGCCGTTCCGCGCGATCAACAACGAACGCAAGGTCCAGCGCTACGTCTTCGGCGCAGAGGGCCGGTTCGAGGCGTTCGGCAAGGCGGCGCGCTGGGACTTCTACGGCCAGTACAGCCGGTCGGATCTGCGCGAGCAGCTTCGCAATATCATGCACGTCACGCGCATGAACAACGCGACTGCGGCAGCCTTTGCCCCGGCGGGCAATACGGGCGGCTATGCGGCCGGATCGATCCAGTGCCAGATCAACGTCGACACCAACCCGAACAACGACGATCGCAGCTGCGTACCGCTCAATCGCCTTGGCCTTGGCGTCGCCAATGCCGGCGCGATCGATTACGTGCTCGGCGATCCCTATCGCGACCAGGTGATGCAGCAGCTGGTGTTTGGCGCCAACGTGTCGATGACGCCGTTCGCAACCTGGGCCGGCGACGTCAGCATTTCGGTCGGCGGCGAAGCGCGCCGTGAGGAGATCCGCGGCAGCGTGCCGGACGAGTATCAGCCGCTCGTCACGACCACCGGCACGACCAACCGCTGGTCGGTCGGCAACTATCTGCCCTTCCGCGGCCAGTACAGCGTGAAGGAAGCCTATCTCGAGACCGTGGTGCCGCTGGGCTTCGGGCTCGAGTTCAACGGCGCGGTGCGCGCGACCGACTATTCGAACTCGGGCTATGTCACCACCTGGAAGATGGGTGCGACCTGGCAGCCGATCGACGACATCCGCATCCGCGTGACGCGTTCGCGCGACATCCGGGCGCCCAACCTCAACGAGCTCTATCAGGCCGGCACCGCGAACAGCGATTCGGTGCGCAATCCCAAATACACCGCGGGCAACCCGGCGAACGGCATCGAGCGCTTCCCCTATTCGGGCCTCACCACCGGCAATTCCGCCCTGAAGCCGGAAAAGGCGGATTCGTGGAACATCGGCGCGGTGTTCACCCCGCGCTTCGTGCCGGGCTTCACCATGTCGGTCGATTATTTCCGCATCGACCTCAAGGATGCGATCGACACGATCACCGCGCAGGAAATCGTCAATCGCTGTGACGAAGGGCGGCTGGATTACTGCGCGGCGATCACGGAGGATGCCACGCGCACGATTCCGGCGACGGGCGGCCTGCCCAAGGTCCCATACTGGATCATCCGCAACCAGCCGTTCAACTTCGCCAAGAAGCTGGTACGCGGCATCGACTTCGATGCGGCTTATCGTCTGCCCGTTGGCGGCGAGAGCGCGATCACGCTGAAGGGCACGGCGACGCGTTACATCGAGAACGTGTCGGATACCGGCATCCCGGGTGTGACGCCGGTCAACACCGTCGGCGCGAATGGCGGCCAGTTCAGCACGCCGACCTGGATCTTCCGCGGCAGCCTGAACTACGAGACCCCGCGCTTCTCGGGCACGGTCACCGGCCGTGGCGTGAGCGCAGGCAAGTATCTGGCCAACGCCATCGAGTGTGCGAGCAACTGCCCCGCCTCGACGCTTCAGTTCCCGACCTATGACAATAACCGCGTGTCGGGGCTGTTCTATATCGACCTGAACCTGTCGCATAAGGTCAAGCTGGGCGGCACCGAAACCCAGTTCTTCTTCAACGTCACCAACCTGTTCGACCGCGCACCGCTGTTGCTGCCGGAAACCGGTCTGGCTGCGAACAGCACCTATTCGGACCTGCTCGGCCGTCAGTTCCGCGCGGGCTTCCGCTTCAAGCTCTGATCGCAAGACCCGGAAACAAGGCCGGTCCGCGGATATGCGGGCTGGCCTTTTTCTATGCGCGGGCCGCTGCGCGCGCCGCGGTTTCCTTCACGCAGATGTTGCGGAAGCGATTGGAGAGATAGTCGATGACCAGTTCGACGCGCGCCGGGCGCAGCGTGCTGGGCGGGGTCAACAGGTGCAGTGCAATGTTCATCGGCGTCCATCCCTCCAGGATTTCCACCAATGTGCCCTTCTCCAGCTCCGCGTCGATGATGAAACCGGGCAGGCGGGCAATACCGAGCCCGGCGCGAAGGGCCGGGAGCATCGCGTCGCCATTGTCGGTGATCAGCGGGCCGGCGGGGCGCACCGCCGCTTCCTCGCCATCCGCCTTGCGGAAATGCCAGGCGCCGATGACGTTGGCGTAAAGGAAGCAGGCGTGAAGGGCGAGGTCGGCGGGGTGCCGCGGCGTGCCATGTTTCTCGAGATAGGCGGGTGCAGCGACCACCCGGGCGGTGATCGGAGCGAGGCGGCGCGCGCGTAGCGAACTGTCGGGCAGGTCGGCGATGCGCAGCGCGATGTCGAACCCCTCGGCGACGATATCGACGCGCGCGTCGGACAGGCGCAGGTCGATCTCGATCCCCGGATGTTCGGCAAGCAGATCGGCGATGGCATCGGCGACGAAACGGATGCCGAAGGTGATCGGCGCCGCGATACGGACGAGGCCGGAAGGGGCCTTCGCGGATTCGAGAGCGGCTTCCTCGGCCTGCTGTGCCTCGGCAAGGATGCGGCCGGCGCGCTCGGCCAGCGCATTGCCGCTGTCGGTCAACGTCAGGCGACGTGACGTCCGGTGAAACAAGGCGGTACCGAGTTGCGCTTCCAGTCGCGCGATCGCCTTGGACACGGTTGCCTTCGAAACGCCGATCGCATCCGCCGCACCGCTGAACGAGCGATGCTCGACGACGCAGGCGAAGATCGCCCAGGCTTCAAAATCAGGTAAGCGCAAGGCCTTTTCTCCGTTTGGCGGTACCGGCCCGCTCCCCGCCCGGCCACCCATATGATACTGGCGCTGGGTG
>CAYOXO010000250.1:0-3999 GCA_964407945.1 uncultured Stakelama sp.
GGAATTGACCGTGCTCTGCAACACGTCGCGCGGTGCCATCGTCGCCACCCTCGGCACCGGCGACACGGTCAGGATAATGCGGGCCCGGGGATTGACCTCTTCCAGGCGGTCGAGGAAGTCCTCCAGATGCGGGATCGGCCGTCGCTCGCCGATCGCCTTTAGGACCAGGATTGCATCGTTGATATTCTCGGCCGTGCAGGATCGCAGGACGGCGATTTCCTCGTCGTCGCTGGCGTCATCGTCCATCGGGTGGGGCTTTCGTTCGCTGCTGGCGCCAAGCATATCGATTGCCAGATCAAGGTAGAAAATCGGCTCGAACTGCCTGATCTCGACCAAAAACGAGATAGCATCGCCGATAAGATCCCCTGCGACGGCTTTGAGAAACGGAGGCCCATCCATTTCATCGCTCTGAGTAGGTAGGTCGATCATACCGCATCCGCGCGTCCACATGTCTACGAGCGCCGCAGATCGCGCCGGTGCATTGGCACGCGGCGCATAGATTGCGTCTGCCCTATAGAATAGACACTTCGGCGCGCACTTTTGGCAAAGGTGAAAGGATCGCCTGCCCAAGCCATGAGATGAAGGTGCCATCGGCCCAGTTCGCCGCTCCGACGGCATAGTCCGCGGGCGACAGGTGTGACAGTTGCGTGTCCCCGCAGTCGCGCGCGATCGCAAGGCTCAGTTCACGGATAGTCGCCCCGCCTCGTTCGATCACGAGTGCGATATCGTGGCTACGCGTCGGAAACGGTGCCGCAATTGCGCGCTTTATCGTGCAGTCCACGCCATATGCGTCGAGCGCGCCCTGAAGGCCGATCAGCCCGTGTAGAACATCCCGTTCCAGCTCCGAGAACACCGGCACGAAACGGCGCCCATCCAGGATCGGCTGAGCAAAACCGCGCACGGCCTCCGCTTTGCCGTTCTTCAGCAACCGGCATGCCACCAGCACGAGATAGGGACCGGAAACGCCTTCCACCACGTCGATCACCTCCGCGACTCGAAACGGCATGCGGTGCGGCCCGTAAGCCAATGGCGAGCGCACGCTGGTCGCATAGATGGCGAGGAACCCCGGCAGAAACTTGCCCACGCGTCCGGCTGTCTCGCGCAGGCGGGCGGCAACGGCGCCGCGCCGATAATCGCCCGCATGATCCCAAAAGTGATCGGCGAGCGAAACGCCGGCCGCAAACTGAAACGACGATGTTCCGGCGACGAGCTTCCGGAAGGCATCGGCAGGCGACGGATCCGGCAGGATCGACGGAGGCACGATGACGTTGCTGCCGCCTGCGTCCATCACCGCACGGAGCAGCTCCGGCAATGCCGCTTCCAGCGGCACTTTGTGGTCACCGGCAAGCAGCCGCGACGCCGGGGTGTTCATAGCCAGATCCTTTCGACCCGATGGTTCCACAGCTATCCGGCAGCTGCGTTACATCGGGGAGTCGAGGCCTACCGGCTTGCGCCGCGACCTGCCCAGTTCGCAAAGGCATTGGCGCCGAACTGACGTCGCATATGCGTTGCCACCTTCGCCGCATAGGCGCGCTGACGCCAACCCGTTGGGCTGTGATAGATGCCGACAGCCTCCCAGTAGTTGCCTGACGCCTGCAACCCCGACAGGAATATCCAGCGCGCGGCTTCCGCGTTGAAGCAGGCGTCATGGCGAAGCCAGTGGCGGACCTGATGGTCGGGCCGCTCGACCAGCCGAGCGATGCGCGGCACCCACCAGCTATTGATCTGAAGCGGACCCAGATCATGGGTTCCGTTGGTGTTGGCGACCTCGGCGCCCAGCCATCCGGCTTCCTGCTTACGCAGACCCCACAAGGTCTTTTCGAGCCAGGCGTGGCCTTTGGAGGCCTGACGGATACAGCGGCCGATCTCGGCCTCATCGGCGCGCGATCCCCTGGACGATGCCGTCGCGGGGGCCGAGACAAGGAGTGCGGCCAGCGCAGCGGCGGCGATGGCGATCGTCCTCATGTCCGTTGCACCCGGTTTGGGAATGACGGCCGCGCGCTTGCGGGCCGTCGCAACCGCTGCGACGGAAGGAAGAATGCCCCGCCGGTCAGCAGTTCGAGAAGATTGTTGCCCGAGATGATCTCGACGCCGGGCGCTGCCGCCAAGGCATCCAGGCTCGCGCTCCCGGTTCGTCCGGTATGGATGAAAAGCCCGCGCCGCCCACGCGAAACGCACAATGCGGCGAACGCGCGAACATGCTCGGGCCGGATGGTCTCGCGGTAGCGCTTGGCCTGGATGAGGAATCGGACACCCTCGACGATGACCTCACCGTCGACGCCGCCATCGCCGGTGTATCGCCGATTGCGAATGACGGGGTTGCCGCGCTGTTCGAACGCCTCGAGCAGCAGTTCCTCGAAGGCCAGCGGGTCCATCGCACGGAGCCGGGCATAGAACAGGGTCGCGGGCTGGTTGCGGTCGGGACCGCGCATCTGCTTGCACATGATGCGGGCCTGGCGGCGGCGCCAACGATGTCGGACCGGGACACGCGCGTGACGATAGATCAATGCCAGGAGGCAAAGGCAGGCAAGCGCTATCAGTATCAGCATCATAGTCTCTCCTATCGGTCGTGCCCGCCCGCATGATCGCCATGATCGTGCGCGGGCTGTGGCTGCCGCACGGGTTCGGCGGGGCCATCGCGATCCGGGCGCTGGCTTTCCGCATCGCGGTCGCGGACGATGGTCGAGCGCAGGAAGCTCTCGATCGATCTCATGCCGTCGAGCGCGCGGCCGGCGAGGAATTCGCCGACATTGCGCGGTTCGCGATCCTTCGGCTCGGTGCGCTCGCGGTCGCGGTGTTCGCCGCGCTTCTCGCGATCGCGCGCATTGTCCTCGCGCGACTTGTCGAGCCGGTCCTTGTGGCGCTCGCCCCGGACGCGGTGGCTGTCCCGATGGAGCCGGCCGAGGCCTTCGATCGTGGACGACTTCTCGCCCGAATGGGATTTGAGCTTCTCGGCGAGCCGCGAGACGTTCTCGGTCCAGAGCTTCACGGAGTATCGCGCGCGGGTGATCGCGGTGTAGAAATTCTGCCCGTTCACCAACCCGGATTCGACCGGCGCCAGGACATAGACGTTGGGATAGGTCTTGGACTGCGCCGAATAGACGGTCTCGGCATAACCGTGGTCCCAGGTTTTCTGGGTGCCGAGATCGATGTCCTGAACACGCTCGCCGCGATCCCAGCGTATCGTCGCCTGCGCCCCCGCGAGTGCGATCACCGTGCCGCGCTCGGCGTTCTTGAGGCCAAGGTCCTTGTTGACGAGACGCCACTGGATGCGGTCGCCCTCGGCCAGGTCACGATGCTCGGCCTTGAACACATTGACCTGTCCCGCTTTTCCGAGCCGCGGGTTCCAGGCGATCGTGCGGCCATTCTGGTCGACGAGCCGGACCACCTGCCGTCCCTTGCTGTCGCGGCCGGTGCCGG
Organism: uncultured Stakelama sp.; assembly: GCA_964407945.1. Lineage (GTDB taxonomy): Bacteria > Pseudomonadota > Alphaproteobacteria > Sphingomonadales > Sphingomonadaceae > Sphingomonas. The sequence continues at coordinate 3,421 of CAYOXO010000250.1, forward strand.
CAACCCGATACTCGGTGTCGCGCGCGATACCGAGACCGGCATTGTCGCGGCTGAACATCACGACCTGACCGCCGGAGTAGAAGCGCGCGAACTGCTTTTCCTGGTCGGTCATTCCGGCCGGCGTGAGCACCTGAAGCCGCGCGTCCTCGGCGGCGACCACCCCCTCCGAGCGCAGCACCTCGCGGATCTGGCTGTTGACGATAAGCCTCGTCGCATTGTCGAGGACCAGGATATTGGTTTTCTCGCGCTCAGAGGATTTCAGCTCGGTCCAGGTGCTGACCAGATTCTTGGCAAGCTCCTCACCGGTCATGCCGCCGGTCACCCGCTCCAGCGCCGCGATCGAGCCGGTGTAGTTCCCTGCTCGCGCAAGCCTGGTCGCGGTCTTGACCGCGTCAGTATCCTGCCGCAGCGACTCCGTCAGATGGCTGGTCGGCATGCCGAGTTTCTGGAGAAGCCAGAACGGCTTCCCCTGTTCGATCGCACCGGTCTGTTGGACGTCGCCGATCAGGATCAACCGGGCGCCGGTCCGGCGGCTGATGTCCAGCAGGCGCATGGCCTGCCGGTTGCCGAGCTGGCCCG
>CAYOXO010000251.1:0-3983 GCA_964407945.1 uncultured Stakelama sp.
GAAGAATGCCAAGGACAAAGGCCAAGGACCAAGGCTTGTGACCGGCATCCGGCGCGCCTACATCGCGTTCAGGCGGCATGGTGCCGCCACGGTCTTTCACACGGAAGTGTGCTGCCGCTAAGGTGGGAAACCGCCAAGACGATCATCACTCATAGCCTGCTCCACACACTTTTTGAACATTGTGTCGAACTCGGGAGCAAGCCTATGACCTATATCGCAACGACTTCTAAGACTCTGATTGTAAAGCTAATACCTTTCCTCAAGCGCCTTGTGGTTACCGGCCTTTTCCTGACGGCAGTTGCAATAGACGGCCCCGCCCCGACCGGCGGGGCCTTTTGATTTTCGGCGATGGCGGATGACGGATAGTGCATCCAGCTGGCGATTTCGTCTTAATGGGGCGTGCAGATGGGACGGAGCGCGGCGTGGTCCTCACTGATAGCGTGACAGGTTCTCGAAGCCGATACTCGCCTTCGTCATCTTGATCAGCTTCCTGAGATAAGCCCGGACCTCCCGCTCGAATCGTCGCTGGTTATGGACGCCGAGCCGGTGATAGTCGTCCCGGTCGAGAAGCCCCTCAAGCCACTCGGCGAACCGCTGCTGATCGTTCGTGGTATTGCTGCTTTTGGTCAATCGGCAAACCCATTCTTCGGCTGCGGCCTTGTCATACGCGTCTTCACGCTCGCGCCCATGTCGATCCGCCTGGTCCTGGTCGTCCAGCGACGCAGCAAAACGGCGTTCCAGCCATTTGCGGACGATTTCGCCGTCCCAAATTTTCTCAACTTCACCCATCGGACCTCCTGGGTTCCGCGTCTTGAAGGTGCATTCGGCCCGGCTTCCGCTTCGACCGGAACCCGAGCGTCTATATGGCATATGCGGTTCTTTCGGTACCGGGATTGGGCTACGGTGATCCCATGGGCACCGGGCAAATCAGGGGGCGCGCGCTCGACAACCAGACCTGGTTGATCGATATCGGCCACGAGATCATCGAGAAAAAGTGCGCACAAGGAATCGAGACGCTGACGCCGCGCGAGCGCCTGATCCATTGTTTCTGGATTGTCGACTATAGCATGCGCAATGCCGGTGACCTTGCTACCGCACGGGACCTCGATCCCGGCTATCGCACCGATGGTGCGCGCGCAGCAGAAGCGCTCGACCTGCCCCTTGCCGAAGCGATGTTCGCCTTGAGCGAAGGCGAGTTGGAGCGGCGCTACTTCGATCTCTTCGACCAGGTTTGCGAGGAACTGCGCGTCCGTTGATCGGCCGGCGACGCCAGGCGATTTATTTTCTGACTTCAGCCGGAGCGATGACTGCGCAGGATAAATAGACCGCGCCCATCCTTCAACCTCGTGGCGCAGGAGAAGAATCTATGCCGACAACAAACCCCGCCCTTGAAACCCATATCAACGACCGTCTCGATCAGATCCATCGCCGTCTCGCCGACATCGCCGCGATCGAAGCGAACGCCGCCCATGTCGGAGGCTATGGCGCCAAGGGCGAGTTCGAACCGGAACGAGACCGTCTGACTGCGGAGACCGACCGGCTTCTCGCTGAGCTCGAGGCGATCAGCGGCTCACCCAAATTCCATCCCAAGCCGTGATTCCGGTTCCCCGGTGGCGTCGGTCGCTTCGGCGGCCGACGCCACTTCAGGCTTGTATCTGGTTGCTGCGAAGTCTTCGGATGGTGGCAGGCGGGGACAGGTCGCAATGGCCCGCCACGCCGCATTCGCGGGAGGAATCCTTCACCGCGGAAACAGGTCTCCCGGTCTCGGCACCGTACCGTTCTCGGCTCCTTGGGCGCATGACCTGGAACGGCCGCCATCCCCCCGAAACCATCGCCTGCCGGCTTATTTCCCCGCCCGCTGGCGCGGTCTCCTCGCGGCCGCTTTGCTCTCAAATAAGCCTTGGGCTCCGGTCCTCCGCTGACGCTTCGGCCTGCCGGTGCGGGTGTCCGGCTGGCCGTCCCTGAGGTCCGCCCATCGCCCGGAATGGTTCGGGCGAGCATCTCAAGGAGACCTGCAATGGCTGCCATCGGCTATGTCACCCGCGAAGGAAACGGCTTCAAGGGAGAGCTTCGGACCCTCTCGATCCGCACCGGCATCACCATCGTTCCGAACAGCCGCAAGACCAAGGACACCCAGCCCGACTATGTCGTCATGGCGGGCGGGGTCGAACTCGGTGCCGGCTGGAACCGTCGTGGCGAGATGTCCGGCAACGACTATGTCTCGCTGAGCCTCGCCGCCCCGGAGTTCGGGCCGCGCCGGCTCTACGCCAATCTCGGCCGCGCCGCTGGCCAGGACGATGACGATTCCTTCGCCATCATCTGGAACCCGGCCGACTGAGCCGTTCCGATCCGCGCCCCGACCGGGCGCGGATCGCCTTGTCGGCACGGGGGGTCGAAAACGCATATACCCGTTTTCGACCCTGCCGGGCGGGGCGTTCGAGGTTCAGTTGGGTGTCCGGGCGGCGCGATCCGGCAGCCGCCCTATAGCGGACCCCGACTCATGACCGACCCCGACGACACTGCCGTCCGCGCGCAGAAGGCGCGCGAAACGTGCCCCTTCCTCACCACCAAGCAGACCGCCTTCCATCTCGGGCTCGCGCCCAGCACCTTGAAGGGTATGCGCGCGGAAGGACGCGGGCCGGTCTGCCGCCTCCATGGTCGCGCCTGGTACTACCATATCGACGATATCGAGGCCTGGTCGAAGGCCCGGCGCAAAGGCGGCGACCATGATTGAGCGCCGCGATCTTCCGCTGTTCGCCTGGGGTGACGCGCTCCGTGCCGCCAAATGGCGCCGCCGGATCCTGGTGCGCCGCACGACCCTCGTCGCGCTCGGATGTGCCTGTCTCGCCGCGACGATCGTCGCGCCGCCGCTGCCGCGATTGCTGTGGAACGCCAGCGCCAGCGCGCCGGTCGGCCTCTATCGCGTTGCGCCCGGCCACGGCGTCGTCCGCGGCGATATGGTGATCGCGCGGACCCCGCTTCCCGTGCGCGCGCTGGCGGCGAGCCGGCATTATGTCCCGGCGAACGTCCCGCTGGTGAAGCGCGTGGCCGGCGTGCCGGGCGACCTGGTGTGCGCGATCGGACCCGAGATCCTCGTCAATGGCAGCGTGCTCGCGACGCGGCGCGCCGGCGACCGGCTCGGGCGGCCTCTGCCCTGGTGGACCGGCTGCCGCACCCTCCGCAACGGCGCGCTGTTCCTGCTGATGTCGGACACGCCGGACTCGTTTGACGGGCGCTATTTCGGACCCACCGACGCCGCAGACGTGATCGGCAAGGCAACGATGCTTTGGACTAAGCCGGGAGGTGTCAACGGTGGCTAGGCGCTGGTGGCCGATCGGCAAAGGGACCTGGATGGCGCTGGCCGCGTGGCTCACGCTGGCCTGCCCGGCGGCGGCGCAGACCGTCGCCGACTGGCGCCCGTTTACAACGGAGGCGTCGCAACGGTTCGGCTTACCGGTCGCCTGGATCGAGCGGGTAATGCAGGTGGAAAGCGGCGGCCGGACCATGCTCGAAGGGCGGCCGATCGTCAGCCGGGCCGGCGCGATGGGGCTGATGCAGCTGATGCCGGGCACCTGGGCCGAGATGCGGGTCGCGCTCGGTCTCGGCGGCGATCCGTTCGATCCGCGCGACAATATCCTCGCCGGCACCGCCTATCTGCGCCGCATGTATGAGCGGTTCGGCTATCCGGGCATGTTCGCCGCCTATAATGCCGGACCGGGCCGGTATGCTGCATACTTGGCCGGCCGCCAGCCGTTGCCGCGCGAGACGATCGCCTATCTGGCAGCGGTCGCGGGCGAACGTTCGAACGCGCGTCCGGCGAGCATCGAGCATCGCAAACCCACCCTGTTCGTCGTACTGGGCACCACGGCAAGTCCGGGTACAACCATTCCGCCGCGCGCGAAGTCGCTGTTCGTCACCCTGCAAAGGGACCGCGTGGCCCCCTGACGGGGCCAGCCCGCGACCGTCGCCTGAAGCCGTTGCTC
>CAYOXO010000252.1:0-3975 GCA_964407945.1 uncultured Stakelama sp.
TTTTACCCCCGGCGCACTCGGCGCTCCCGATGCGGCAGGCGCTTCCTGCGGTATGTCGTCGAAAAGACCATCGCGGGACAAAGCGTCCAGGTGAAGGCCTACACAATTGCGATCGACGTCTTCGGCAGAGGCGTCGATTTCGACCCTGCCAAGGATGCCGTCGTCCGCAATGAGGCAACCCGACTGCGCTCGGCACTGGCCCTATATTACGCGGTTGACGGCGCAGCGGAGAGTGTGGCGATTCACCTGCCCATCGGTGGATATGTACCGCGTTTCGAGCGTCGTCAGGCGAAGGCGATCGAGACTTCGGGCTGCGACGAGGTACTTGTCCGGGCTGGGCTTCAGCCGATGCCCGCGCGAGCGCGGCCGGAAGAAGGCAGGCAAGGCCCCGAGCACAAGATCCCGATCATTGTGGTGAGGCCGGCGGCCGGCAAGGAGCTGGGCGAAGCATCGCCGCGCCTGATCCGCTCGGTGATTGCGGCTCTCGTCCCCTATCATGGCCTGCGCATAGCCGGCCTCGAACCTCGCAAACCGCTTCAGGAGCTCGTAGCCTCGTTGCGGCCCAGCGGGGCGGGCAGCATCTATGTCCTCGACATTGCGGCCGATGTCGAGGAGCAAACGCTGCGATGCCAATGGATACTGAGCGACCACCGGTCGGGCCTTGTTCTGGCGTCCCGTGAGGAAATCGAAGCCACCGGGGCTTCCTCGATGATGGCGGTGGAGAAAGCCGTCGGTGAAGCCGTTGCGAGGGCGATCGGTCAGCGCTGGGGAATCATCAATGTCAGTGAGCGCAAACTTCATCCGAACAAGCATCAGGACGCCTATAGCTGCGTCGTGCACGCCGTCGCTTACCTGTCGAGCCTCGACGATGCCGAGCAGAAAGATATCCGGAAGTGCCTCGAGGCGGCGGTCAGGGAGGAGCCGCATTATTCGGACGCCTGGGCGATGCTGTCCTATATCCAGATGAACGAGATTCGGGGTCTCTACGCCCAGCCGGCTGAGAGTGGCAGGATCCTGCAGGAAGCCCTCGGCATGGCCGATGAAGCCATCCGCCTCGCACCGCATTCGGCTTTGGCCCACAGCATGCGCTCGACGGTGCTGTTCGCCATGGCGAAGTTTGAGGAATTCGAAAAGGCCGGGCGGCGGGCCATCGCCCTGAACCCGGGCTCCGGAGAGCACCAATTGACGCTGGGCAATCGCCTCTACGTCATGGGTCGCTATGAAGAGGGCGCCGAACTTGTGCGCCGCGCCAACGCACGCGAGCACTATCATCCGGCGATGTCCTACGGTGTCCCGATCCTGGAGCTATATCGCCAGCGCGATTACGAGGGCGCTTTGCGGATGGCCTCGAATCTCAGCATCGATGAGAGATACTATTTCATGCATGTCTTACTGGCTGCCATCTGCGGACAGCTCGGAGCCACAGCCAAAGCAGAGACGCATCTTAAAATCCTGCGGCATTTGAGGCCCAACTACGCCACGGAATTCTATTTTGACTGGCGCGGGCGAAAGTTCCAGGAAGATTACATCGCTCATATCGTTGAGGGCCTGGAAAAGGCCGGGTTCGCGGTCACCGATACGCGCATCGACTCTTGAAGCGGCCGGATAATCGCCATTCTCTGAGCAACCTGCCACTAGTCTTCAAAATGTGTGCCTCGTCAAGATGGGACAGGAGCACATACTGTCGCTGCTCTGGTCACGTGTCTAAAACATGATCAGTTTCGCCGACGGTCGCGTATTGGCTGCTGCGACCGGCGGAGACGAAGCATGCTCGATCACGGAATCAAGGGTAAGACGGTACTCGTTGCCGGTGGCGCGAAGAATCTCGGCGGACTGCTCGCTCGTGACCTTGCACAGCATGGTGCAAAGGCCGTTGCCATCCACTACAACACCAGCGCGACCAAGCCCGCCGCGGATGAGACGATTGCAGCCATCAGGGCCGCTGGTGCGACGGCCATCGCCCTTCAGTCCGATCTGACCACGGCCGGCGCGGTCGAGAAGCTCTTCGCAGACACCGTGGCTGCCATCGGCAAGCCGGATATCGCCATCAACACGGTCGGCAAGGTCCTGAAGAAGCCCTTTGTCGAGATCACCGAAGCCGAATACGACGAAATGACTGCGGTGAACTCGAAGTCCGCCTTCTTCTTTCTCAAGGAAGCGGGAAAGCACGTCAACGACAACGGCAAGATCTGTACGCTCGTAACCTCGCTGCTGGGCGCCTACACGCCCTTCTATGCCGCCTATGCCGGCACGAAGGCGCCGGTCGAGCATTTCACGCGGGCAGCGTCGAAGGAGTTCGGCGAGCGCGGCATCTCGGTGACGGCGATCGGCCCGGGCCCGATGGACACATCCTTCTTCTACCCTGCCGAAAGCGCCGATGCCCAAGCCTATCACAAGGCGGCGGCAGCTCTGTCGAAATTCACCAAGACCGGTCTCACCGACATCGATGACATCGTTCCCTTCATCCGCTTTCTGGTCTCGGATGGCTGGTGGATGACCGGGCAGACCATTCTCGTCAACGGCGGCTACACGACCAAGTAAGTGAGCGAGCGGCGGGCGCTCCATGGCGAGCATCCGCCACTTCTTTGCGGGAGAGGCGGTATGCGCTGGACGACGATGTCGAAGCGCAAAGCTCGTGCAATAAGAGTATCAACATTGAAATAAAATCGCTCGATTCGAGCGGTTATCAACCTGAAAAAGCCTTGCTATGCTTGTTTGTTAGTATTTTGCAAGATATCTTTTACTTGAGATGATTCGCGAGACGGGAGTGCATCAATTGCGCGCTGACACTGTGGACATGTCGATGGCTGTTCCTGGCTCTGATGTTTCCGCCCTCCGCCTCCTGAAGCAGGTCTTGCTGAGTTCCATTTGCAGCCATCGCGCCATCCTGGGCGTCGCGATGATGGCGCTGCTGCCGTCCGCGCAGGCGCTGGCGCAATGCGCGAGCGCCCCGACGGGTCCGCTCAACCAGAGTTCGGGCGCCTGCGTCGAAAGCAATGTCACCCGGAACGGCGCCGGCGCGCAGGGAGCTGTCTCGGTCTCCAACAGCGCCTCCTACGACGGCACGGGCGTCACCCTGACGGCGCCGAGTGGGGTGACGACGGTCACAGTCAACGGCACCGCCTCGCTCCTGCTCACCGACAGCTCGGTCACCGCAAATGGCGCGGCTGGCCTGAGGCAATTCAGCGGCACCGGTGGGCTAAGCGGCACCAATATCACGTCCACGGCGACGGGAAACGCGGTCGGTGTGGATGTCCGATCCGGCACTCTGACCATCGGCAGCAGTGCCGGCGGCGCGACGCATATCACCGCTACCTCCAGTGGCACCGGCAGCGGCGCCGGCGTCGCCCTGCAGACCAGCGGCAGCAGCGCGGTGATCAACGCGACCGACGCCGTCCTCCAGGCCAGCGGGCAGAGCTCCAATACCAATGCGGGCGCCTTCGCGACAGCCGGCACGATCAACCTGACCGGCGGCAGCATCACCGTGAGCGGCTCTGGCAGCAACGGTCTCTGGGGTAATTCAGGGACCACCATCAATGCCAATGGCGTCAACATCCAGGCGGGTCTCTATGGGGCTATCACCAGCGGCACCATTAACCTGGGCGTCGATACCCGCAATCCCTCGGACCCCGTCCATACCGTGATCAATGCCGGCAGGATCGGCATCTACGCGACCGGGGGCAGCGTCACCGGGACCGATGCCGAGGTCATCTCCGGGAATTCCGGCTTGGTCATCGTCCAGGCAGGCAAGGTGGACCTGACCGGCGGCTCGATCACCGCGGTCACCGGCGTCAGTAACGTCGATACCTCGCAGGGCGGCAGGTTCATCGGCAGTGGCGTCGCCATCAGCACAACCGGCGTTGGCGTTAGCACCAGCGGTGCCAACAGCGTGTCCACGCTGCAGGATAACGGCACTACCCACACGACGATCACCACCAGGTTCGGGGCCGGGGCGCGCGGCTCGGGCAGCCTGTC
>CAYOXO010000253.1:0-3943 GCA_964407945.1 uncultured Stakelama sp.
AATGACATTCCTTCGCTTCTACTGGCAAACGTATCCCTAGGCAGGGACTGGCGGTGACAGGCGAAGGCTATCGCAGCGCCTGCTCCGCCTCCGCCATATAGTCCCGCGTGATCGGCAGCGCGGTGCGCGAGCGCGAATATTGCAGCTGGTAGTTGACCAGTCCGCCGTTGCGGAACGCGCACAGCGATCCGGCGAGGTAGAAGGTCCACATGCGGAAGAAGCTCTCGTCGTACAGCGCGACGATCTCGGCCTTCGCTGCGGTCGCGCGGTCGTACCAGGCCTGAAGCGTATAGGCGTAGTGGAGCCGCAGCACTTCGACGTCGGTGAGGAAGATGCGCATGCCTTCATGCCCGCGCACGATCTCCGACAGCGCCGGGATATAGCCGCCGGGGAAGATGTACTTGGCGGTGAAGGCGTCGGTCACGCCCGGCTCGCCGGCGCGGCCGATCGTGTGGAGCAGCATCACCCCTTCTTCGTTCAGCAGCTCGCGGCATTTGCGGAAGAAGGTGCGGTAATGCGTGGTGCCGACATGCTCGAACATGCCGACCGAGACGATGCGGTCGAACTGGCCGGTCACATGGCGATAGTCGATCAGTTCGAACTTCACCTTGTCCGCGACGCCGGCCTTCTCCGCCCGCTCGCGCGCGATCTTGAGCTGCTCTTCGGACAAGGTAACACCCAGCACCTCGGCGCCGGTCTTGGCGTGCAGGTAGAGCGCCATGCCACCCCAGCCGCAACCGATGTCGAGCACCTTCATGCCCGGCTGGATCGCAAGCTTGGCCGCGATATGCGCCTTCTTGTCCGCCTGCGCCTGTTCCAGGCTGTTCGCCGGATCGGTGTAGTACGCCATCGAGTACTGGCGATCGGCGTCGAGGAAATGGTCGTAGAGCGTCGCCGACAGGTCGTAATGATGCGCGACGTTGCGCTTCGACCGGCGCGCCATGTTGATCCGATCGAGCCGGAAGCGGACATTGTCGAAGCCGCGCTTGAGCAACCCCGGATTGAGATTGCTGACCCCCGCTTCCCATTTGTTGTTCGCGGTGAACAGGTTGAGCAGCGCGAGGATGTCGCCCTGCTCGATCACCAGCGATCCGTCCATGAACGCCTCAGCCGCCCCGAGCGAGGGATCGGTGAGGATCCGCCGCGGCACGGATCGGTCGGTGAAACGGATGGTGACGGGGGCGATCCCGGGGTCGGGCGCGCCGAAGCTGCGCGCCGTTCCGTCGGCATGGATCACGGTGAACTCCCCGCGCTTGATAGCGCGGGCGAAGAAATGGTCGATCAGGGCCATGACGCTAGGCTAGCGGGCTAAACACCGTTCGCAAGTGCGGAAAACTGCGCGATCCCGAATATTTCCGATCAGATGCCCGCATACCATTCATAATCGGCGATATCCTCCCACAGCCCGCCTTTACCGCCATGGATCGCGTCGATCGACGCCACCGCTTCGATCCGCATGACATATTTGGCGTGCTTGTAGCCAAGCTGCCGCTCGACCCGCAGGCGCAGCGGCGCGCCATGCTCGACCGGAAGCGTGCGGTTGTTCATCGCCCAGGCGAGGATCGTCTGCGGGTGGAACGCGTCGATCAGATCGATCGATTCATAATAGGGCCGGCCATAGAGCGTGTCGGCGCAATGGAAGACCAGGAAGCGGGCGCTGTCCTTCAATCCGGCTAGGTCGAGCAGCATCGACAGCTTCGGCCCGTGCCATTTGCCGATCGCACTCCACCCTTCGACGCAGTCATGCCGCGTGATCTGTACCCGCTGCGGCAGCGACCGGATATCGGCGAGCGACAGGCTGAGCGGCCGTGCGACCAGCCCGTCCACCTTGAGCCGCCAGTCGGCGAAGTTGCCACGCATCAGCGTGCGATAGGCCGGGTCGCCGGGGAACAGCGATCCGTTGGCGCGGAAACGCGGCGACATGTCTGTCTCCGCAAACTCACGCGCCAGTGCGTTGCGGTCGGTAATCGCGCGCTGCAGGCTCTTGTGCACCGCTTCGGCCTTGAACAGCAGATCACGGCCCGCCTCGCTGTTACCGATCCGGTCGCACCCGGCGACGAGACCACTCGCACCGGCGATCAGCAGCGAGCGGCGGGTGATGAGGCTCATTGCTCGGGCACCTTCCACTTGCCGGTGATCATCGAGCGTATCTCGTTCCACGCCCCCGCCAGGATGACGAGCGCGAGGTGAACGATGATGAACCCCGCCAGCAGCATCGCGACGATGAAGTGGATCGAGCGCGCGCTCTGCCGCCCGCCGAAGATGTCGATCAGCCAGGGCCACGCGGCGTTCATGCCCGGCGACATCGCCAGTCCGGTGAAGATCACCAGCGGCAGCAGCACGAAGATCACCGCGACATAACTGAGCTTCTGCAGCCCGTTATAGGCGCGCGGATTCGCCGGATCGTGGAAGCGCAGCGCCGCATGCGCCTTCACCTCGGCGGCGAGATGCGCGGGGGTCAGCTCCTTCGCCCGCACGCGCAGGTCGCGCTGGAAGTGCCGGTTGAGCAGGCTCACCAGCATGAACCCGAGCAGCGCAAAGGCCAGCACCAGCGCAAAGGACAGATGCCAGCGCCGCGCCAGCGCGAGATTGTAGGTCGAGGGGATCGTCAGCCAGCCGGGAACGCGGCCACCCTCGAAGACCCAAGCGACACGAAACCAGGGCTGGTCATAGTTCGCGCCATATTGCCCCCAATAGAGCTGGCCATGCGCGTTGAGGATCATGAGGCCGCTGCCCAGCAGCACGATTACGCTGACCGCAGTGATCCAGTGCCAGATGCGCGTGGTCAGCGCGTGGCGGCGGATCACGATCGGCGTTTCGGGTTCGGCCATGCACCTGCTTCGCGCGACGGCCGCCAAGGGTTACGGCCGCGCGCAGAATCGCGCTTCCGCCGGCCCGGCGCAAGGCCGAACCGGCGGAGGCGTTCCTAGGCGTGCTTGCGCAGGATCTCGGCGAGCGGGATCTCGCCGAGCATCGCGCCGCTGCCCGGCGGGGTCTCGCCGAACTCACGCGCCTGGGCGAAGGCGACTGCGGGGTCGGCCATCAACCGTTCGATCAGCGCCTCGATCCTGGGATAGGCGCCCGGCTCGACCGCCTGGTGGAATTCACCCCAGCGGGCGACGCCGATGAACACGCCATCGGCCAAGGTCGGACGGTCGCCGAGCAGATAGGGCCCGTCGCCGATCAGTTCCTCCAGCCGCGCATGCCGGTCGTTGACCAGCCCGCGCGCGAACTGGCGCAGCGCCGCCTTATACTCCGGATCGCCGCCTTCCATCTCCAGCGTCACCCAATAGGGCATGAAGGACCCGGTGAAGCCGGTGTTGATGAAGCCGATCAGCTGATGCATCCGGTCGGCCTCCGCCGTGCCGGGGTCGAAGCTGACGCGGCGTTCGTGGTCGCGCGCCTCGATCCAGTGGGCGATCGCCATCGTCTCGGTCACTACGCGGCCATCCGGAGTGATGAACACCGGGGTCTCGCCGCGCGGGTTGAGGCGCAGATATTCGGGCGTCTTCATCTCGCTCAGCATATCGACGCGGGACAGCCGATAAGGCTGGCCCAGCCATTCGAGCGAGGCGACAAGCCCCATCGAGCTCCCCAGCGGGAAGCCATAAAGCAGGGTCGGTTCCATGATGTTCTCCGTGATCTTTGGGGGATCACCGCGCGGTGTGACTGGCATTTAGGGAGCCGAGCGCCCAAGTAAATTACGCACAAAAATGTCACTTCTGGAGCGGAGCCGAAAAAATGCAGGACGTGGTGTCGAACTGCCCGATCGAGGATGCGATGCGCGTGCTGAGCGGCCGCTGGGCGACGCTCCTCCTCTATTATCTCAAGGACGGCCCCAAGCGCTTCAGCGAGCTGCAGCGCGACAATCCCAGCATCTCGCACCGCATCCTGACGCTCGAGCTGCGCAAGCTCGAGGATGCCGGCCTGGTCGCGCGCACCG
>CAYOXO010000254.1:0-3895 GCA_964407945.1 uncultured Stakelama sp.
CCTTGAACGGCGCTTCGGCGACTACGGGCTTCCTGGCAGGCGCTCCGGCCTCGGAATAGGCCGAGCGCGCGCCCGGCTCGATCGTCAGCGTATAGGCGGGGCGCGACAGCCATTTGGCCGCGACCGCACGCGCCTGCGCAGGGGTCACCGCGGCAAGATCGGCGAGCTGCTTCTTATAGAAGCCGGGGTCGTTCATGTAGAGCGCGCCCGACGCCAGCGTCACCGCCTTGCCGCCGAAGCCGCCGACCGACTCGAGGCCACGGATGCGCGACGACGCCGTCCGGGTCTTGTAGCGCTCCAGCTCCTCGTTGGTCGGGCCGTTCTTGAGATAATCGGCGATCAGTGCGTCGAGCCGTTTCTCGACCACCGCCGGATCGACGCCCGGTCGCACATCTGCGGAGATCAGCACCATCCCCGCCTGCGCCATGCTCTGGTTGGACGCGCCGACGCCGACCGCCAGCTTCTCCTGCTTGACCAGCGCATTGTCGAGGCGCGAGCTGGAAAGGCCGCCGAGCACGCCGGTCGCGATGTCGAGCACGGTCGAATCCTTGTCGCGCATCCCCGGCACCGCCCACATGCGATAGATTCGGGTGACGGCGACGCGGTCCTTCATCACCTCATTCTTGGCCGCAGCCAGCGTCGGCACGTCGATCTTCGGGTCGGCGATGTCCGCGCCTCGCGGGATCGCGCCGAAATATTTCTCGACCAGCGGCCTGGCGGTCGCCGCGTCGATATCGCCCGCCAGCACCAGCACGGCGTTGTTCGGGCCATAATATTGGCGGAACCAGTTCTTGACATCGTCGAGGCTGGCGGCGTCGAGATCGGCCATCGAACCGATCGTCGAGTGGTAATAGGGGTGCCCCTCGGGGAACAGCCCTTCGACCATCTTGTAGCGGAACAGGCCATAGGGCTGGGTATCGCCCTGGCGCTTCTCGTTCTGGACGACGCCGCGCTGCTCGTCGAGCTTGCCCTGCGTCACCGCGCCGAGCAGATAGCCCATCCGGTCGCTCTCCAGGAACAGCGCCCGGTCCAGCGCCGCGCGCGGCACGGTCTGGAAGTAATTGGTGCGGTCCATGTTGGTGGTGCCGTTATAGTCGGTGGCGCCCACTTCCTTGAGCGGCTCGAAGAACTCGCCGGGCGAGTTTTCGGAGCCGTTGAACATCAGATGCTCGAACAGGTGCGCGAAACCGGTCTTGCCCTTGGGCTCGTGCTTCGATCCGACATTGTACCACACCGCGACGCCCACCACCGGCGCCTTGCGGTCGGTATGCACGACCACGCGCAGGCCATTGGCCAGCCGGAACTCCTCGTACGGAATGTCCACACGCTTCACGAGATCGGCAACGGCGACCGGCGCGGGGGCCTTCTGGGCATAGGCGGGCGCACCGAGAACGACCGCAAGCGCGGTCAGGCTGGCAAAGGCTGGCTTCATGAGAAGTGGCTTCCGGAAACTTGTTTCGATCGAAACCAGCATAGTCCACCCACTTGCCTGCGCAACGGACTTGTCAGCGGTCCGGCTTTGGCTAGGCTTGGCGGATCATAGGGGAATATATGCACCGTAAACTCTTTGCGGCCGCGTTGCTCGCGGCCGCGTCGCCGCTTGTGGCGCAGACAGCCGCACCGACCACCGACGAACCCGCCTTCTCGCCTGATCAGGTCCGCGCGCATGTCGAGTTCCTGGCCGACGACCTGCTTGAGGGTCGCGACGCCGGCACGCGCGGCTACGACATCGCGGCACTCTACGTCGCCAGCCGGTTCGACGCGCTCGGCCTCAAGCCCGGCGGGAACAAGGGCTGGTATCAGCCGATCGACTTCGCCCGCGCCAAGTTCAAGAAGGATGCGCCCGCGACCATCACGATCGGCGGCACCACCTTCCAGAACGGTGTCGATGTGATGATGACCGCCAATGCGCGCGAGCCGGACCTGCTGATCGAAGCGCCAGCGGCCTTTGTCGGCTACGGCCTCGACTCCCCTGCCCACGGGTTCGATGACTATTCCGGAATCGATGTGCGCGGGAAGATCGTCGTGCTGCTTGCAGGCGTTCCCGAAGGGCGGACGTCGAGCGAGATCGCCGCGCATCTGGGTTCGGAGAAGACCCGTATGGCTGAACGCCGCGGCGCGATCGGGGTCGTCACCATTCCCACCCGAGCGTCACTGGCCAGCATGCCGTGGAAGCGGCTGGCGGGCTACGCCGCCTCCTCGCGCTATGTCTGGATCGGCACCGACGGCAAGCCCTGGTCCTCGGCCCCCGCGATCCGCGCCAGCGTCTATGCCAACGGCCCTGCTGCCGAGGCGCTGTTCGCCGGCGCGCCGAAGAATCTCACCCGCATCCTCGATGCCGCTGCAAAGAAGGGCGCGATGCCGCATGGCTTTGCGCTCAAGGCACCGGTGCGCATCGAGCGCCACAGCGTGGTCGAGAAGATCGCAAGCTCCAATGTGCTCGGCGTGATCCCCGGCTCGGATCCGGCGCTGGCGAAGGAAGTGGTGATGATCACCGCACATCTCGACCATGACGGCGTCGATCCCAAGCTCGAAGGCGACAAGATCTATAACGGCGCGATGGACAATGCTGCCGGCATCGCGACGATGCTCGAGGTCGCGCGCGCCTTTGCCGAGGGCAAAGAGAAACCAAAGCGCACCGTCGTCTTCGCCGCCGTGACGGCCGAAGAGGACGGGCTGCTCGGCTCGCAATATCTCGCCAAGCATCCGCTGGTACCCGCCGGGGGCCGCGTCGCCGGTGTCGTCAACCTCGACATGCCCGTGCTCACCTACGACTTCAGCGACGTGATCGCGTTCGGCGGCGAGCATTCGACGCTTGGGCCCATCGCCGATCGTGCAGTGGCCAAGGCCGGGATCAAGGTCTCGCCCGACCCCATGCCCGAACAGGGGATCTTCACCCGCTCCGACCATTACAGCTTCGTGGTCGAAGGGGTGCCCTCGATCATGCTCGCCACCGGCTTTTCGGGCGAGGGGCGTGAGAAGTTCATGGGCTTCCTCACCAAGACCTATCACCGCCCCAACGACGACCTCAGCCAGAGTTTCAACTGGCAGGCCGGCGCCAGGTTCGCGAAGATCAACTATCTGATCGCGCGCGAAATCGCCGACGGAGCGGAGGCGCCACGTTGGTACGCCGGCAACTTCTTCGGCGACACCTTCGCCAAGGACGCGCCCAAGGCTCCCGCGCCGGCCAAGCCCGCCAAGCCGAAGGGCAAATAAGCCTATCCGCCGGGCCGGGCTTGTTCCGGCCCCGGCGGTGCGGCAGCATCGTCCCATGCAGTTTTCTGCGCGCGAGCCTTGTGTTGCGAAAATGCAACACCATCTCGCGCCATGAAAGACGACAGGGACACGCATGAACCTCGAAAAATTCACCGATCGCGCCAAAGGCTTCCTCCAGTCGGCGCAGACCGTCGCGATCCGCAACAACCATCAGCGGATCAGCCCCGAACATATCCTCAAGGCGCTGCTCGAGGATGAGCAGGGCATGGCCGCGGGCCTGATCCAGGCCGCAGGCGGCGACGCGCGACGCGCGGCAAGCGAGGTCGATACCGCCCTGTCGCGCATTCCGGCAGTCACCGGCGGCGGTGCACAGCAGGCGCCGGGGCTCGACAATGACGCCGTACGCCTGCTCGACCAGGCTGAGCAGATCGCGACCAAGGCGGGCGACAGCTTCGTCAGCGTGCAGCGCATGCTGCAGGCGCTGCTCCTCGCCACCACCACCAATGCCGGCCGCGCGCTCGCTACGGCGGGGGTCAAGCCCGACACACTCAACGCCGCGATCAACCAGCTGACCGGCGGGCGTTCCGCTGACACGGCGGGCGCCGAGGACCGTTACGACGCGCTCAAGAAGTTCGCGCGCGATCTCACGCAGGCCGCGAAGGACGGCAAGCTCGATCCG
>CAYOXO010000255.1:0-3868 GCA_964407945.1 uncultured Stakelama sp.
GGCTCGCCGCTCGCCCGGCCCCGTGCGGGGGTGCGTGGCGGTGGCCTCGAATACCACCTGCTCGCGCTTCCCGCTTCGTGCCGCCCGGCACTGGTCAAGCACGGCATCAAAACTGTGGCGGATATGGTCCCGGCGCCAGTCTCACAGCCCGGCGATCGGTGGGCGTGGTTCAACGGGCAGAGTGACAGCGTCCGCGAGGAAGCGACCGAGCGCATGAAGGTGCTCGACGCGGTGCAACTGCTGAAAGATGCGGGCATTTCGCAAACGGCGGCGATCGCGACGATTGCGGCGCGCGAGGGCGTCTCGATCGCCACGATCAACGCGTGGCGCGCACTGGTTAAGGGCGTGCCCGCGGCCGATCGCCTCCCTTGGCTGGCGCCCCATCGCAGCGGCGGCGGCAAGGAAGTCGAGGTTGATGCCGAGGCGTGGCAGCTGCTCAAGTCTGACTACCTGCGCCCGTCGCCGAAGTCGTTCTCGGCCTGCTACGATTCGGTGAAGCGCAAATTCGCCGACAAGCGCGGGTTAGTGCTCCCGTCCGAGCGTACCTTGCGCCGCAAGCTTGAGCGCGAAGTCGATCCGCGCGTCATCATCCTGCTGCGCAAGGGTGAGGAAGCGCTTCGCCAGACGCTTCCGCCAACGGAGCGCAGCGTCGCCGATCTCCATGCGCTGGAAGCGGTCAATATCGACGGCCACAAATGGGACGTGTTTGTCCGCTGGCCCGATGGCTATGTCGGGCGCCCGATCATGGTCGGGATTGCGGATATCCATAGCCGCAAATTCCTCGCGTGGTCGGTCGGCCGCACCGAAAGCGCGGTCGAAACCCGTCTCGCCTTCGCGCACCTGTTCGAGCGCTACGGCATCCCTGACCGGGTGCTGATGGACAATGGCCGCGCGTTCGCCAGCAAGTGGATCACGGGCGGCGCCAAGTCGCGATTCCGGTTCAAGATCAGGCCCGAGGAACCGCTCGGCCTGCTCACCGCGCTCGACATCAAGATCGATTGGGCGAAGCCGTATCGCGGCCAGTCCAAGCCGATCGAGCGCACATGGCGCGATTTCTGCGACACGATCGCCAAGGATGCGGCATTTGAGGGCGCCTACACAGGCAACAAGCCCGACGCGAAGCCCGAGAATTACGGGTCCAGGGCGATCCCGCTCAAGCGCTTCATGGAAGTGATCGAAGACGGATTCGCGTTCCACAATTCCAAGCCGAACCGCGACACCGAGATGGGCGGCGGCACGCGTAGTTTCGACGACGTTTTCAACGAGAGCTACGCCGTCTCGCCGATCCGCAAGGCTACGCCAGACCAGCTGCGCATGGCGCTGCTGACCGCCGACGATCGCCCGACCGATCCGCGCTCTGGCGCGATCACGATGTACGAGAACCGCTATTGGACCGAGGAACTCGGCGCGATCGCGGGGGACAAGGTGACCGTGCGGTTCGACCCTGACGATCTGCACGCGCCGATCCACGTCTATTCGCGCGAAGGGCAGTTCATCTGCACCGCGCCGGTTCAGGAAGCGGCCGGGTTCTTCGACGTGGATGCAGCCAAGCGCCGCGCCCGGCTGGAGAAGGACTTCAAGCGCAAGGTCAAGGATTTGGCCGCGGCCGAGCAGCTGCTCGACGCTGATCGCGTCGCCGCGCTGTACGACTCGCCCCTCGCGGCCGAGGTGCCCGACGCCAAGGTGGTCCGCCCCGCGCGCGTCCGGGGTCATACCGTCCGCGCACTCAAGACCACCGCTCAGGCAGTGCCGAGCGCCGCCTCAGAGGCCGCTCAGAACACCGTTCTTCACCAGCTTGCCGCGGGCGCTCGCCGCCTGCGCGCCGTCGATTAATCCAAGGAGCAGCAAATGCACGATCCCGCCAATATTCCACTCAGTTTCGAGGACATGCGCGAGTGGCTGCTCAACTATCGCCGCGACCATGGTCTGAGCTGGCCAGCGCTGGGCCGGGAGATGAACGTACCGCACGGCTCGATCTCGCCGATCAACGCGCCGACGTGGGCAGGCAACAAGCAGCGGATGGCCGAGGTCATCTTTGCCTTCAAACAGAAGGTTGCGAGCCAAGAGGCGCGCGCGAAGGTGGCGCTTTCCCGTCCCGACTTCATCGAGACGAAGACCGCGCAGGCGATCCAGTTCCTGATGGAGTGGGCGCAGGGCGGGCGGATTACGGTCGGCGCGCTCGGGCCGGGCTGCGGCAAGACTATGACCGCCGAGCACTACAAGGCGAGCATCGGCGGCACCGTCTGGTACGCCTCAATGCGCCAGTCCACCCGCACGGTAACGGCGATGATCGCGCAGATCATGCCCGCGCTCGGCATCAACAATCATAGCCATTGGGCGTCGCAGCGATCGACGCAGATCGAGAACTTCGTGCGCGGCAAGAAGGGCCTGCTGATCGTGGACGAGGCGAACAACCTCGAATGGTCGGCGCTGGAGGAACTGCGCGCGTGGCATGACAATGCGGGCCTCGGCATCTGCCTGCTCGGCAATGAAGAGTTGGTCGAGCGCATCCGCGGCGGCGCGCGCGGTCATGCCTATGCCCGTCTCAATAGCCGCATCGCGCTTTGCCATGTGCAGGACTTGCCGCTGGATGAGGATGCCGAGGCGTACCTCGATGCGATGGGGGTCGATGATCCTGCGCTTCGTAACCCGCTCAAGGAGGCCGCGCTGTCGCCCGGCCATGGCGGGCTGCGCG
Organism: uncultured Stakelama sp.; assembly: GCA_964407945.1. GTDB lineage: Bacteria > Pseudomonadota > Alphaproteobacteria > Sphingomonadales > Sphingomonadaceae > Sphingomonas. The sequence continues at coordinate 2,696 of CAYOXO010000255.1, forward strand.
AACTGTATCAGATCCTCGAAACCGCCAACATGCTGGCGATCATGGCGGAACGCCCGCTTGAGCTTGTCCATGTGCGGCAGGCCATCGGGAGCCGGACCACCAAGGTTCTGCGGAGGGCGGCATGAACGCTTTCCGCAACGGTGCCCGCCTTTCGAACGAGGCGCGACGCGAGCTGGGATTCGCTCGCGGCCGTGCAGCTGCACCGGCGCTTGGCCCGCGTCGTCGCGCGATGAATGCCAAGGTCCATCTGGCGAAGAAGGACCTTGGCCTGACCGAGGATGATTATCGCGGCATCCTGCTCGAACAGACGAAGTGCGCCAGCCTCAAGGTCTGCACCGACGCTCAGGTCGATAAGCTGCTCAAGTATTTCGAAGCACGCGGGTTCAAGCCGATGCCGTCGAAGGGCAAGCGGGCGGCCGACCATCCCGGCGCGGGCAAGGCGCGCGCGCTGTGGATTTCGCTGGGCCAGCTCGGCGCGATCGAGAACCTGTCCGAACAGGCGCTTGAGGCATTCGCGCGCCGCCAGCTCGGTTGCGACCGGCTCCAGTGGGCGGACCAAGGCCTGACCTACAAGCTGATCGAGGCGCTCAAGGCGATCGCGGAGCGGCACGGCTGGCGCCAGTCGCTTGACGGGATCGACGCGGCCGGGGCGGTGCTCGTGCTCAAGCGCCGCCTGATCGACGCGCAGATGACCAAGCTGCGGTCGGTCGATTGGGTTGCCGCCGAATGGGACGCGCCGCGCGCTGCCCGTGAGTTCGGCGGCGTCGAGGTCCGCTCGATCCTCTCCGCATCGCTGACCGATCTCGATCAGGTCGCCCAAGTCCTCGGCGACGAGATCGCCGCCGCCAAAGCCGCAGGAGCTTTCAACTGATGGCCGCTATCGATACCCTCAAGCAGGGCTACGCTCCGCTCTACCATCGCGGCGAGCGCAATATTTGTCCCAGCTGTGGCGCGCTCCACTGGTACATCGGCCGCTTCTCGGCGGAGTGCGGCTACTGCCACACGACGCTGCCCTTCGCGCCAACCTCAGGAGCGCCGGCAGCGCCCCATTATCCGTCCTGGAGTGCGCGCGCATGACCCGCGTCTCCGATCACGCGCTGCTCTGCTATCTGGAGCGGGTTCAGGGCATCGATATCGAGGCCATGCGCGCTGCGATCGAGACGCGTCTCGACC
>CAYOXO010000256.1:0-3846 GCA_964407945.1 uncultured Stakelama sp.
CCATGTTCTTGATGAACAGCCACACCGATCTCAATCAGCCACTTGATCCAGCTGATGCGGAGATCCTCGGGCTCGACGCCGCGCGGACGGTCGAGAGGTTCCTGACCTACCGCCCGAACCATGTGCCTACCCCGCTTCATGCCTTACGGCGGCTGGCAAGCGAAGTCGGCGTCGCTTCGATTCACGTCAAGGACGAGTCCCAGCGCTTGCAACTCGGCAGCTTCAAGGCGCTCGGCGGATCCTACGCCGTCATTCGGCTCGTCCTCGAGGAAGCAAGCCGGAAGCTCGGCCGGCCGGTCGACGTCAGCGAGTTGCAGACGCCGGCGGTTCGCGAGGTCGCGAAGGACATCACCGTTGGCTGCGCAACCGACGGCAACCACGGCAAGTCGGTTGCAGCGGGAGCTACGCTGGTCGGCGCCCGAGCTGCGATTTTCGTGCATTCGGGCGTGACGGACGAGCGGGTTGCCGCGATCGCGCAATTCGGAGCGGAGATGATCCGGGTTCCGGGCACCTATGACGACTCCGTCGCCGAAGCGGAACGGGTTTGCGCGAAGAATGGATGGACCGTGGTATCGGACACGTCCTGGCCCGGCTATGAGCGCATCCCTGGCCTGGTCATGCAGGGCTATACGGCAATGCTCCAGGAAGCCCTGCGGGAATTCCCGGACCGCCCGACCCATGTCTTCATGCAGGCTGGGGTCGGTGGCCTCGCCGCTGCAGTCGCCGGTCACTTCGACATCGTTTTCGGCACCGAACGTCCGAAGTTCATTGTTGTCGAGCCTGACCGCGCGGCATGCCTCTACGAAAGCGCGGCTGCTGGCAAAGCGGTCAAGATCGAACACGGCGAGCCGACCATCATGGCGATGCTCGAGTGCTATGAGCCGTCCTTGGTGGCCTGGCGCATCCTCAGCAGGAAGGCCGACGCCTTCATGACAGTCAGCGAGGACAACGCCGCCGACACCATGCGCGTGCTGGCAACGCCCGGGAAAGGCGATCCCGCGATCGTGGCCGGCGAGAGCGGTGGTGCGGGACTGGCGGGCTTGCTGCAGGCGCTCGAATCCGAGAGCGCGCGGCAGGCTCTTGGCCTCGATGCCTCGTCGCGGATCTTTGTGATCAACACCGAGGGCGCAACAGACCGGGCGCGGTATGAAGCGATTGTCGGCCGGTCGCCCGCGGAAGTCCTTGTGCCGCTCTAGGCGCAAGCGGCCCCCGCCCTTGACGATGCCGCTCGTTGCGAAGGAGTCAGCAAGCGGCATCGGCGATGATCATTTCGATGGTCGCTTCCGATGCTTGCTGTCGCCCAGCAACTCGACGCGCAAGGCGAAGCAATCCTTCTGGTAGTGAATATCTGCGACGTAGATGGCCACATCTTTGTCGTCGATCAGGATCAGCCGGCAATCGGCCGTGGGTTCCCCGAGGCCGATTTCAAGCAGATTCGCGGTCTCCGGGTCCGCCACGCCGATCGTGAGCGTCTGCGGCGCCCGCGAGATGGTGACATCGTCCATTTCCATGATCTGCGGCAGCGCAGCAGAGTGCGTGAAACGCTTGCTGTCCTTGTCGAAGATATGCTTCGCGATATGGAGGTTCACCACCGAGAATGGCTCACCGTTGTTGTACTGCACACTTCGGAGAAACGTATAGCCTCCCGCCGGCTCACCCTCGCCCGGTTTCAGTTCCGGCGGAGCAGCGCCCTCTTTGACGTGAACCCGCTTGAGGACGTTGTCCTTGATGTTGGCGACCATCGCATCGAGGTCGGTGGCCAGGTTCAGCCAGCGGTTCTTCTTGATCTTATGGGAAACGAAGGTGCCACGGCCCTGCTGGGCGTCCAGGAGTCCATCCTGGCGCAGCAGGTCGATCGCCTGCCGGATCGTGACACGCGCGACGGAGAATTCCACCTCGAGCTCCTCGAGGGTGGAGATCTTGTCGCCCGGGAGCCAGACGCCGCGATCGATCCGTTGTCGCATGATGGACGCGACCTGGATGTAGAGCGGCGTGGGGCTTCGATCGTAGATTTTCGGAGACATACTCATGAGTCTAATATACTGCAAATGGTATCATCTCGCCAACTCCTCAGCGACTGGGCCGACAGGGGCAACTCCCCTCGGCGCGATCTACTCGACCTCCCCCAGAGGGGAGCTTCAGCTCCCTCTCACCGGCGCCCGAACAGGCTGGCGAAGAGCGCCTTGATCCGGCCGACCACCACCGAGGTGAACAAGGAACCGGCGTCGAATTCGGCAGCCACGACAGGGGCCGCATCGTCTCCGGCCGACAGCTTCGCCTCGAGATTCTGGACGAAGGCCGCGATCAGGCGATTTGCGATGTCCTGAACGAGACCCGACCGGCTGAATTGTGCGAGCACTCCCGTCAGAGTGAAGCCGACGGTGACGTCGACGCGCGTCTGACCGGGGCCATCGCCCTGTTTCACCGCATATCCGATCAAGCCCCGCGTGGCGGAATTGCTGCGCTGGTCCTTGCCGGTTCCGCTGATCGTGCCGGTGCGTGTCGCATCGTCCCGACTGACATCGGCGACGCCCTGGAACTCCGCGCTGATCGGACCAACCTTGACCTTGATGCGGCCTTCGACATGCCCATCGACAGGCTCGCCATTGAGGGACGCCCCGGGCAGGCAGGTCGCGACATCGCCGATGCGTCCGAAGAAGTCCCATACCTCAGCTACCGGGTGCTCGACGGTGAAGCTCTGTGCGAACGTCGTTTGCGGCGTCCAGTTCGGATCGAGGCGGCTCGCCGGCGCAGCTGTCGCGACGGCTACCGGCTTGGGCGCGGCACTGTCGCGCCGGGGCGCCACGCCGGCGGCTCCGACCGCGCCGGAATGACCGGCTCCCGCCGGCCCGAGCACTTTGCGGTTCCCGCCGGGCACTGCGCCGGCTCCGCGGTCGCGGCGCGCCTCGATGACGCTCTGCACGGCTTTGACGATACCGACATAGCCGGTGCAGCGACACAGATTGCCGCTCATCGCGACACGAATGTCGTGCTCGCTCGGGTTTTCCATCCTGAGCACGACATCCCGCGCCGAGACCATCATTCCAGGCGTGCAATAGCCGCACTGGAGAGCATGCTCGCGCTTGAAGGCGGCACGCAGTTCAGTGGCGATCTCGTCGTTATCCAGTCCTTCGATGGTGGTGACTGCGGCATGGTCACACGCCACGGCGAACGTGATGCAGGATCGGGTCGGCACACCATCAACCAGGAGCGTGCAAGCGCCGCAGACGCCATGCTCGCAACCGATATGGGTGCCGGTCAGATTGTGATATTCGCGCACGAAATCGGCGAGGTGGGTCCTGGGCTCGGCGGCTGCCGAGAGCTGTTTCCCGTTGATGGTCAGATTGATCGTATTCATGCTGAATAGGCTCGCTGAAACGCACGTCGCAGCGCGACGACATGGATCTGGCGATCGATCTGATCGTCCATGCCAGATTCGCTCAATATCCTGTCGGCAGCACCGGCATCGAAGGCCTTTGCCGGATCACTGCCGCGGCCATCGCCTATGATCGCCTCGGCCGCTGGCAAGACGACCGGCTTACTCTCGGTGGCGCCGATGACAGCTCGGCTGACTCCGCGCTCGGGATCGTGGAGAAACGCTCCGATCGCGTGGGCGAATTCGCCGGTCTTCCGGCAGCTCTTGTAATAGCCCCACCGGGCATTACGGCCGAGCTTGGGGATGCTGACCGAGACCAGGATTTCCCCCGGTCGCAAATCAGCCTCGAGCGCGCCGAGCATGTAGTCTTCGACAGAGATCGTGCGGGTGCCTGAGGCGCCAGCCACCGTTACCGACGCTCCGATGGCTGAGAGGATGGAAATCCAGTCGGCAGACGGATCGGCGTGCGT
>CAYOXO010000257.1:0-3840 GCA_964407945.1 uncultured Stakelama sp.
CCCGGACAGTCCGGAACGCCCGGCAAAGACGGATACCGTCTACGCAATCGCATCGATCTCCAAATGGCTGACCAGCATCACGCTGCTCAAGCTGATCGAACAGGGCAAGGCGACGCTCGACACGCCGCTATCCACGCTGCTGCCCGTCTATCGCGCCGATACCGGGGCGCGGGTGAAACTCGCCCATCTGCTTTCCAACACCAGCGGGATCCCCAACGGATTCATCGCGGCGGCGAAACTCGATTCTTCGCTCCTCTCCACCGGTCTCGGCACGGCCGAATCGATCCGCCGCTTCTGTCAGGGCGATCTCGCCTTCGAGCCGGGGAGCAAGTTCGACTATGCGATGACCAACTGGTTCCTGCTGCTGGCGATCGTCGAGCGGCTCGCCGGCAAGCCCTTTGAAGAGGCGGTGCGCACGATCACACTCCAGCCGCTCGGGCTGCGTCACACCGGCCTGAGCGCTAAGGGTGCGGCGTCATCCTATCGCACGACCGAGCCCCCGGTCCTCTGGCCCGACCCACGCACGCCCGTGATGGCAGCGGGTGGCGGTTATTTCAGCAACGCCGCCGATCTGGTGCGGGCGGCGCACGCGGTGTTCGACCGCGGGTTCCTGAAGCCTGAATCGATTGCTGCGCTACGGACGATCCATGTGCCCGAGCAGGATTATTCGCTCGGTGGCCGGGTGCGGACCATGACGATCGCGGGCAAGCCGGTGCAGGCGGCATGGCAGACCGGGCGGACCGCGGGATTCCGGTCCGTCCTGGGCCATCGCTATGACGACCGCTCGACCGTGGTCATCCTCAACAACACCGGCCTGTCGCAGAAGCTGCTCGACGAATTCGCCGATCAGCTGTTCGGCGCGGCCCCACGAACGGGCTGAGCTCAGCCGCAGTGCACGCGGCGGACGGTGTTGCGATGATCGACTTCGATGTTGAGCCGGTCCGACCGGAAATCCATCGTCACCGCCTGACCGGGACGAATCACGCGCACGTCGCGGGCGCCGGCACGACGCTTGGCGTTCTGAATGACGCGGGGGCGCGCCTCACGACCGACCACCCCTTGCACAGCCCCCGCATTGCAGCGGATCGGCCCGGGCATTGGCGTCGGGTAGGATGCGCAGGCCACGAGGCCGACGGGCAACAGCAGAGCGGTGAAGCGGATCATGTCGCGTTCTCCTGGTCTTGGGGCTGTTCGGTGCGAGTCATTTTGAGCTTACCATTACGCACGGTAAAGCCCAACTGCCCCTCGACCAGTGCAAGCGCATCACGCCCGAACTGTTCGAATCGCCAGCCGTCGAGAATGGAGAGGCCCTCGCGCTGGCCGGCGGCAAGCGCTTCGAGATCGTCCGAGCGCGCGAGAAGGCGGGCGGCGACGTTGATGTCGCGGGCGCGGATCTTGAGCAGCAGCTTGAGCAGGTCGGCGACCAGCGCCCCTTCCTTGCCGAGCGGGAGCTTGCGGTCGTCGCGTGCGGGCATTTCGGAGGCAGGCATCGCGGTCGCATTCTCGATCGCTGCCATCAGCCGCCCTCCGATATCGTTGCCGCCCCATGAGGCGGAAAGGCCGCGAACGCGGGTCAGGTCGGCCTGCTTGCGCGGCGGATTGGCGGCGAGATCGGCGATCGTCTCGTCCTTGACGATACGACCGCGGGGCAGGTTCTTGCCCTGCGCTTCCTTCTCGCGCCACGCCGCCAGCGCCTTGAGGCGGCCGAGCACCTCGGCCTTGCGGCTGGAGATGCGGATGCGCTGCCATGCCTGATCGGGATCGTTGCGGTAGTTCTCCGGGTCGCCGATCCGCTCCATCTCCTCGTCCAGCCAGCCGCCACGACCGGTCTTGCGCAGCTTTTCCAGCATCTTGGGGAAGATTTCGGAGAGGTGGGTCACGTCGGCGATGGCATAGTCGATCTGGCGCTTGTCGAGCGGGCGGCGCGACCAGTCGGTGAAGCGTGCGCCCTTGTCGACCGTGATGCCGAGATAGGTTTCGACCAGGTTGGAGTAACCGATCTGCTCGCCCTGGCCGAGTGCCATCGCCGCGATCTGGGTGTCGAACAGCGGGTGCGGGGTCTTGCCGGTCAGATTGTAGACGATCTCCAGATCCTGGCCGCCGGCATGGAAGACCTTGAGCACGTCCTCATTGTCGACCAGCAGGTCGAGCAGGGGCGTCAGGTCGATGCCCGGCGCCATCGGGTCGATCGCCGCCGCCTCGTTGGTGTCGGCGATCTGGATGAGGCAAAGCTCGGGCCAGAAGGTGTTTTCCCGCATGAACTCGGTATCGACCGTGATGAACGGTTGCTGCGCGAGGCGGGTGCAGAGATTGGCGAGACTTGCCGAGTCTTCGATCAGGCCGTGAATATGCATCGCAGGCCCATAGACGCGCGCGAGCGGGTTGACAAAGGGGCGCGTGGGCATGAAGCGCGACCGCCTGTTTATAACTCGCTGCCCGAAGGCGGCGTCACTCAGAGATTGCACCATGCACGCCTATCGTTCGCACAACTGCGGCCAGCTGACCGCCGCACAGGTCGGTGAGACCGTCCGCCTTTCGGGCTGGATCCATCGCAAGCGCGATCATGGCGGCGTGTTGTTCGTCGATCTGCGCGACCATTATGGCGTGACCCAGATCGTCGCCGACAGCGATTCGCCTGCGCTTCCGGTGCTGGAAGGACTGCGGGTCGAGTCGGTCGTGACGATCGACGGCGTGGTGAAGGCGCGTTCGGACGCGACGGTGAACCCGAACCTGTCGACCGGCGAGATTGAGGTGTTCGCCAAGGGCGTCACCGTCCAGTCGGCCGCGCAGGAGCTGCCGATGCCGGTGTTCGGCGATGCCGAGTATCCGGAGGAAATCCGCCTTCGCAACCGCTTCCTCGACCTGCGTCGCGAAGGGCTGCACGCCAACATCATGCTGCGCAGCCACGTCATCGCCAGCCTGCGCCGCCGGATGATCGACCAGGGCTTTACGGAGTTCCAGACGCCGATCCTGACCGCGTCGTCGCCGGAAGGCGCGCGCGACTATCTGGTCGCCAGCCGCGTGCATCCGGGCAAGTTCTACGCGCTCCCGCAGGCGCCGCAGATGTTCAAGCAGCTGCTGATGGTCGCGGGCTTCGACCGCTATTTCCAGATCGCACCCTGCTTCCGCGACGAGGATGCGCGCGCCGATCGTTCGCCGGGCGAATTCTACCAGCTCGACTTCGAGATGAGCTACGTCACCCAGGACGACGTGTTCGCGGCGATCGAGCCGGTGCTGCACGGCGTGTTCGAGGAATTCGCCAACTGGCAGGGCAAGGGGCGCACCGTCAGCCCGCTACCGTTCAAGCGCATCCCGTACCGCGAATCGATGCTGAAATACGGCAACGACAAGCCGGACCTGCGCAACCCGATCCTGATTTCGGACGTGAGCTCGCATTTCGTGGGCTCGGGTTTCGGCCGCTTCGCCTCGATCGTCGAGGCGGGCGACGTGGTCCGTGCGATCCCGGCACCGGGCACGGCGGAGAAGAGCCGCAAGTTCTTCGACGACATGAACAGCTGGGCTCAGGGCGAGGGCTTTGCCGGCCTGGGCTATGCGACGCGCAAGGGCGGCGAATGGGGCGGCCCGATCGCCAAGAACCATGGCGAGGACAAGATGTCGGCGCTGGCCGACGAACTCGGCCTTGGCCCGGACGATGGCATCTTCTTTGCCGCGGGCAAGGAAGCGCAGGCGGCGAAGCTTGCCGGTCTCGCGCGCACCCGCGTCGCCGAGCAGCTGGAGCTGATCGACAAGAGCCGGTTTGAATTCTGCTGGATCGTCGACTTCCCGATGTTCGAATATGACGAGGACGCGAAGAAGGTCGACTTCAGCCACAACCCGTTC
>CAYOXO010000258.1:0-3834 GCA_964407945.1 uncultured Stakelama sp.
CGACGTCGCCCAAATCGAAGTGCTGCGCGGGCCACAGGGCACGCTCTACGGTAAAAACACGACTGCGGGCGCCATCAATATCACGACCAGAGCGCCGACCTTTGAACCCGAGGCCAGAGCCGAGATTTCAGTCGGGAATTTGGGGTTTCACCAATTGAAGGCCGCGATATCCGGCCCGCTGGGACGAACGCTTGCCGCGCGCCTCGCCTTTTCGGGTACGGAGCGCAAGGGCACGATCCGCAATCTCGCCACCGACCAGCGGGTCAACGAACAGCAGAACATCGGCCTTCGCGCGCAATTACTGTGGCAGCCAAGTGCGATGCTCGATGTGACGCTAGCCGGCGACTATTCGAAGCAGGATCCGCGCTGCTGCGTCCAGATCTATGCCCGTACCGGCACGACCCAGCGCCCGCTGGCCCGCCAGTTCGACGCGCTTGCCGCGGCATTCGACTATAGCCTGCCAAGCACCGATCCATTCGACCGGCTGACGGACCAGGACGCGCTGGTCCGGGCCGACAACAAAATGGGCGGCGTGTCGCTGCGCGCTCGATGGAAGGTTGGCGGCGGAACGCTGACGTCGGTAAGCGCTTGGCGCTTCTGGGATTGGAACCCGTCGAACGACCGCGACTTCCTCGGCCTCCCGATCACCATCAAATCGCAAAATCCGACCAAGCAGGAGCAGGTTACGCAGGAGGTGCGGTTCAACCGGTCGAGCGCGCGTGTCGATCTCGTGGCGGGGCTGTTCGGCTTCCACCAGAAGGTGCGGACCAGCGGGCTACAGGTGCAGGGATCAGCCGCCAGCCGTTTCCTGCTCAATCCCGGCAATATCGTCCCCGGTTCATCCGGCTGCGCGAGCGCAACGGCAAACGCCTGCAACCCCGCCGTCCTCGATGGGCTGACGGCGACCAACGATATCCGCCTCGACAACACCAGCCTCGCGGCGTTCGGCCAGATCGGCTGGAAAGCGACCGACCGGCTGACCATCCAGCCCGGCATTCGCCTCAACTATGACAGCAAGAAGGGGTTGTACGATTCGGTCGTCACCGACGCCGCCGGCAATCTTGTCCTCTTCGGCCCGACCGACAGCGTCACCCGCGATCGCCTCGGCGTCCTCGCGCCCCAGCGGTTCGAGCCGCGCTTTAAGGCGACCAACGTCAGCGGTGACCTGACAGTCAGCTTTCGAGCTCGACGCGGGCTGCTCGCCTATGCGACCGCGGCGCGCTCCTTCAAGTCGGGCGGGGTCAATCTGAACGGGGTTCCGAACGACAATAATGGCGTCCCGCTGGTGGCGGCGGGGACGGTCAAGCCGGAGAAGGTCAACCATCTTGAGGTCGGCCTCAAAAGCGAGTTCCTCGATCGCCGGCTGGTCGCCAATCTCGCGCTCTACGAAACGACCATCCGGGACTATCAGGCGCTGGTAAACAACGGGCAGCTGGGCGTCTTGCGCGGCTATCTGGCCAATGCCGAGAAGGTGCGGACCCGCGGCATCGAACTCGACCTGTCGTTCCGGCCGAGCCAGCGGTTCAACGCCTATGTCAACGGAGCCTTCACCGACGCCCGTTACATCCGCTTCCCTGACGCACCCTGCCCGCCCGAGCTTTCAGGCGGCACGACAGCGGCCCCCGGCCAGACCCCAAGCGCGCCGGGCACGCCTGGCGGGGTTAGCCCCGCTTCGTGCGATATCTCGGGCCAGCGCCTGCCGGGCGTGTCGCGCTGGGCGGCGTCATTCGGGGCCGAAGGCAATCTTCCGGTGCAATGGTTCGGCGCTTCCGGAGAGATTTTCGCCGGGTTCGACGGCAGCACGCGTTCGCGCTTCTCGTCGAACCCCTCGCCGTCCGACTACACCTGGATTGGCGGCTACACCCTCGTGAACCTGCGCGGCGGCTGGCGGACTGAAGGCCGGGAATTCTTCGCCTGGGTGCGCAACGTCGGCGACACGCGCTATTTCGAGCAGCTGGCGGTGGCGAGCGGAAACACCGGGCTGATCGTCGGCCAGCCAGGCGACCCACGCACTTATGGCGTGACCGTCAGGATCGCTTTCTAGGAACGCGGTGAACGTACAAAAAAAGGCCCGGGTGCGTGGGATGCGCGCCCGGGCCTTTTCGCTATTGTCCGGCAATCAGGGGATCAGGCGACAGCCTTGTAGATGCCGTAGCTGCTGGTGACGATCAGCAGGATGCCGACCGCGGTGAGGAGCGTCTTGGGGTTGACCCGCGAGGCGACCCGGGCACCGACCGGCGCGGCTCGCCGCCCTGGGCGAGGAGGTTGCCAGTGACGATCGGCCCCCATCCTCCGCCGCCCGCAGCGTCGAGAAAACCGCCCGCGAGACCGAGCGGCGCGACATGCTTGGGCGCCTTGTATTCGGGCGGATAACGCAGCCCGCGATAAACGAGCAGTCCGCCGATCGCGGCGAGATAGGCGAGCACGAAGGGCTTCACCACCGCGGCATCGATGCTGCTGAGGACGTAAGCGCCGAGGACGCCGCCGATGATCCCGGGGATGGCGAGGCGGCGGAACAGCTTCCAGTCGACGTTCTTGTGGAGGATGTGGCTGATCCCCGACAGGCCGGTGGTGAATGTCTCGACCGTGTGGACGCCGGCCGAGGCGGCCGCCGGCGGCATTCCGAGGCTGAGCAGCAGCGTGCTCGAGATGACGCCGAAGGCCATGCCGAGGGCGCCGTCGATCAATTGCGCGGCGAAGCCTGCGGCAATGAACGGCAATAATTCCCAGAAGAGTGTCGAGTCCATTAATGCGTCCCCTGCTGACCCGGCGAATCGCGCCGCGCCCAAGCATATGGAATAATCCCTAGCGACTGACTAGACATTAAATTGCGACGAATGGAGGGTTGAGTGCGCCACAAATATTCGAAGCGGGGCTTCCGGTGAGAGCGATCGAGAAGTGGCACGCATTCGTGACAGATCGCGACATCGGCACGCTTCGCCACCTGCTCGACCCCGACGTCGTCTTCGAAAGTCCGGTCGTTCATACCCCGCAGGTCGGGCGGGACATCACGGCGCGTTATCTCGTCGCGGCCATGCAGGTGCTCGGGAACGAGGGGTTCCGCTATGTTGGCGAATGGCGCAACGAAACCGGCGCGGTGCTCGAGTTCGCGACCGAGATCGACGGCATCTCGGTCAACGGCGTCGACATCATTCGCTGCTCGGGCGACGGCGAGCGGATTGTCCACTTCAAGGTGATGGTCCGGCCGCTGAAAGCGATCGAGGTCGTGCGCCGGCAGATGGCGGCCTTGCTCGCCGCCGCAGGAGGCCAAGCGCCCCCCGGCGCTTGATTTCGCACCGCTTTCTGCTAGTGGCACCGCCTTCCAACGCCCAGCATTGGAAACGTCGCGCGGGAGGCATGGCCCCGGCCCTGCCGCTTGAACCGCTTAATCGGAGCCCTCGCCGACGGTGAGGGCGACAGGATGAAAGAAAGGACCTTCTGGCCATGGCCAAGAAGATTACCGGCTATATCAAGCTGCAGGTGCCCGCCGGCACCGCCAACCCCGCCCCGCCGATCGGCCCCGCGCTCGGTCAGCGCGGCGTCAACATCATGGAGTTCTGCAAGGCGTTCAACGCCGCGACGAACGACCTTGAGAAGAACATGCCGATCCCGACGGTCATCACCGTCTACGCCGATCGCTCGTTCAGCTTCACCACCAAGACCCCGCCCGCGAGCTTCCTGCTCAAGAAGGCGGCCAAGCTGAAGTCGGGCTCGAAGGAGCCGGGCAAGGTCAGCGCGGGCACGATCAAGCGTTCGCAGCTCGCCGAGATCGCCGAGATGAAGATGAAGGATCTGAACGCCAACGACATCGACGCGGCGACCAAGATCATCGAA
>CAYOXO010000259.1:0-3795 GCA_964407945.1 uncultured Stakelama sp.
CGCCCGCGACACGTGCCAGCACCCGGTCGAGCGCTTCGAGCAGCACGACCTTCTTGCCCGCCTTGGCCAGCACGGCGGCGGCCTCAAGCCCGATATAGCCGCCGCCGATCACGACGGCCTGGGTCACGTCGGGCAGTTCGGCGACCATGCGGTCGGCGTCGGCGCGGGTGCGGACGGTGTGGACGCCGGTGGCATCGCCGCCGCCACAGCCGAGCCGGCGCGGCGATCCGCCGGCCGCCCAGATCAGATGGCCATAGCCGATGGTCGCACCGTCTTCAGTGGTGACGCTATGCCCTTCGGGATCGATGCCGGCGACGCGACGGCGGAGCAGCATCTCGACCTTGCGTTCTTCCCAGAAGGCGGCGGGACGGATCAGGATGCGTTCGAACGCCTTCTCGCCCGAGAAATAGTCCTTCGATAGCGGCGGGCGCTCATAGGGCAGCTCCGGCTCGTCGCCGATGACCGCGATGCTTCCCTCGAATTTGGCCTGGCGCAGCGCGATTGCCGCCTGTGCGCCGCCATGTCCGGCCCCCACGATCACCACGTCATAGCGCATGCGAATCTTCCTCCCGTCGCGGACTGATGCCGCTTATTCCTCAGCCGCCAATTGCCTGAGCATCGTTTCCAGCGCCTGCGCCTGTTCGACGCCGAGGCTCTTGCGCAGCGCGCGATCGAAGGCAACGGCCTGTTCGGCAAGCCCGTCGAACAGGGCGCGGCCCGTTTCGGTCAGGCGCAGCAATTCGGCGCGGCGATCGTCGGCGGCGAGGCGTTCGAGCCAGCCCCCCTCTTCGAGCGCCGCGACGGCGCGGCTGACCTTGGTCTTTTCGGTGTTCGAGCGGCGCGAGACGGTCGCGGCGGTCAGTTCGCCATAGCTGCCGAGATGCGCGAGGATGCGCCATTGCGTGCGGCTGAAGCCGTGCGCCTCGCGATAGGCCGGCTCGAATTTCTTGCCCGTCCGTTCCCCCGCCTGGTTGAGCAGATAAGGGAGGAACCGGTCGAGATCGAAGGGCTTCCCGGAAGGCGGTCTGGCGCTCATGGGTGCTTGCTTATCGTTGCATTCGCATCTATTGCAAGAACTAATTGTTGCATATGCAACTAATAATGGAGAGTGGCATGGCGTCGCACAACATGCGGGCGGTGGGCTATATGCCCGGCTTCGGCAACGACTTCGAGACCGAGGCGCTGCCCGGCGCGCTGCCGCAGGGGCAGAATTCGCCGCAGCGCTGCCCCTATGGCCTCTATGCCGAGCAATTGTCGGGAACGGCGTTCACCGCGCCGCGCGGGCAGAATGAGCGCAGCTGGTGCTATCGCATCCGTCCGAGCGTCCGCCATGTCGGCCGGTTTCAGGCGATTGATGTGCCGCATTGGAAGTCGGCGCCGAACGTGCTGCCCGATGTGACGAGCCTCGGCCAGTATCGCTGGAACCCGGTGCCGCATGCGGACGAGGCGCTGACCTGGATCACGGGGATGCGCACCGTGACCACGGCGGGCGACGTCAATACCCAGACCGGCATGGCGAGCCATGTCTATCTCGTCACGCAGTCGATGGTGGATTCCTATTTCTACTCGGCCGACGGCGAACTGCTGGTTGTGCCGCAGGAAGGGAAATTGCGCTTCTGCACCGAACTCGGCGTGATCGACATCGCCCCCGGCGAGATCGCCGTGCTACCCCGTGGCCTACTCTATCGCGTCGAGGTGATCGAGGGGCCATGCCGCGGCTTTGTCTGCGAGAATTACGGCCAGCCGTTCGACCTGCCCGAGCGTGGCCCGATCGGTGCGAACTGCATGGCCAATCCGCGCGACTTCAAGACTCCCGTGGCGGCGTTCGAGGATCGCGAGGCGCCCTCGACCATCACCCTCAAATGGTGCGGGCAGTTTCATCGCAGCACGATCGGTCACAGCCCGCTCGACGTGGTCGCCTGGCACGGCAACTACGCGCCGTATAAATATGACCTGTCGACTTACAGCCCGGTCGGGGCGATCCTGTTCGACCATCCCGATCCGTCGATCTTCACCGTACTGACCGCGCGGTCCGAGATGCCGGGAACGGCGAACATCGACTTCGTGCTGTTCCGCGAGCGCTGGCTGGTCGCCGAGCACAGCTTCCGCCCACCCTGGTATCACAAGAATGTGATGAGCGAGCTGATGGGCAATATCTATGGCGCCTATGATGCCAAGCCCGACGGCTTCGCGCCGGGGGCGATGAGCCTGCACAATTGCATGCTGCCGCACGGGCCGGACCGCAACGCGTTCGAGAAGGCGAGCGCCGCCGAGCTCAAGCCCGAGAAGCTCGACCGCACGATGAGCTTCATGTTCGAGACGCGCTTCCCGCAGCATCTGACCCGCTGGGCCGCCGACGAGGCGCCGATGCAGGACGACTATGCCGATTGTTGGGACGGGCTGGACAAGAAGTTCGACGGTACGATCGATCCGGCGTGACGCCGCCCCTCTAATTCTTCCTGCTGAAAGGCCGATATGTCCCTGTTGCGATCCTGGGTGGATAGCGCGAATGCACCCGCTTGCCCGTTCCCCCTCAACAATCTGCCGTGCGGCGTGTTCAGCACGGCGGGCACCTCGCCACGCTGTGGCGTCGCGATCGGCGACCACATCGTCGATATGGCGGCGCTCGAGGCCGTGGGCGTGCTCAAGCTGGCTGACGCGCCGCTGTTCGCCGAGCCGGTGTGGAATGCGGTGATGGCGGCGGGGCCGGCAGTGTGGCGGGTATTGCGCGAGGCACTGACCGGCCTGCTCGCGGAAGGATCGGCACAGTGCGCGGCGGTCGAGCCGCATCTGGTGGCGATGGCGGATGCGCGGATGCACCTGCCGTTCCGCGTCGCGGGCTACACCGATTTCTATGCGAGCCGGCAGCACGCCTTCAATGTCGGGACGATGTTCCGCGGGCCGGAGAATGCACTGCCGCCCAACTGGCTGCATATCCCGATCGGCTATAACGGCCGCGCCTCGTCGGTCGTCGTTTCAGGCACCGAGGTGCGGCGGCCCTGGGGGCAGGTGAAGGGACCGGACCATGCGGCTCCCGTCTTCCAGCCCTCGCGCCGCTTCGACATCGAGCTGGAGCTGGGCGCGGTGGTGGGGACCGGATCGGTCGATCCGGTGACCGTGGCCGAGGCAGATGCGATGATCTTTGGCTATGTGCTGCTCAACGACTGGTCGGCGCGCGATATCCAGGCGTGGGAGTATCAGCCGCTCGGGCCGTTCCAGGGCAAGGCGACCGCGACGACGATCGGGGCGTGGATCGTCACCAGCGCGGCGCTGGAGCCGTTCCGGGTCGAGGGTGCCAGCCGTGAGAAGGCGCTGCTTCCCTATCTCGACGAGCCGGGGCCGATGTTCTTCGACATCAAGCTGGAGGTCGGACTGACCCCGGACGCGGGCGAAGAGACGGTGATCAGCCGGACCGGCTACCGCGAAATGTATTATTCCGCCGCGCAGCAGCTGGCGCACCATACGACCGCGGGATGCCGCATGGATGTGGGCGATCTGCTTGGCACGGGAACGATTTCCGGGCCGGATGCAGGCACTTACGGCAGCCTGCTCGAACTGAGTTGGGGTGGGAAGCAGCCGATTCGTCTGGACAATGGTGCAGCACGCAGCTTCCTTGAGGATGGGGATACTATCGACCTGCGCGGCTGGTGCGAGGGCGATGGCTACCGGATCGGCTTCGGCGACTGTAGCGGCCGGATTCTTGCCGCGTACACAGACCCTTACAAGCGCGGCTGAACCTTCATCTTCGGCTTCAAACTGGCCGTCCGGCGATCCGTCGCCGGGCGGCCAGTTGCT
>CAYOXO010000260.1:0-3768 GCA_964407945.1 uncultured Stakelama sp.
GTGAAGCCGTGCTCGCCACCACCGAACATGGCGGCCCCGTTACCGCCGCGGTCGGCCGTGACAATTTCGCCGGGGTGCAGTTCCACCCCGAAAAGAGCCAGCGCTACGGGCTGGCATTGCTCGAACGCTTTCTGAGGTGGAACCCGTGATCGTCTTCCCCGCCATCGACCTCAAGGCCGGTCAGGTCGTCCGTCTGGCCGAAGGGGATATGACCCGCGCCACGGTCTATGGCGAGAACCCCGCCGCACAGGCCGATGCCTTCGCCAAGGCCGGGGCGACACACCTCCATGTCGTCGATCTCGACGCCGCATTCGCCGGCGAATCGATCAACGGTGTCGCGGTTGCGGCGATCATCGACAAATTCCCCGGCAAGGTTCAGCTCGGCGGCGGCATCCGCAACCGTACCTCGGTCGAACGCTGGCTCGACATGGGCGTCAGCCGTGTCGTGATCGGTACTGCCGCACTCGAAGACCCGGTGTTCGTCCGCGAGGCTGCCGCAGCGCATCCCGGTCAGATCGTCGTCGCGGTCGATGCGCGCGACGGCTTCGTCGCGACCAAGGGCTGGGCCGAAGTCTCGACCGTCTCGATCGCAGAACTCGGTCACCGGTTCGAAGATGCCGGCGTCGCTGCACTCCTGTTCACCGATGTCGGCCGCGACGGGCTGCTCAAGGGCTGCAATGTCGAGGCGACCGTTGCGCTCGCCGCCGAGGTCTCCATCCCGGTGATCGCCAGCGGCGGGGTCGCCGACATCTCCGACATCCACGCGCTGGTCGGCAAACCGGGCATCGAAGGCGTGATCACCGGCCGCGCGCTCTATGACGGCCGCCTCGACCTCGCCGAGGCGCTGAAAGCCGCAGCATGACGGTCCGCGCGCGCGTCATCCCCTGTCTCGATGTCGCCAATGGCCGCGTCGTGAAGGGCGTGAACTTCGTCAACATGCGCGACGCGGGCGACCCGGTCGAGCAGGCACGCGCCTATGACGCAGCCGGCGCCGACGAACTCTGCTTCCTCGACATCACCGCCAGCCACGAGGCCCGAGGCACGATCATCGACGTGGTCCGCCGCACGGCCGAAGTCTGCTTCATGCCTGTCACCGTCGGTGGTGGCGTGCGCAGTGCTGAGGACGCACGTGCGCTGCTCCTTGCCGGAGCGGACAAGGTCGCGGTCAATTCCGCGGCCGTCACCCGCCCCGAAGTGGTGAGCGAGATCGCCGAGCGATTCGGCAGCCAGTGCGTCGTCGCCTCAGTCGATGCGCGCCGTGTGGCGGAGGGGCACTGGGAAGTCTTCACTCATGGCGGCCGCAAGCCGACCGGGATCGATGCGGTCGAGCATGCGCTCAACCTCGCGAAGCTCGGAGCGGGCGAGTTGCTGCTTACCTCGATGGATCGCGACGGCACCCGCGACGGCTACGACCTCGAATTGATCCGTACCGTCGCCGATCAGGTGACCGTGCCCGTGGTCGCATCGGGCGGCGTCGGTGGTCTCGACGACCTTGTCGCCGGAATCCGCGATGGCCATGCGAGCGCGGTCCTCGCTGCGTCGATCTTCCACTTCGGCGAAGCGAGCATCGCTGACGCGCATGCGGCGCTGGCGGCGGCCGGCATCCCGGTACGCAATCACGATTAATGCTTTCGCAGCCGGATCGGGCTAGATACGATCCGATGCTCCGCCTTCTCCTCCCGTTGCTCGCCGCCATGCCCGCACTTGCTGCGCACAGCGGAGAAGTGACGCGCCGCACGATGCCCGAGCCTTCCGACCTCGCGCTCGCGGCGATGGCGGCCGCCGGGATCTGGCTCGCCCAGCGCGCGATGCGCCGCCGCAAGCGCCCACCCAAGGATTGACAGAAAAGCAGCGCTGCCCGACTGCCCTGGTTATGGCCGCCGATATTCTCGACACGCTCGAAGCCGTGATCCGCGAGCGCCGCACTGGCGATCCCGCAACCTCCTATGTCGCCAAGCTGGCTGCCAAGGGCCGCGCCAAGATCGCGCAGAAGCTGGGTGAGGAAGCCGTCGAGGCTGCGATCGCCGCTGTGCAGGACGACCGCGAGGGCCTGACCGGCGAGGCGGCCGACCTGATCTTTCACCTCCTTGTCCTGCTGGCGGATTCGGGACTGTCGCTCGACGACGTACGTACCGAACTCGCCCGGCGCGAGGGCATCTCCGGAATCGACGAAAAGGCCAGCCGACATGCCGATTGACGCGACCAAGCCCTATGACGACCAGAATATCTTCGCGAAGATCCTCCGCGACGAAATCCCCTCGAAGCGCGTCTATGAGGACGCCTTCGCGATCGCGTTCCACGACATCAACCCGCTGGCACCAACGCATCTGCTGGTGATCCCGACGGGTGCCTATGTGTCGTGGGACGACTTCTCCGCCCGCGCGTCCGACGCTGAAATCGCGGGATTTGTCCGCGCCGTCGGCGTGGTCGCGCGCGAAGCCGGGGCGGTGGAGCCGGGCTATCGCCTGCTCGCCAATGTCGGCCTCAATGGCGGACAGGAGGTACCCCACCTCCATGTCCATGTTTTCGCGGGCAAGCCTTTAGGGCCGATGCTGGCGCGATAAGCTGAGTTTTTTGGGGGATTGCGCCATCCCATTTTGCGGCTAGGGTCGCCGCTTTCGTATCAGCGGCGACAAGGCAAGAACCAAGCCGCATTGGGGGAAGTTGCATGATATTCGGGCGCGTAAAACCACTCGACGCCATTCTAGCCACAGCCGAAAAGAAATCGCTCCACCGTTCATTGGGAGCGTTCCAGCTCACCATGCTCGGCATCGGTGCGGTGATCGGCACCGGCATTTTCGTTCTCACCGCCGAAGCGGCGCAGAAGGCCGGTCCCGGCATGATGCTGTCGTTCGTGATCGCAGGCGTCGTCTGCGCGGTTGCGGCACTCTGCTACGCCGAAATGGCAGCAATGGTCCCCGTTTCAGGTTCAGCTTACACCTATAGCTATGCCGTGATGGGCGAGCTGATCGCATGGATGGTCGGCTGGGCACTGATCCTCGAATATGCCGTCGCCGCAGGCGCGGTATCGGTCGGCTGGTCCGGCTACGTCGTGGGATTGATAGAGAACGCCTTTGCGGTCGATATTCCGGACGCGTTGGTGCGGGGCCCCTATGACGGCGGCATCGTCAATCTGCCCGCGATGGCGATCGCCGGTCTCGTCACCTGGCTGCTGGTGATCGGCACCAAGGAGAGCGCGCTCGTCAATTCGATCCTGGTTCTGGTCAAGGTCTCGGCGCTGTCGCTGTTCATCATCCTCGCGATTCCGGTGATGAACATGCAGAATTTCGAGCCCTTCTCGCCGCTTGGCTTTGCCGGCGTCTCGGCGGCAGCGGCGTCGATCTTCTTCGCCTATGTCGGCTTCGACGCGGTTTCGACCGCAGCCGAAGAAACCAAGAACCCCCAGCGCAACATGCCGATCGGCCTGATCGGCTCGCTCGCCATCTGCACCATCTTCTACCTGCTCGTCGCCGCCGGCGTGATCGGCAGCGTTGGTGCACAGCCGATTCTGGGCGCTGACGGCGCGGCGCTGGCACCTGGCAGTACCGAGCTGGCCAAGGCGTGCGTCGAGACTGCCGCCGCGACCGGCAAGGAGGCCGTGGTCTGCTCGAAGGAAGCGCTCGCCTGGACACTGCGTGAAATCGGCTGGCCCCAGATCGGCAACCTGATCGGCCTCGCTGCCGGCCTGGCGCTGCCTTCGGTCATCCTGATGATGATGTTCGGCCAGACCCGCATCTTCTTCGTGATGAGCCGCGACGGCCTGCTCCC
>CAYOXO010000261.1:0-3759 GCA_964407945.1 uncultured Stakelama sp.
TCGCGATCGCGATCGGCGCCATGGTCGACGCGGCGATCGTGATGATCGAGAACGCGCACAAGGCGCTGGAGCGCTGGGAGCATGATCATCCCGGCGAGCGGCTGGAAGGCACCGAGCGCTGGCGGGTGATCACCCAGGCCGCGATCGAGGTCGGGCCGGCACTGTTCTTCAGCCTGCTCATCATCACGCTGTCGTTCGTGCCCGTGTTTACGCTTCAGGCGCAGGAAGGGCGGCTGTTCGCGCCGCTCGCCTTCACCAAGACCTATACCATGGCGGCGGCAGCGATCCTGTCGGTGACGCTGGTCCCCGTGCTGATGGGCTGGCTGATCCGCGGCCGCATCCCGTCCGAGCAGGCCAATCCGATCAACCGTGCGCTCACCGCCGCGTACCGCCCCGCGATCGACTGGACGCTCCGGCGGCCGAAGACGGTGCTGGTGATCGCGCTGCTCGTGTTCGCGACCACCGCCTGGCCGGTGTCGCGGCTCGGCGGCGAGTTCCTGCCCGCGATGAACGAGGGCGACCTGCTCTACATGCCCTCGGCACTGCCCGGGCTGTCGGCGGCCAAGGCGTCCGAGCTGCTCCAGCAGACCGACCGGATGATCAAGACCGTCCCCGAGGTGCAGAGCGTGTTCGGCAAGGCCGGGCGTGCCGAGAGCGCGACCGACCCGGCACCGCTCGAGATGTTCGAGACGACGATCCGCTTCAAGCCTCGCGACCAGTGGCGGCCGGGCATGACGCCGGAGAAGCTGGTCGAGGAGCTCGACCGCGCGGTGAAGGTGCCGGGACTCGCCAATATCTGGGTGCCCCCGATCCGCAACCGCATCGACATGCTCGCGACCGGCATCAAGAGCCCGATCGGCGTCAAGGTATCGGGAAGCGACCTTGCCGAGATCGACCGCATCGCGCGCGACGTCGAGGGCGTGGCCAAGGCCGTCCCCGGCGTCGGCTCGGCACTCGCCGAACGACTGACCGGCGGGCGTTACGTCGATATCGACATCGATCGCGCCGCAGCGGCCCGATACGGGCTCAACATCGCCGACGTGCAGGCGATCGTCGCCGGCGCGATCGGCGGCGAGACGATCGGCCAGACGGTCGAGGGGCTGGCACGCTATCCGATCAGCGTGCGCTATCCGCGCGAGCTGCGCGACAGCCCCGAGGCTTTGCGGGCGCTACCGGTGCTGACCCCTTCGGGCCAGCAGATCACGCTCGGCACCGTCGCCAAGGTCGCGATCGCCGACGGGCCGCCGATGCTCAAGACCGAGAATGGGCGGCCCTCGACCTGGGTCTATGTCGATGTGCGCGGGCGCGACCTCGCTTCGGTGGTGTCCGACCTGCAAGCGGCGGTGGCGCGGCAGGTCAAGCTCTCGCCGGGCGTGTCGATCGCCTATTCGGGACAGTTCGAATATCTGCAGCGCGCGCTCGACCGGCTGATGCTGGTGGTGCCTGCCACGCTGGCGATCATCTTCCTGCTGCTGTTCCTGATCTTCCGGCGCGTCGGCGAAGCGGCGCTGATCATGGGCACCTTGCCGTTCGCGATGACGGGAGGCTTCTGGCTGCTCTACCTGCTCGGCTATCACCAGTCGGTCGCAACCGGGGTCGGGTTCATCGCCCTGGCCGGGGTCGCCGCCGAGTTCGGCGTGGTGATGCTCATCTATCTCAAGCATGCGCTCGAGGCGCGCGGGCCCGAACCCGCCGCCGACGAGGTCCAGCACGCGGTTCGCGAAGGCGCGCTGCTGCGCGTCCGGCCCAAGGCGATGACGGTCGCGGTGATCATCGCCGGCCTGTTGCCGATCCTGGTCGGCTCGGGCGCGGGCTCCGAGGTCATGAGCCGGATCGCCGCGCCGATGATCGGCGGCATGCTCACGGCGCCGCTCCTGTCGATGTTCGTGATCCCCGCCGCCTACCTCCTGATGCGCCGGCCCGGCGCGACGCCCGCTTCAACCCGCAACCTGCAAGGAGACGACCAATGAACCCACTCTACCTGACCCCGGCACTCGGCCTCGCCATGCTGCTCGCCGCCTGCGGCGAGAAGCCCGCGAGCGATACGGCGGCACCCGCCAACACCGCGACGGCCGACGCGCCCGGCGGCACGGACGCTATGTCGGGCAATATGGCGATGCCCGCCGAGGCGAAGTCGAGCAAGGGCGTCGGCACCGTGACCGCGCTCGACAAGGCGGCCGGCGAGATCACGCTCGATCACGGCCCGATTCCAGAGCTCGGCTGGCCGGCGATGACGATGGCGTTCACCGCAAAGCCCGAACTGCTGGGCGGCGTCGCTGTCGGGGACAAAATTGCCTTCGACCTGACCGTTCGCGGCAATGCCGGTGAGGTGACCGCGATCGCAAAGCAATAGCCGGCACGGTTCCAAACCCTGTTCCCGGGCCGCCGCTAAGGCGGTGGCCCGCCCCGGCCTCGTCCGGCTAGCGGCAGCAGGCGGCGTCCGGTCCCGCGAGTTGGATCGGGGGACAGGGCTCGGTGCCATAGGAACAGAAGACGCAGCAATCGCCGGCCTTTGGCCGCAGCACCGCCCCGCACCCGCTGCAGTCATAGAAATACTGGCAGGCGCTCGTCGGCATCGTCTCGGTCTTTGCCACCCCGCACAGCGGACAGGTGAGCGTCGATTGAGGAATGAACGAGCCCTCAGACATAGGAATAGCCGAGCCAGAGGAGGATCGCGCCGAGCAGCAGGCCGATGAGGAGGACCACCCGCACGCCAGGCGGCGTACAGGCACCATCGGGGCCGCAGGCCCTCGCGATGCGCTGCTGCCGCCAGAGCAGGACCGCGCCGCCGATCAGGAAAAGCGCGCTCACGCACAGCAACAGCGTCCGATACGGGCTGGCAGCCATGGCGATACCGCCGAGCCAACCCGCGCCGAGGCCAGCGGTGGCGAGCAACATCGGCAGCGCGCAGCACGACGCGACGCCAAACGCTGCCGCGATGCCGCCGGCCGTGAGAATGGCGGCGCCGCGCGTGCCCGAAGGCGGGCGGGAATCAGGCGGTCCGGACACGATGGGCGACTCCTTGCGATCGACGGAATCGCACCCTACCGTCTGTAGCTGCTACAGACTCAACCCCCAATTTCGAGCAGCAGATGACGACATCGGAGACCATCGCAATCGGGGAGCTGTCGCGGCGCACCCGCTGCAATATCGAGACGATCCGCTATTATGAGCGTATCGGGCTCCTGCCCAAGGCCGCGCGACGCGGCCGCTATCGCAGTTTCGGCACGGCCGATGTCGCGCGGCTCAATTTCGTCCGGCGCGCCCGCGAACTGGGCTTCACGCTGGACGAGATCCGCGCGCTGCTCGGCATAGCCACCGCCGACACCGTCTCCTGTGACGATGCCCGCGAGATCGCGGCCTCGCACCTCAAGCAGGTTCGCGCGCGAATCGTGGATTTGAAGCGCATGGAGCGGGTGCTCGCCGACACCGTTCGGGCCTGCAGCGCCGGCGATCAGGTCGGGTGCCCGCTGATCAGTACATTGTCCGCGCGCTATTGAGCGGATCCAGGGCTTTGAGCCCAAGCCTGGCCAGCCGTTGGCGATCCGATCGCCGAATTTGGAAATAGCCCTTGACCCTCGACCTGCTAGAGGGTGCAGATCGCGAACGATTCTTAACAAGGGACTCGTCGATGCGCCCCGGCCACCTTGCTGCTCCCATTTCTGCCGATGCGCGCCGACCCTCGCTGCTGTGGCTGATGTTGGCGCTGACCATGCTGGCGCTGCCGCTTCCGGCGCGGGCCAGCGATGCCGATGTGCA
>CAYOXO010000262.1:0-3744 GCA_964407945.1 uncultured Stakelama sp.
CCCGGCCACAGCTTCAAATATATCGCGGCGCTGCAGGCGGCAGAGAGTGTCGGCAACAAGCCGCACCTCATCCGCATCGAAACGCGCGCCGGCCACGGCAGCGGAAAGCCGACCAGCAAGATCATCGAAGAAGCCGCCGACGTCGCGGCCTTCCTCGGCCAGTGGACGGGGATGCGGCCCTGAGCGAAAAGCCGCTCCGCGACGATGGTGCCAGCGATGGGGATTTCCGTCCCGGCTGGTTAAAGTTGCTGGCGGCAGCAAGCGCGGCACTGGCGGTCGGCTATGCGGTGATTTTCGTGCTGGGCGGCGCTTCCCCCGCCGATGCGGCGGGATCGTCGCTGGCCAATGTCGTGCCGTTGGCGCTGGTCGCGGCGGTGGCGCACAGCTTGCTGAAGCAGCACGTCCTGCCGATGCCGGCACGGCGGCAGTTCCCGCTCCATGTCGCGGCGGCGGTCCTGTTCGCGCTCGCCTGGTATTCGCTTGTGCTGATGGCGCTGGGGATCCTGGGCGTCCTCAACGGTGCGCCCTTGCAGCTTCGCCCATTCCAAGGGCCGGCCTTCGCGTGGCAAAGTTTTCAGGGATTGGTGCTCTACGCGCTGGTGGCGGCGACGACCTATGCGCTGCGCGGCGGACGGCAGGCCGCGCCCGCGACCATCGTCCGCCAGAAGCGCGACCATTATCTCGTCCGCAAGGGAGAGGGGCTTGGACCGATTGCAGTCGGCGATATCGTCATCATCACCGGCGCGCAGGATTATTCCGAAGTCGTGACCGCCGACGGGCGCTACCTCGTCCGGCTGAGCCTCAGCGAATTCGAGGCCGACCTGGACCCGGCGCGGTTCCTTCGCGTCCACCGCTCGGCGATCATCAACCTAACGCGGCTGGAGCGAACCGAGCCGGCGGGGTCGAGCCGGATGTTGGCGTGGATGGACAATGGCGAGAGCGTGCCGGTCAGTCGCGCCGGGGCGCGTGCGCTGCGTGCGCTGGCGGTGTGAGCAGTCGATTGACCGCGCACGGCGTTCACTGACGGAATAAATCGCACGGGCGCGCCAAGGGGCGGCAATGTTGCACGATGCCCGTTGGAGTGATGCCGTGATTCTTTCCGCCTTGCTTGCCACCGCCGCCGAACCGCCCATGTCCTTCGTCACCGGCGAGGAGCCAGCGATCCACCTGTCGGGGCAGCGGCCCGGCACGACGGTTCGCCTGTCGGTGTCCGGCCCGTACGAAAAATGGTCCGAGGGCAAGGACGGGCAATGGCGACCGAGCAAAGCGATGTACCGCAGCTGGGCGGACTTCACCGTGCGGCGCGACGGCACAGTGGACAGCGGCGCGCAGGCACCGGTCGCGGGCACCTATGTCGGGCACGATTCCTACGGTCTGTTCTGGTCGATGCGGCGGCCGGGCGATGCGACACTGGCAGGATTAGCGCCGCTGGGTGAGGAAGTGTCGAGCGGGAAAGTGCTGACGGTCGAGGCGGGCGGAAGAACTGTGTCGCGCCGCGCCGTGACCTTTCGCGATCCGCCGGCCCTGACGGTCGAAACGGTCGAACAGGGCGCGCTGAACGGCGTCTATGCCGCGCCGAAAAGTGGGGGGCAGCGACCCGCGATCATCCTGCTGCACGGCAGCGAGGGCGGGTCGATGGAAAGCGCGCGGGCGCTCGCGGTGCGGTTCGCGGGGCAGGGACAGGCGGCCTTCGCCTTCAACTATTTTGCCTACGACATCGCCAAGGTGAAGGGCGTGACCAACATTCACGTCAACGTGCCGATCGAGGGATTGCAGGCGGTGCGCGACTGGATGGCGCAGCGGCCCGAGGTCGATGCGCGGCGGATTGCGGTTTACGGCCACAGCAAGGGGGCGGAGTTCGCGACCGTCGCGGCGGTGCGCTATCCGTGGATCCGCAAGGTCATCGCCTGCGTGCCGTCAGACGTGGTGTGGGAAGGCTATGGGATAGGCGACCAACGATCGACCATGCCCAAAGGCTTTGTCGCGCCAGCGAAACTGTCGTCGTGGAGCTGGCGTGGGGATCCGCTGCCTTACGTCCCGCTGCAGCCGTGGAGCAACACGCCCGATCGCGGCTATTTCGACAATACGGGGCGATATGAGAACGGGCGGCGCGATCATCCGGCGGACGCGGCGGCGGCGGCGATCCCAATCGAGCGGTCGAACGCACGCTTCCTACTGATCGGCTCGATGCGCGATGAAACCTGGGCGTCGGGAGCGATGGCGAAGCGCCTGGCGGCGCGGCTGCGCGCGTCGGGCAAGGGAGCGCGCGTGACGTTAAAGGTTTACGAAACTGCCGGGCACCAAGTGTGCGGCGACGGCACCTATTCGAGCTTCGTGTGGGGCGATGCGAGCGCCGATCCGCGCGTAAAGGATCCGGCGGCGGAAGGCGCGGCCGCCGCCGATGCCTGGCGAACCATGAAGAAGTTCCTCCGTCACCGCTGAGCCAATGCGTTAACCAACCTGAACGAACGGCTCGCGCTGCATTCAGTCATGATGCAGCCGAATCGGCCTAGAAGCGTTCTCATGGCGTCCGAACGGGGGCGCGTATGAAGGAGTATGGGCCATGAAGGCTGTTTCGAAGATCCTGTTGGGCGGCGCTGCGGTGGCCGCGATGACGGCGGCGGCCCCGGCCGCTGCGCAGTATGGCTACCCCGGCTACGGCGGTGCGTATCCCGGCTATGGTTATGGCAACCAGGGCGGCGTGATCGGCACCATCCTGAACCAGATCCTTGGCGGTCGCAGCTATGCGCAGAATGAGCGCTATGCCGTGGAGCAGTGTGTTCGCGCGGTCGAATATCGCATCAACACCCGCGGTCTCGACAACGAGGGCGGCCGCTATCGCCAGTATGGCTACGGCTACGGCTACAACAACGGCTACGCCAACAATTACCAGGGCGCGCGTGTCGTGTCGGTCAATCAGGTCAGCCGTCGCTCGGATGGTGGCGTGAAGGTCTACGGCTATGCCACGACCGGCATGCCGACCCGCGGTGGCAACTACGGCTACAACGGCTACGGTTACGACAACTACGGCTATGGCCAGTACGGCTATCAGCAGCAGGCGGATGCCCGCTTCAACTGCTCGATCGATCGTTACGGCCGGATCCGGGACATCGATGCCGAGCGCAACTACGGCGGCAACTACCCGTACCGCCGCTACTAAGTCTCTTTAGAGATCACGCAGAGCGCGCGTCCCTCCCGCGGGGGTCGCGCGTTTTGCGTTGCGGTTTACACGTGCGCCGGGGTTTCCTAGGGGCTGGCCATGACGGCAGCCCATCCCGAATCCATACTGATCGTCGACTTCGGCAGCCAAGTGACGCAGCTGATCGCCCGGCGCGTGCGCGAGGCCGGGGTCTATTCCGAGATCACTCCGTTCAGCATGGCCGAAGAGGCGTTCCAACGGATGAAGCCCAAGGGCATCATCCTGTCGGGCTCCCCGGCCGGCGTTCCCGAAGAAGGCAGCCCGCGCGCGCCGCAGATCCTGTTCGACAGCGGGCTACCGATCCTCGGCATCTGCTACGGCCAGCAGGTGATGAGCCACCAGCTGGGCGGCCGGGTCGAAGCCGGCAAGGACGGCGAGTGGGACGGTGAGTTCGGCCGCGCCTTCATCACCATCACCAAGGATTGCGCGCTGTTCGACGGGCTCTGGGCGGAGGGCGAACGTCACCAGGTCTGGATGAGCCACGGCGACAAGGTGACCCAATTCGCCCCGGGGTTTGAGATCGTCGCGGTCAGTGACGGCGCCCC
>CAYOXO010000263.1:0-3698 GCA_964407945.1 uncultured Stakelama sp.
TCTTCAGCATCGCCTCGGCGACGCGCTTGGCCTTGGCGCGATCGGGGTCGCGGGTGAGTTCGCCGAGGCGCTTGGGCGCGATCTGCCAGGACAGACCCCAGCGATCCCTCAGCCAGCCGCACTGCTCGAACTTGCCGCCTTCACCGAGCGCTTCCCAGAGCCGGTCGATCTCGGCCTGCGTGTCGCATTCGACGAAGATCGAGAAGGTGTGGTTGAAGGCGTCGGAGCGCCAGGCTTCGAAGGCCTGGTAGCGCTGGCCGCCAATGGTGAAGGCGGCGATCTTGACGCTGCCGGCCGGGCCGCTCGGCGATTCCGCCGGCAAGGCGCTGGTCCATTCCAGCGCGGAGTTCGGGATCAGCGAAGTGTAGAGGCTGATCGCAGCCTCCATGTCCTTGTCGAACCAGAGATTCTGCGTGACCTTCATCGCCATGCTCCTTGCTGCGTCATCAGACCAGATGGCGGCCTGTCGCTTCAAGGACGATGGCGGGGCGCGGGTTCCGACAGGGGCGCGAAGATTTCTTTCTTGAGAACCTGCGATCTGAGCGAGCGCGGCGTTCTGAACGCCCGGTCGCGCGCTCCATAAGAAAGAGCGGCCCCGCTGTCCTGCGGGGCCGCCATGGTGTTCACCAGCGATCGTAGTAGCCGTGGCGACGATAGCCGTAGCCATAGGGTGGTGGCCCACCATATCCACGGCCGTAGCCATAGCCGCGTCCGTAGCCATAGCCGCGCCCGTAACCGTAGCCGCCGCCATAGCCATAACCGCCGCCGCGCCCATAGCGCTGGCGATCGAGATTGTTCTGGATGATCTGCATCCGCCGCAGCTTGGCGTCGCTGGCCGTGAATTCGGCCGGCAGCCTGTCGAGCTGCTGTGCGGTCGCGGCCGGAAGGGCGCCTTCGCGCGGGGCAGCCGGTGCGGCACTGACCACCGTGATGGAGCCCAGCAGGGCCGCCGCGATCAACAGATGTCGCATGGAGTGTCTCCTGGTTTAGCCGAGGCGATTATCGCTGCCGCAATTGCAACGCCACCTGAACGGAATTGTTCGCTGCTGTTCAGCGAGCGCGGG
Source organism: uncultured Stakelama sp. (assembly GCA_964407945.1). GTDB lineage: Bacteria > Pseudomonadota > Alphaproteobacteria > Sphingomonadales > Sphingomonadaceae > Sphingomonas. The sequence goes on from CAYOXO010000263.1 coordinate 1,065, forward strand.
AAGCTGCACGGCTGGTCCGAGCAAATGGCTGTCAGCGAGCGCCCCGCCGGCGGAGAGTTGCCTCAGGAAGGTTACCGGAAGGTTGCGGGGTGGCCTGGCCGGTTTGGGTTACATCGCGTCAGCGGAGTTGCGGCAGGGTCCGCGGTGGTGGCCGGTGTCTATGTCCGCAACGGGTCGAGACTGCCGTTAGAAGCCCGCTATTCCGATGTCCGCTTTCCGACGATTTGCCGGGGTCCGCTCCTGGCGCATGATCGTTGCGTCCGTCACTGCACCCGACGCGGTTCGAAAGCAAAGGCGCTGAGCCCCAGCCATTGTTGCATGGAGCAAGCCAGGGTCTGCTCGCCGTCGATCTTCAACTGGCCGGTGTCCGATTCCTTCTTGATCGTCGTCAGTCCCATCCAGATCGCCGTCATCGTGCGCAGGGAACTGGTGACCAGCAGATCGAGCTGGTGGCCGGGATCGAAATTGCAGAGGTCGACGGTGCCATCGGTCACCACCAGCCACCACCGCTTCTGCGACCCTGGAAGTTCGGGGTACAAGAACTGTATCGTGCAGCGATGAGCCGGCAGCAGCTTGACGTTGAGGCTCCTGCGCATGTCCCACATCAACAGCGAGGGGTCGAGATTTCTGAGCGAAAGCCTCGATTCCATCCAGCGCTGCGCCCAGTTGCCGAGACCCATGATCAGCGATCGCAGCTCTTCCCCCGCTTCGGAAAGGTGATATTCAACCGAGCCTTTCGACTTGCGCGACACGGTGACGACCCCGGCCTGCTGCAGTTCCTTGAGCCGTTTCGACAGCAAGGCAGGCGACATCTTCGGCAGTCCGCGCCGCAGGTCATTGAACCGGGTGCTGCCGCAGAGCAGTTCTCGCACCACCAGCGTCGTCCATCGGCTGCACAATATCTCCGAGGCCATCGATACCGGGCAAAACTGGCCATAGCCGCCGCGATCGTTCATGGCGAACCCCGTTTTTCTTTTTACGAATGGTAACAGATCGGGCGCGCACAAAAAACGTCGGCAGTTCAGTTGCTGAACTGGAAGCTCAAAGCCTCAGCGGTGATCCTTCTGTCTCGCAGGAATGGAGGACACCATGTCGACTGTCACTGCTCCGAGAGCCTCGGCTCCGTCATTCAGTGCGGGCGCCGATACGCCCACCAGTATCGTCGAAAAGGCGCATCAGCTCGCGCCGAAACTCGCCGCGCGTGCCGCCGAGATCGACCAGAATGACCGCTTCGTCAGCGAGAACTATTCCTTGTTGAAGGAGGCAGGCCTCGTCGAGGCAGGCGTCCCGCGAGAACTGGGCGGCGGGGGCGCCGAGATCCCCGAACTCGCCGAGATGCTGCGCGTGCTCGCCAGGGCGTGCGGTTCCACCGCGCTGGCCTTTTCCATGCACACCCATCAGGTTGCCATTCCCGCTTGGCGCTGGCGGCACCAGAAGGTCGCGGCTGTGGAATCCCTGCTGAAACGGGTCGCGGCGGAGAGGATCATCTTGCTGTCGTCTGGCGGTTCGGACTGGATCGGCGGATCGGGAAAGGCCGAGAGGGACGGCGACGGTTATCGGGTCACCGCGCGGAAGGTGTTCACCTCCGGCGCCGAAGCCGGAGATGTCCTGATGACCGGAGCCATTTATGAAGGAGAAGACGGAAACCGGTCCGTCATTCACTTCGGTGCGCCAATGAAGTCGTCGGCTGTGCGCATCGAGGATACCTGGCGCACGCTTGGCATGCGCGGCACCGCATCGAATGACGTCGTGATCGAAAATCTCTTCATCCCCGCCGCGAACGTCGCGTTTTCGCGCAAGGCCGGCGAGTGGCACCCGGTTTTCGAGACAATTGCGACCATCGCCTTCCCGCTGATCTATGCGGTGTACCTTGGGGTTGCCGAGAGCGCCCGCGACATCGCCATTGAGATCGCGAGTAAGAAACAGGCATCCGACCCATCGCTTGCCGGACGCATGGATACCGAATTGCGGGCCGCGCAGCTCGCACACCGTTGGATGCTGGATACCGTGGCGCGCAACGTGCCATGCGCCGAGACGGTCAACGAGGTCATGATCGGGCGCACTCTGATCGCCCGCCACGCGATTGCGGCTGTCGATCTGGCGATGGAGTTGGCGGGCGGCGCGTCATTCTACCGGGCGACGGGATTGGAGCGGCGCTTCCGCGACATCCAGGGCGCACGTTTCCACCCGCTTCAGGCCAGCCCTCAGGCACGCTATGCCGGTGCAATAGCGCTAGGCCTGCCGACGAGTTCGATTTTCTGACGAATACGAGTCGAAGGGGCGCAATATCGCAAGTTTCATTGCGCCTTAGGGCTTGTCAGGACACGTTGAGCGCGGCCGCCTGTCAGTTGCCGGCGGGATCACGCTCTGATCCTGGCCAAGCGACGGACCTGAAATTTGCCAGCGCGACGAGTACTCGTCGCGCTGCAATTCGGACATGCGTCCCCGCTCGACCGCGGGTTGCGGTGCTTGCCTCACGCCTGGTTCGGGTCGACAGTTGACGCTCCGGCCTTTGGGTTGCGGCCTAGCTCGCGCGCAAGGTTCCGGTGCGGACCAGCTCCGGCTCGCTCTCCGCGGGCACGGGATCGCCGAACAGGCGCAGGCAGTTGCGGCCGGCGGCCTTGGCGACGTAGA
>CAYOXO010000264.1:0-3653 GCA_964407945.1 uncultured Stakelama sp.
TCGGCCGCGATATCGAGCCAGCCGCCCTGATGGATGCCGAGTTCGCGCGCGAGCGCGGCTTCGGGGGGTACGCCGAAGTTGAGCGTGAAGTCGGCGAGCATCTGGCGAGCTTCGCGTGCCGTCTGCACGTCCGGACTGGAGATGTTCGCGCGCGCGAATTCGATCCCCATCAGCATCGTGAGCGCGACGAGCAACTGCACGACCAGCAGGCAGATTCCGATTCCGATCAGCCGCTTCACCGCCACATTGCGAAAGAAGAAGGCGATCATGCCGATCATGGCGTAGTGGCTGAGGATGTCGCCCCACCAGATCAGCCAGCAATGGAGTAGTCCAAAGACAAGCAGCCACACCATGCGGGCATAGTGGGTTCTGGCGGCGCTCTCGCCCTTCATGACGGCGCCGTCGATCACGAGCAGCGTCGAGGCGCCGAACAGGAAGGAGAACAGGCCGCGCATCTTGCCGTCGAACAGGACGAAGTTGCCGAGCCAGACGGCGAAATCGAGCCCCTCCGACCCGCCATAGGCGCGCGGGTTCATATAGGCGGCAGGGGGCATGGAGAAGGCGATGATGTTGAGCAGCAGGATGCCCATCACGGCGACCCCGCGCACGGTGTCGAGCGTGAGGATGCGATTATTTGCCGTCGTCGTCATGAATTCCCCCGGTTGACGGTCCGCTACACCGCGCCGCGACGCCGTGCTAGCGCCGGGCAACCAGCGCGATGGGAATTCCGACAAGCAGAATGTGGAAGATCAGCTGACTGGCGATGGAGATTGCGCCGGGTGTCGTGCCGAAGCGCAGCGGCACCACGATCAGATTCATCGCCACATAGGTGATCATACCATAGACGACCCCCCAGTAGATGGGTTGGGCCTTGAGCCGCGGGATACGGTCTGCCGCGACGACGAAGATCGTTGCCATGATCGCCATCAACGCGAAGTGCACCCCAAGGCCAAGCGCTGCACCGCCGGCGCCCCATTGCGGTGCAGCGGGGAAGGGGCCGGAAGCGACATAGCGCAGCATCGCATCGACCAGTCGTCCGAACGCAAGCGTCATTCCGGTTGCGGCAAGGATATCGAGCGTGCCCGCCACGAGCGTGGCGACGGCGATCCGTCTTGCGGTACTCCAGTTCTGCATCATTCCCCCCTTGTTCCGCCGCCTGCTCAGCGCAGCTCCTTGCGGATCATCAGTTTCAATCCCGACCAGATCTCATCGACCGCGCAGACCTTCACATCGACCAGACCGAGCGGCAGGGCGATCTCGCGGATCACGTCCTCGGTGATGTCGGTCTCTACCTTCGCTGCCTTTTTGGGCCACGAGACCCAGACGAAGCCGCTCGGCGCGATCAGCTGGCGCAAGGCGACCAGCTCGCAGTCGAGTCGGGTGCGTTCGGTGACGAAGACGTGCGCGGCGTCGATACCGGCACCGGGCGCGGCGAGCAGTTCGAGCCCAAGCGAGTCGAGCGCGATTTCGGCGCGGACGCTGGCCGGCATGTCGGCGATGAAGGCACGCATGCCGGGTTTGAACCCCAGCTTGTCGGCGAGCGGTGTCGAGGAATAGCCGGCGGTCACTTGCTGTGGTTCCTCGCGTGATCCGTTCAGAAAGTCACAAACGTCTCGCCCCTAACGCGCGCGAGGCCGGAATTGTGCCCGTCCGACCGGCTTCGAGGGGAAGGTGGCACAAATCGCAGCTGTAGGAAAACACCAAGCTGACCCCACCCAACGCTATGCAAGTATTAACCGCGCGGACATAGTGTGTGCAGGATGAGTGCGAGTGCGCCAGATACGGCCGCCGAGCTCGGCACGATGGCTGCCGTACGCGCCGATGCGCTTGCGGCCCGGCTGGCGGTCGCGCTGCCGCTTGTCTTCATTCCCGCACATATCTTCGTTGCGTTGACGACCACCGACCCGCTCGCGCTCGGCACGCTGGGGTGCGAGACACTGGCTGCACTGATCGCGGCGCTGGCGAGCGGATGGCGCGCGCAACGCAGCAACGGCCGCGAGCGACTGGCCTGGATGCAGATCGCCGCCGCGATGCTGTTCTGGAGTCTGGGGGTCGGATGGCAGCTGCTGGGGGCGCTGACGGGGTCGGATGCCGTGGGCACGGGTGCGATCTCGATGCTGCTGTTCGTTCTCTATGGCGTGCCCCTGGTCTTCATGTTGGCGAGTCCCGATGGGGATCCTTGGCCGGCGCGGCTGGTGGACGGGGCACTGGCGCTGCTTTTGGGCGCGCTGTTCGGGGCCTATATCTTCAGCTTCGTCCAGCTTTCGGGCGTCAGTGATGAGGCCGGCGCACGCGCACTGGCGATGATGTTCGACATCCAGAACGTCTTCATCGCAGTGTTCGCGCTCTTCCGGTATCGCGCGAGCGCGGTTGAGGTGGAGCGCAGGCTGTTTGGGGTACTTGCGGCCTTTTCCGGGGTCTATCTGCTTGCCGCCGCCAGCTATAATCACCTTGTCGACGAAAGCTCGAGCACGCTTGTCAGCGTTGGAGTGGGATTGCCATTTATCCTGCTGAGCGTTCTTGCATTGAGCAGGCTGGACGTGGCGCCGACTCCATTTGGCAATCCGATGCTGGTGCGGGTGGCCAGGACCGGAAGCCCGCTGATCCTGCCGTTGAGCCTGCTGATCGTCTCGGCGGCCCTGGTGCCCGAAGCGCCAGCATTGGCGATCGCGGGCTGCGTTGCGGCGACGCTGGGCTATGGCTTGCGAGCGGTGTTGACCCAGTTGCACGGGATGAACGAGCGGGACCGGCTGGCTCAGCTATCGCAGATCGACGCGCTGACCGGATTGCCCAATCGCCGTCAGTTCGACGAAGCGTTGCGCCGCGAGCTGGTGCGGGCGGGGCGAGGAGGGCAGGGCCTGGCACTGCTGATGATCGACATCGATCACTTCAAGCTGCTCAACGATACGCTGGGTCACCAGACGGGGGATGAACGGCTGCGGGACGTCGCGGAGGCGCTTCAGGCCTGCGCGACGCGGGCGACCGACGTGGTCGCGCGCTATGGCGGCGAGGAGTTCTCGGCGATCCTGCCGGGGGCCAGCCCCGCCGAGGCGCTCGACGTGGCGGAGGCGATGCGGGCGGGGGTCGAGGCGTTGGCGCTCGCATCCCCGGCGCCGGCCGGCCGCGTGACGGTGAGCATCGGGGCCGCGCGCATGACCGAGATCGACAGCGAGTCCGGTCAGCGGCTGATGGAGCGCGCCGACGCGGCTCTATACGACTCCAAGCGCGCGGGCCGGAACCGTGTGACGGCCGCCTGGCCGGTGGAGGAACCGCGTGTGGCGAGCAACTGAAACCGCGTCAGGACGTGGATGGTGGCTGTCCAGGAATGGAGCGGGCAGTAGGCTGAGCGCCCGAATGGAGAGAGAGCAGCATGGGGTGGGGGAAACTGATCGGCGCTGGGCTGCTGGTGCTGAGCGCTGCAAGTGTGCAGGCGCAAGAAGCTGATGAGCGGCATGCCGACCTGATCCATGCCGACCTGCCGCTCTATGGCAATCAGGACGCGAAATGGCCGAGAGCGTTCCAGAGCGATGACGACTTCGGCTGCGCGAGCCGCGTCAGGTTCGGCGACTGGGCCTTTCGCGAGATCGGGCGGGAAGCCGAGGATCAATCCTGGTACCGATTTTCCAACTATGGCGTCTTTCACTGCTTCGCGA
>CAYOXO010000265.1:0-3592 GCA_964407945.1 uncultured Stakelama sp.
GCCGGATTGCGCCGATCATGGCGGCGGGACTGGCGCTGGTGACATTGCTCTATGTGCTGGTGAATCTGGCAGCGCTGCATTCGCTTGGCTTTGCAGGGCTCGCCGGATCGGATGCGGTGGCGGCCGAGGTGATGCGGCGCGCGCTCGGCGATGGCGGCGCGGCGGCGATCAGCGCGGCCGTGGCGATAGCCGCGCTGACCAGCGCCAACGCAACGGCGATCACCGGCGGGCGGACTGCTGCAGCGCTCGGCCAGCGCTTCGCTGCGCTGCGCTGGCTCGGGCGGTGGGACATGATCCGCGACACGCCGGGCAACGCACTGGTCGCGCAGGGGGCGGTGGCGCTGGCGCTGGTGGTTGCGGGCGGATTCGCGCGGGACGGGTTCCGGATGGCGGTCGAATATACCGCACCGGTCTTCTGGTTCTTCCTGCTGCTGGTCGGTGTGGCGCTGTTCGTGCTGCGCCGGCGCTATCCTGATGTGGAGCGGCCGTTCCGCGTGCCGCTCTACCCGATCCTTCCCGCCGTCTTCTGCGCGACGACGGCGTATCTGCTCTGGTCCAGCCTCGCCTATACCGGCTGGGGCGCGCTTGCGGGGGTTGCCGTACTGGGAGCGGGCGTCGTCCTGCTCCTGTTCCTGAAGCCCGAGGAGGAGAGAAGCCCATGAAGCTGATCATCACCACTGCCGCCATGCTGATGGCGGGCAGCGCGATCGAGCCGCCGCCTGCGCCCGTTGCTGTGCAGGAACGCCGCGCGCCCGACGTGATCTATGTGCCGACCCCGGTTGAGGTGGTCGAGGCGATGCTCGATATGGCGCAGATCAGGGACGGCGACGTGCTCTACGATCTGGGATCGGGCGACGGACGCATCCCGATCGCGGCGGTCAAGCGCGCCAGGGTCAAAGCCACGGGAATCGATATCGACCCGCAGCGTATCGCCGAAGCGAATGCTAATGCGAAGGCGCAGGGCGTGGAGGGCAAGGTGACATTTCGCCAGGCGGACCTGTTCGCAAGCGATTTCAGCGATGCGAGCGTGGTGACGCTCTATCTGCTCGACTCGCTCAACGAGAAGTTGCGGCCCAAATTGCTGGCGGAACTGAAACCGGGGACTCGGATCGTGAGCCATGCGTTCCAGATGGGCGACTGGGAGCCCGAGAAGACGCAGGATGTGAACGGGCGGACGATCTATTTCTGGACGGTGCCGAAGAGGGGCGAGAAGCCGAAGGGGTTGTGACGCAGCCTCTTCGTCATCCCGGCCTTGTCCCGGGGGCCACCGAACGGCAAGCGCCGGACAAGAGGCTATAGTTCCGTACGCGCGGCACCGTGGGCCCCGGCACAAGGCCGGGGTGACGGTTAAAAGGAAGGTCGCGCTTCTAGGGGAACCGCACGACGACGTTCGGCGCGGGCATCGCGCCGGTGAAGCGGCGCGGAGCGGTGGATTGCCAGCGTTCGCCGGAGAACGCCTGATCGATCGTCGCCCAATTGCCGACCTGATCGAACGCGTCGAGCGCGAAGGGCAGGCCTTCGGCGCCCAGCGGTGAATTGGTATCGGCGACATGGAAGTGCAGGTGCGTGCCACCAACCTGACCGGTAGCGCCGACCCGGCCGAGCAACTGGCCGCGGCGCACGCGATCGCCCCTCTTGACGGCGATGCCCTGCTTCAGATGCTCGTAGAAGACGATGCGGCCGTTCCCGATGTCGAGTGCGACATAATTGCCGGTGGCGTTTTCCGGATCGCTCGGCGCGTCCGGGTCGCGCTGAACCGGGTCGGCGAAATCGTCGCGCGCGGCGATGACGCGGCCGTCGGCGACCGCGATCACCTCGGCGCCGAAGCCCGGATCGGCGGCGTAGCGCGGTTCCTTGGGATTGCGGTCGGCATGGAAGAAGTCGATTGCGAAGCGGCCGGGGACGCGCGGAATGCCATTGAGGGCGTAGACGTAGCGGCGGTGGCCGAACTCCATCGCCGGCTGATAGACCGCCGACCAGGTGCCGCCACGGATTGGCGGGCCGAAGGCGCCAGGGGCAGCGATGACCGCACGCGTGGCGCTTTCGATCGTGACCGGCGGGCGCTCGGCGATCGTGTAGGTGATCCGGTGGCGGACCGTCGCGACGGGCGCGGTGACGGGTTGGTTGACGAAGATTGTTGCGTAGGCACCGGGGGCGACCAGTGTGCGGTCGGCTTCCTTCGCAACCCATTGGCCGCCGATCAGCGTGGCGAGCTGGTCGCCTTCGTAGCTGCCGAGCATACGGCCCTCACCGTCGAGGATCTCGAGCCTGTTCAGGCGGAGCGGTGAGCGGTGGAAGCTGGAAACCCGCAGTTCATAGGCGAGCTGCATGCCATCAGCGCGTGCGACATGTGCGGGCTGGGCGGGCAGTGTGAATTCTAGCGAGATGGGCGGGATTTTCTGTGCGCTGGCCGGGACGGTAATCGCGAGTGCGGCGATAACGGGGAGCGTACGGATCATGCGGTCTCCAGCAGACGATCGGCCTGAGCGCGGGCCTCGTCGGTGATCTGGGCGCCGGAAAGCATGCGGGCAATTTCTTCTCGACGAGCGTCATCGTCCAGCGCACGAACGCCGGTGCGGGTGACGAGGCCGTCATGGCTCTTGGCGATGAGCAGATGCTGCCCGCCACGCGCCGCGACCTGTGGGCTGTGGGTGACGACGAGCAGCTGGGCGTCCCCGGCGAGGCGGGCGAGACGCTCGCCGATCGCGCTGGCGACGGCGCCGCCGACGCCGCGGTCGATCTCGTCGAAGATCAGCGTGCGGGCGCCGCCCTCTTCGGCGAGCGCGACCTTGAGCGCCAGGATGAAGCGCGAGAGTTCGCCGCCCGAGGCGATCTTGATGAGCGGGGCGAAGGGTGCGCCGGGATTGGTCGACACCTCGAACTCCACCCGGTCGCGGCCGGAAGCGGCCCATTGGTCGCGCGGCAGCGGATCGACGACAGTGCGGAAGCGCGCGGCATCGAGCTTGAGCGGGGCGAGTTCGGTGGCGACGGCGGTGTCGAGGCGCGCGGCGGCGGCGGCGCGGGCAGCCGAGAGGGTTTCGGCGGCCCGGGTATAGGCTGCTTCGGTTTCCGCGAGCGCAGCTTCGAGGCGGTGGATCGTGTCCTCGCCCCCTTCGATCCGCGACAGACGCGCGACAAGGGTCTGGGTCAGCTCGGCGAGATCGTCGGGCTGGACGCGATGCTTGCGGGCGAGACCGCGCAGCTCGAACAGGCGGGCCTCGTCGGCTTCGAGCGCCCGCGGATCGAAGGCGAGGGCTTCGGCCGCCTCGTCGATCTTCTCCTGCGTGGCACCCCCTTCGATCAGCGCGCGGTCGAGCGCGGCGAGCGCTTCGGTGAGGGCGGGATGATCCTCGCTGATCCGTTCGAGGATGCGCGCGGCCTGACGCAGCCGGGTGAGCGCACCGTCGCTGCCGTCGAGCAGGTCGGCGATCGCCTGAAGCTCGCCCGCGATCTTCTCGCCCCGCTGCATCGACGCGCGGCGTTCGGCGAGTTGCTCCTCCTCGCCTGGCTCGGGGGAAAAGTCGGTGAGTTCGGCGACGGCGTGTTCTAGCCATTCGCGGTCGCGTGCGGCATTTTCCTGCTCTTCGCGCGC
>CAYOXO010000266.1:0-3568 GCA_964407945.1 uncultured Stakelama sp.
CGATACCCTTCAATGAAGCGTCAGGCACGGTGCAGACTGTCCAGATAAGGCGACGAGTTCCTCGCGTGCATAGGCCGCCGATGCGAACGGCCCTGAAAGATCGCGCGCGAGGCGTGAGCCGTGCCCGGTCCAGTGGGTGAGTTCGTGGAGCGCGGTGCGATACCAGTTGATCGGATCGCCGAAGGCACTGTGCGGCGGCACCTGCACATAGTCCTCGCCCGGCGCATAGAAGGCGTGCGCGCCGCCGACCCGGAAATCGGCGCCCGACGCGTCGATCACGGCTTCTGCAACCGGGGCGATCCCGCAGCGCGGCAGCGGCGCAGGATCGTCGGCGAGACCGGGGCGCAGCCCGTCGCATTGCGCGACGTTGAAGACGGTAAAGCGCTTGAGGAACGGCACGGCCTTGGCGGCCTCGCCGTCGCGGGTGGCGCGTTCCAGCTCGGCTTCGGGAATGAAGCGGTCGGCGAAGACAACGCCCGTCCCGCGCTCGCCCTTGCGCACACAGCCTCCGGCCTGCTGGGCCTGACGGAAGGTCAGCCAGCTTTGCGAGGAAAAACCGCCCGCGACGCCCGACGCCCAGAGGGTGAGGATATTGACGCCCGAATAGCAGCGCGCGGTCAGCGCATTGCGCGGCAGCGAAGGCGCGGCGGCGGCGCTGTCCCATGGCTGAACCCATGGAAAGCAGCCCTGTTCGAGTTCGGCGACGATGCGCTGGGTGACCTCATCATAGAGGCTGGCGCGCGGCCCATCTCCTGCGGGGCGGTGGCGGGGCATCGTCTCCTCCTCGCCGCCCCAAAACCAGCATGGCCCCCGGCAGCGGGGGTGGGCGGCGAGCGAGCAAGGAGGCCGGTTCCCCAAGGGGCGCCGGCACCCGAGGGGGCGGAACGAAGTGGAGCAGCCGGGCAAGGCCCGGCTTGCCGGCGGCCCGAACCGGCCTTTGCTGCGAGCGGTCGCCCATCCCCGCTGCCGGCGGGCCGCCCACAACGCCGCCGCGCAAGCGGCGCCCGCTGGCCCGCAGGGCGTTGGCGCCAGCGGGCGTCACCGCATGGCCGAGACCCGCCGGGGCTCGGTGGCAAGGCGCAGCCGAGCCATAGCACGCGGCCGCCCGGTCACGGGCGGGGCGCAAGGCATTAGAGGGGCGCTGATGATGCGCCGGCCTGGGGGAGCTGCAAGCGAGCGGACTGGACCGGTCGAAATTCAGTCCAGTCGCTCGATCACCAGCGCGATGCCCTGCCCTCCGCCGATGCACATCGTAACCAGGCCGAGGCGGCCGCCCGATCGCTGGAGTTCATAGAGGAGCTTGACGGTATTGATCGCCCCGGTTGCGCCGACCGGGTGGCCAAGCGAGATGCCGGATCCGTTGACGTTCGTCTTTTCGGGATCGAACCCGAGCTGCGCCGATACCGCGCACGCCTGCGCCGCGAACGCTTCGTTGGATTCGATCACATCGATCCGGTCGAGCGTCACGCCCGCGCGCCGCAGTGCGATCGGCACCGCCTCGACCGGCCCAAGCCCCATCACCCGGGGCTCCACCCCGGCATGGCCCCAGCCCAGGATCCGTGCGAGCGGCTTGGCCCCAAGCCGCTGCGCTTCCTCGGGCGAGCCCAGCACCACCGCCGCAGCACCATCGTTGATTCCCGAAGCGTTGCCCGCGGTCACCGTTCCGTCGCGCTGGAAGGCAGGGCGCAGCCTCGCCATATCCTCCAGCGTCACCTCGGCCCGGACATGCTCGTCGGTATCGAACATCACGGTGCCGCCGCGGCTCTTGATCTCGACCGGTACGATCTGATCGCGGAAACGTCCCTCGGCGATCGCACGCGCGCCGCGGCGATGGCTCTCGACTGCGGCTTCGTCCTGCGCCGCCCGATCGATGCCGCATTGCGCCGCGACATTCTCCGCAGTCACCCCCATATGAACCTGGTCGAACGGATCGCTCAGCGTACGGGTGAGCGCGTCGAGCATCTGGATGTCGCCCATCTTCTGCCCGAACCGCGCGCTGGCCACATAATGCGGCGCCTGGCTCATATTCTCGGCGCCGCCCGCGACCGCCACGCCGCATTCACCAAGGGCAATGCCCTGTGCCGCGGAGATGATCGCCTGCAGCCCCGATCCGCACAGCCGGTTCACGGTCAGTGCGGGCACCGCCACCGGCACGCCCGCGCGCACCGCCGCGACGCGCGCCAGATAGGCGTCGCTGGGCGTAGAAGGGATCACATTGCCCATCACCACATGCCCGACCGCATCGGCTGCGATACCCGCACGCGCAATCGCCTCGCCGATCACCAGTGCGCCCAGATCCGCCGCGGGCACGTTCTTCAGGGCGCCGCCAAAGTCGCCGATCGCGGTACGGACGCCGGAGAGGATGAGAACGTCAGACATGATGGATTTCCTTGAGTAGCCGGGGATTGGGGGATCATTGCCCCGTGAAACTGGGTTTGCGCTTGTCGAGGAAAGCGGCGACCCCTTCGCGGAAATCGCTCGTGTCGGCGGCGCGTCCCTGATGGGCGGCTTCAACCTCGAGCAGATCGGAGAGCGTGCCGCTGAGCGCGACCGCCGCCTGTGTGCGGATCAGTCCCAGCGCGACCGTCGGCATCGCGGCGAGCTTGCGCGCGAGCGCCATCGCTGTCTCCAGCAATGCATCGTCGTCTGCCACCCGTGTCACCAACCCGGCATCGAGCGCCGCATCGGCGCTCAACCGTTCGCCGAGCAATGCCATTTCGAGGAGCTTGAGCCGTCCCGCCGACTTGCCGATCAGCCAGGTTGCGCCGGCATCGGGCACCAGTCCGATATTGGCGAAGGCGAGCAGCAGATAGGAAGAACGCGCTGCGACCACGATATCGCCCGAAAGCGCGATCGAAACGCCCGCCCCGGCCGCTGCGCCATTCACCGCGGTCACGACTGGCACCTGCAGCGCGGCAAAGGTCTGGGTCAACGGATTATAGTGAGCCCGCACCGCATCGCCCAAGTCGCGCTCGGTCAGCCCGTCCTCGCTCGACGCGAGATCGGCCCCCGAGCAGAAGGCACGGCCCTCGCCGGTCACCAGGATCGCGCGCGCGCCCGCGGCCACGACTTGGTCAAGCGTGTAGCGAAGGCGATCGAGCATCTCGAGCGTCAGGGCATTGAGCCGTTCGGGGCGGTTCAGCCGCACGATCGCCACGCCTTCGTCAATCTGCCAGATAACGGACGGCGATTCAGTCATGGAAACTCCTTTGGCGCGACTGCTGCTAGAAGGCCCGGGCTGCCCCCGGCAAGCTTCGCCCCCTCGCCATCACCCTCCTGATCAAACCGGCGTTCGCATTGACGGGGGAGCCGCCATTTCCGCATGGCGCGCGATGCAATCCAAGGCCTCGAGGCGGTCGGAGAAACGGAATGAAGATATTGGTGCCGGTCAAGCGTGTGCTTGACTATAATGTGAAGCCGCGGGTGAAGGCCGACGGAACGGGGGTCGACCTCGCCAACGTCAAGATGAGCATGAACCCGTTCGACGAGATCGCCGTCGAAGAGGCGATCCGCCTCAAGGAAAAGGGCGCGGCGACCGAGATCGTCGTGGTCTCGATCGGCGAGCAGA
>CAYOXO010000267.1:0-3540 GCA_964407945.1 uncultured Stakelama sp.
CCAGTCGCTGGTCCACGGCTCGATCGCCGCGGCCTCGGTCACCAGCCCCGCGGGGCCGAGGATCGGAGAGGCGTCGTCGAGAAAGGCAGCGATCGCATCCATGGACGCGGCCATAGCGGCTCTTCTATGGACGGGCCATGCCATCCGAAATCGTCATCGTCGTCGCGCGCGCCCAAAACGGCACCATCGGCAAGGACAACAGCCTGCCGTGGCACATTCCCGCCGACCTCAAGCATTTCAAGGCGCTGACCATGGGCAGCGCGATGGTCATGGGGCGCAAGACCTTCGATAGCCTGCCGGGTCTGCTGCCGGGGCGTCGGCACGTCGTCCTCACGCGCAATCGCGACTGGACCGCTATCGGTGCCGAGATCGCCCACGATGTCGACGCGGCGCTGGCGATGGTCGACGACGACACGCAATTGTCGGTAATCGGCGGCGCGGAGATTTTCGCCCAGTTCCTGCCGCTCGCCACGCGGATCGAACTCACCGAAGTGCTCGCCGATTATGACGGCGATACCGCCATGCCCGACCCGCGCACCGGCGGAAAATGGCTCGAGACGGGACGCGAGGACCATGCGGCGGAGGACGGCCGCCCGCCGTTCCGCTTCGTCACGCTGAAGCGCGCGCCGATCTAGGGCCTGGCGGCCATGCTCGCGGCGAGGCGGTCGGCCTGCTCGCCGAGCACCTTGTCGACGATCGGCGCAAGCTTGTCCGCCCCGCCCTTGGCGAAGCCAGCGACGCGGTAGGTGATGGTGACTTCGCTGCCGCCCTCGGCTGGCTTCACGACGACGTCCATCGAGCCCGCGACCGCATCGTAGAGCAAGGGACCGAGCGCGCCGGCCAGGACCATCCGCTTGCCGGGCATGACCATCGCAACACGCAGATGCTCGACCCCGCCCCCGTCGGCCAGCGTCTCGCAGAAGCAGCCGCCCGCGACCGCGCGCAGCGACAAATTTTCCGCCTTGCCGCTGTACGTATGCTCGGGGTTCCACCAGCGCGCGACATCGACGAAGCGGGCATAGGCGTCCGCGGGCGCAAACGCGGTGCGCCGCACCTGGCGCATCTCAAACCCGTTGGCGGTAGCGGCGGTCACTTCGGCCGCGACGGGACTGGCGACGAACGCACACAGGACGGCACAAGGCAAAGCTGGGCGCATGGCGGCGACTCCCCCGATGGAAGTCCCAGTCTTACGCCTGGTCGGGCGGAGTTCCCAAGATCGCGTCGATCTGCGCGGCGACTTCTTCGACGGACGCCATGCCGTCGACCTTACGAACCTGCCCGCGCGATTCGTAATAGGGCAGGATCGGCGCGGTCTTGGCGCGATATTCGGCCATGCGCGTGCGCACGGTCGCATCATTGTCGTCGGGGCGCCGCTTGAATTCGGTCGAGCCGCAGACGTCGCACACGCCCGGCACCTTGGTCTGCTTGAAGCGATCGTGATAGCCGGCGCCGCAGCGCGCGCAGCTGAAGCGGCCGATGATCCGCTCGACCAGTTCGTCTTCGTCGACCACCAGCTCAACGACATGGTCGAGCGACCTCTGGTGCGCCGACAGGAGCCCGTTGAGCGAAACCGCCTGTTCGAGGGTGCGCGGATAGCCGTCGAAGATCACGCCCTGCGCGGGATTGAGCGAAGCAAGATTTTCGTCGATCAGCCGATTGACGATCGAATCGCTGACCAGCCCGCCGCTTTCCATCACAGCCTTGGCCTCGAGCCCAAGCGGCGTTTCCGCCTTGACCGCGGCGCGCAGCATGTCGCCGGTCGAAAGCTGGACCATTCCGCGCCGCTCCTGGAGCCGCGCGGCCTGCGTTCCCTTGCCCGCACCCGGCGGGCCCAGCAGGATGATATTCTGCACGTCGGCGCCCTCCCCTATTGCCCCGGAACGTTACTAGCGGCGGCGCGGCGTGGTCTTCAGCTTCGCCTTCTTGATCAAATCGCCATATTGATGCGCGATCAAGTGGCTTTGAATCTGGCTGACCGTATCCATGGTCACGTTAACGACGATGAGCAGGCTGGTCCCGCCGAGAACGAAGTTCAGCCCCGCCTGCGAAATCAGGATTTCGGGGATGAGGCAGATCAGCACCAAATAGGCCGCGCCCACCACGGTGATGCGGTTCAGGACGTAGTCGAAATATTGCTCGGTCGCCTTGCCCGGGCGGATGCCGGGAACGAAGCCGCCGTGACGCTTCAAGTTCTCCGACGTTTCCTCGCTGTTGAACTGCACCGAGGTGTAGAAGAAGGTGAAGAAGGCGATGCCGGCGCCGTACAGGAAAAGATAAGGCGCAGTGCCGTGCTGGAGGTAGGTGCTGAGCGTGATCAGCCAGTCGCCCGACGTGCTGTCGGCGCTGGTCTGGCCGCCCGCCCATTGCAGGACCGTCAGCGGGAGCAGCAGCAGCGACGAAGCGAAGATCGGCGGAATGACACCCGCGGTGTTGAGCTTGATCGGCAGGTGGCTGCGCTCCTGCTGCATTCCGCGCACCGTCTGGCGCTTGGGATATTGAATCAAAACGCGGCGCTGCGCACGTTCCATGAAGCAGATGAAGAGGATGAGCGCGACCGCGATCGCGACAATGGCGATAACGACGAGCGGGCTCATCGTGCCCGTGCGCGTGCCTTCGAGCAGCTGGACGAGCCCGGTTGGAATGCCCGCGACGATACCCGCCATGATGATGAGGCTTACGCCGTTGCCGATGCCGCGGCTGGTGATCTGCTCGCCGATCCACATCAGGAACATGGTGCCGCCGACGAGGCTGATCGTGCCCGCGACCTGGAACAGGATGCCCGGCTCGACGACCGCTCCGATCGCCTGGCGCATCGACTGCGATTCCAGCCCGCGGATCGCGAGATAGCCCTGCACGAGCGTGATCGCGACGGTAAGGTAACGGGTATATTGGTTGAGCGTCTTGCGACCGCTCTCGCCCTCTTTCTTCAGCGCCTGCCACGGACCGTAGAGCGTGCTTCCCAGCTGCACCACGATCGACGCGGTGATGTACGGCATGACGCCGAGCGCAATGATCGAAAAGCGTTCGAGCGCGCCGCCCGAAAAGGTGTTGAAGACATCGAGGATGCCGCCCGACTGAGTCTGGTAGAGCGCTTGCATCGCGACCGGATCGATGCCCGGGACGGGAATGAACGACAGCAGTCGGAACAGCACCAGCGCGCCGAGCGTGAACCAAAGCCGCTTCTTGAGCTCGGTCGCCTTGGCGAAATTGGCCAGGCTGATGCTGGAAGCCATCTGTTCGGCTGCGGATGCCATAAACGAATCAATCCCCGGGAAAACGAACGGCGGCGACAGGCATTTCGCCCCCCGCCGCCGATATAGTCACTGGCAAGGCTTTGTCTAAGCCTCGACGCGAATTTTAGGCCTTGGCCGACTTGGCGGCCTTGTCGGCGAGACGCGCCTCGCGGGCCTTGCCCTTCTTGGCGGCAGCCAGCTCGGCCGGGTTCTTGCGTTCGATTAGCTCGACGCTTCCGCCGGCCTTCTCGATCGCTTCCTTCGCGCCCTTCGTCACGCCGGCGACCTTGAACGCCAGCTTGGGCTT
>CAYOXO010000268.1:0-3507 GCA_964407945.1 uncultured Stakelama sp.
CCAGCCTGGATGCGGGCGCCAGCCTGCCGCCAGAGGAGATCGACCGGCTGACCGACGACATCGTCGCGGCGCTGAAGACGGTCTACGACCCCGAGATCCCGTCCGACATCTATGAGCTCGGCCTGATCTATCGCGTCGACATCTCCGACGACCGCCAGGTGACGATCGACATGACGCTGACCGCACCGGGCTGCCCCGTCGCCGGCGAGATGCCGGGCTGGGTCGAGAATGCCGTCGGCGCCGTGCCGGGCATCGCCGGTGTCACGGTCAACATGACCTTCGACCCGCCCTGGGACCAGTCGCGCATGTCGGACGAGGCGAGGGTCGCGCTCGACATGTGGTGAGCGCTCGAATGCGGGCCGGCCTCATGCGCCGTCAGGGCTCGCGGACGACGCGGAAACCATTGGTATAGAAGCGTACGTCGCTTTCGTATTTGAAACGCGCGGCGGAACGTAGGTAGCGCGGATCATTGTTGAATGAGCCGCCGCGAAGCACGCGCTCGCGGCAGCCGGCAGGCGCATAGGCACTGCCGTCCCGCGGCGCGGCGCGGTAGTTCTCGCTCCAGCAGTCAGCGACCCATTCGGCGGCGTTTCCGGCCATGTCGCGCAGGCCGAAGCGGTTGGGCGGGAACTGCCCGACCTCGCTGGCCTGTCGGCGTGGCTGTGCGTTGCAGCCGAGGCAATTGGCCATCTCCTTGTCGATCGAGTTGCCCCAGGGATAGGTCGTCGTCGTACCGCCGCGGGCGGCGTATTCCCATTCCGCCTCGGTCGGCAGCCGATATGTGCGCCCGGTCTTGTAGGACAACCAGACGATATAGGCATTGGCGTCATTCCAGTGGATGTCGGTGACAGGGCGTTTGCCACGGCCGAGGTTGCGGTCGCTCGGGCGGTGGCTGCAGCCCCCCTCGGCGACGCAGGTGTCCCATTGCGCGAAGGTGACCTCGTCGGTGCCGAGATAGAACGGCCTGGCGATGCTGACGGTGCGCACCGGCTTCTCGAATTCGAACATCTCGTTCGAACCCATCTCGAAGCTGCCCGCCGGGATCAGGGTGAGTTCAGGGCAGTCCGCGCAATCGCGGACCGTCCTGGCTGGCGAACCGGCTGCAGAGGCGGGAGCGGGAGCAGGCGCTTGTGTCGCAGCCGGCTGCATGGCGCTGCGCAAGGATTGCTCACGGGTACGGGCGAGCCCGGCGAAGCGGCCTTTCGGATAGGCTTCGAGATAGGCGCGGTATTCGTCCGGATTCTGGCTGTCCTTGATCGTCTCCCAGAAGGAAAGCTCATAGGGGCCGAGCTGGTCCGATTGGGGCCCCGGCGGTGGCGGTGCGCTGATGACGGCGCGGCTGGTGTTGAGCGCGGTCGCGACCGCGCGGCCGGTCGGCGTGACGACGAGACCGGCCGGGGGCAGCGACGAGATCCAGACCTGCTGGGAACGGCGCGTGGCGCGGCTGACGGTTTCGCGGGTGCGAGTCAGCGCTGTCGTCATGTCGAGGCCGGGCGTGCGGATCGCCTTCAACCATTCCTCGACCGCTGGATTGGCGCGGCCGGGCGTTTCCGCCACCGTCCGCCCCGGAGCGACCGGCGCCATGAATGCGACGTTCTCGATTCGCTCGATCGGAGCGAGGCCTTTGCCGCCACCGAGCCCGGTCTGCCAGGGATTATCGCGCGTCGCGTCGAGCACCATCACTGCGCTGGCCGGCCGGCTGACGATCAGCGCGTCGATGAGTTGGTCGAGATCGATGGTCTCGCGCGCGACCTCGACCGGGCCGCGCGGGGCGGCGTCGACCGGGACGAGGTAGTTGCGACCGCGCGACTGCACGGCGTGCCCGGCATAGAAGACGACGATCTGGGCGCCGCGCGCGAGCTTGCCGCGAAACGTCGCGATCGCCTGCTCGAGCGCGGGCCGGTCGGCGTTCTCGACGCTGATCAGATCGAACTCGCCCTGGCGCAGGGCATCCGCGACGGCGCGGGCGTCGGCTGCAGCGTTGGCCAACGGCGCCGTCCGATAGGCGGCATTGCCGACGATCAGGGCGATGCGCGGCGCTGGGCGGTCTCCGCCCTGGGCGAGGGCGGGAGCGAGCGGTGCCAGGGTGGCCAACACGGCGATGGCGAGGCAACGATACCAGGACATGGTGCTCATCCTTCGCTGCGGCCCTTCTCACGATGCGGCGGCACGCACCGATCCCTCATCTGACGTAGACTGTGATCTTCTGGGACAAAACCGGCGGCTTGTGCGGCGTGTGCGAGTGATCGCCAAGCAGGAGCTGCAAGGTATGCGTTCCCTTGGGCAGTGTGACCACGACCTCGGTCTGGCCGTTGCCAAGATGGATATGGTTATAGTCGGCCGGGATCGGCTGGTCCGGCGGGCCGGGATCGGTGTCGATCAGCAGATGGTGGTGGCCGGTGCCGGGCTTGTCGACGCCAGCCGGGGCGACGCCCATCTCCTTGAGCCCGATCCGCACGGTGAAGCGCTCCGGCACGCGTAGGCCGTCCAGCGGATAGTGGAAATAGACCATCGCATTGCGGGGCGCCGGCTGGCGCTGTGCGGTTTGCGCGGATGGCGAAGAGGCCGTTAGGGCCAAAGCGAGAAGCAGCGCGGCGCGCAGAGCGAGGTCACGCCGGACCGCAATCATCGCCGTGCACTCCGCTTCGCCGCCGAGCCGACATAGACGGTGATGCGTTCGGACACGATCGGCGGGTCGTGCGGGACATGCTGGTCGTCGCCGAGGATGAGCTGGAGCGTGTGCTCGCCAGGCGGCAGGGTGATCTTGCGCTCGGTCTGGCCGTTGCCGAGATGGATGTGGTTGAGGTCGGCCGGGATCGCGGCATCGAGCGGCGGCGTCGGCACGTCGATCAGCAGATGATGGTGGCCGGTGTTGGGGCGCACCACGCCGGCGGGCGCCACGCCCATATTGCGCAGGCCGAAGCGGATGGTCGAGGTCGCGAAGATGCGCGTACCGTTGCGCGGATAGACGAAATAGACCGCGGCGTCGTTGGGCGCCGGCGTCCGGCCCGAGGCGGCGCGGGGAGAGGCGGCGGTCGCCGGTGGCGGGCTCGCCGCCGATGCCTCCTGCACGCGCACCCTGATCTTCTGCGACATCACCGGCGGGTCGTGCGGGACGTGCTCGTGATCGGCGAAGAGGAGCTGGAGCGTGTGCTCGCCAGGCGGCAAGGTGAGCTCGGCCTCGGTCTGACCGCGACCGAAATGCAGATGGTTGAAATCGCTGGGAATCTCGCGGTCGAGCGGCGGCAGCTCGGTATCGACCAGCAGGTGATGGTGGCCGGCATTGTCCTGCTTCGTGCCGGCAGGGGTGATCGCGATGTTCTCCTGGCCGAAGCGGACGATCGAGCGCCGTGGGATCACGGCGCCGTCCTGCAGGCCGACGAAGAAGACCTTGGCGTTGGGGGCCGCGGCCGTGCGCGGTTTTTCCTCGGGAGCGGCCATGACCTCGACGGTGATCTTCTCCGACACGACAGGCGGGTCATGAGGCACGTGATCGTGATCGGCGAA
>CAYOXO010000269.1:0-3497 GCA_964407945.1 uncultured Stakelama sp.
CCGCTGAAGAAGCGGTGGAAGGAGACATAGGTGTCCTTGGGGTCGCGGAGGGTCACGACATAGCGGCAGCCGGCGGGAAGCCGTTCATACTCGCGGTGCGACTTGAAGCCGCGCGGCTCGGCGCGCTGGGGCATGTTGACGTCGCTGTCGGCGATCGGCCCGGCATCCTCCCACGGGGTCATCCGGCTGATGTCGTCGAAATCCATGTCGGTCTCGCCCGTCGCGGCGACCATGCGCAGCTGGTGGAACATCTGCTGCATCATCGTCGTCCCGCTCTTGGCCCAGCAGGTGATGAAGACATCGTCCGGACGCGGCTCGAGCGGCCGGTAGTTCTTCGGCGGGATCGCCATCAGCGCCGCGAAATTGATCCCGACTTCCTCGATCGAGCGCGCGCGGCGCCCCAGTCCTGCGGTCATGGCGGCCCCCCTTCGTGACCCCACGATATATCGCAAGTGGGGCGGCGAAGGACAGGGCGCGCTTGCCGCGGGCCGCGGGTCAGTCGCCCTTTTTCTTCGCCCGGGCTCCCTTGCGACCGAGGATCGCCTGGGCGGCGCTCGACGTGCGCGGGTTCTTCTTGCCTTCCTTCGCCGCCGCGGCGTTCGCGCGGCGCGCGGCGTGGCTGCCATGTCCCTTGGTTTCGGCCATCGTCATTCTCCTTCGCCCCGCCCAACGCACCGGCGCGCCGAAGGGATGCCTGCGGCCGTCGCTAACCGGATCATAACCTTGGCCTGCTAGGCGGGGGCGCATGGCGAGCCCGCTCAACATGCGAAAGCAGACCGTCGACCTCAACGCGCCCGCGGTGCGCGGGTCGCGGATCCGCCGCAATCCGCCGCCGCCGCCGGCGAAGAAATTGTCCGCCCACGAAATCCGCGAGCGCGAGAAGAAGATCGCGGCGGCGGGCATATTGGCGACCGCGGCGCTGGTGACATTCCTGGCGGTCGCGGTCGGCGACAAATGGGGCTGGACCCCGGCCGAATATCATTGGCAGTTCGAAAGCTTCTAGCGGGAAATGGGGTGTTGAGGCAGCCCGACCTTCGCCGCCGGCCACGATCGGATCGGGTGGGGCCGAAAGAGCGTGATCCCATTCCCATGCGGCGGTTGCGAGGACTCGACGAGTTCGTCGTTCCAGCATTCGTTGGACGAATGGCACGAATCGAACGGCGACGGAAAGCGGAATGGTCCGCAACGCTGGCTTTGGCGATCGTAATTGGACTGCTCATTGGATGGTGGCTGTGAGGGCCGACGCGGAATGAATCCGCGCGGTGACCTTCGGTCAGCTTCGCTTCCGATCCGGTCCGCGATGCGGCCGGTCGGCCGGCTTTTGCCGGCTCTACGCGCTGCTTCGGCGTCGCTCCGCGTCGGCGGCGCTGCGCTCGGCGGCTCGGGCTGAAACGCAGCAAACGCAGCGGTCCTACGCGTGTGCGCACGCGTACGCACGCGCGTGGGGCGTCCATCAGTCGGAGGTGTCGACCTTGCCGTCGTCGGCCTCGCCGAGGCGTTCGTTGAGCAGTTCGAAATCGTCGCATTCGCAGTCGGCGGGATCGACGTCGCGGAGCGCGGCGGCGAGGGTGGGGAGGTCGGCGCGCGCGGCCTCGCGCGGGTTGCCGGCGGCGGCGGCGAGCGCCTTGGCGGTGGGCGAGCCAAACTGCGTGGGGTCGAGGCGCGCGAGCAGCAGCGCGCAGGCAAGGCCGGCTACACCTGCGGATCGAACGACTATAACGCCGCGCGGCATATCTGGGACATGCGCGATGCGAACGGCCATATGGGCGCGATGGCGTGCGTGGTGGTGCCAGCGTTCCACGATGCGCATCCTGGGGAAGGCGGTTGGCAGGTGCTGGCGCAGTGGATCCACGACCATCTCGATTATGGGTCGCTCTATTTCTTCCCGAACCTGTGGGCAGTGAACATTGGCTGGCACGAAGCGCCGGCGCGGACGATCGACAGCTATGCCGCACCCAAGGGGCGGTGGACCCCGCATTGACGCTTTTTCAACGGTCTCCGCCCTATCAGACGCGAAAGACTGATGGAGGAACGGTTATGCGCAAGTTTCTGATCATCGGCGCTCTGGCGCTGTCCGCCTGCGGCGCTTCGGGCCCGAGCGACTATGCGATGAGCGTGGGCGATGCGGAGGCAAAGCTGCTAGCGGCTGAATTCGAGCGCGGGATCGTGCCCGGCTCGTCCAGACTCAAACCCGACATCAAGCGCAACGGCGAGGGTGAGATCGAATGGCACGTTCTCGACGACAGCGAGAACGGCCACGGCTGGTGGTGCCCGATCCTGGTGGAAAAGGCGGGCGACGATGGATCGAAAGTCCGGATCGTGAACCAATGCAAGGGCATGTTCGCCAAAAACAACCGCCATCTCGACGAACTGGTCGACGCGACGCTGACCGGCCGTGAGATCAATCGCGACGCCCTCAAATAGCAGCATGGTGGCGCGGCGCCCTGCGCGACCAGCAGCGGTCCTGCTGATGCTGCTGGCAAGCGCCTGCGGGACCGGGGGACCGCAGGGAAAAATGACCGGCAGTCCCGAGCGCAGCTACGCCATGAGCGCGTGGGACGCGCGCACCAAGCTGGTCGGGGCAAGGTTCGATCGCGGCGCGCTCGCCGACTATCCGGGCCATGACGTGCATGTCTACGAAATCGACCGCGGGAAGCTGGAATGGCAGGTGGTCACGCCACAACGCGACGGCTTCTGGTGCCCAATCGTCATGAGGTCGTCCGGTGGTGGCAAGGATCCCGCGAAGGTCATGGTGTCGCTTGACTGCCCGGCCAAGGCGACAGCGAAAGCGCGGGCAGCGCTCCAAGCGGCGACCGACGACCTGCTGGCGGGACGCACGCCGGACTTCGAGCGATGATCACGGTCCCGGTGAATGGCTGGACCAGGGCGCTGCTGGGGGTGGTCCTGGCTATCCATGCGTATTGGGCGCTGGTCGGCCTGATATTCTATGCGGGATATTGGACTCCACTGGTCATGCTGGTCGCACTGGCGCTGCGGTTGTGGATCGTGATGATCGCAGGGATTTACCTCTTTGCCCTCGGCTACCTCGGTTGGGGGGCGGTGGCGTCGGGGCTGCTGGCAATGCCGAGCCTGCTGGCAGGGTTCTGGAAAAGCTGGCGACCCTACGTCCGGTTCGAAAAAGCTTGAGCGGTTTCAGCGGCGGCAATCGCCGATGCGCTTGCCCGTGCGGCGGATGGTGAAGGCGATATTGCCGAGCGGATTGGGCGAGCCGCTGGTGACGGTGTTGGTGGTGACGACGACATTATTGGCGTCATAGCTGCCGGTGAGGATCGCATCGTCGGTGACACCGCGATCGGTGCGGGTGACGCGGGCATGGATGCGGCCATCGCGCAGCGCCACGTTCGCCAGCTTCCAATTGCCCCTCATCGGATCGGTGAGCGAGAGGAGCGAGCGTTCCTCGCCGGGGCGGATGCAGCGATCGAGCCTATAGCCATCGGCCTTGGCGCGAAGCCGCGCGAGATAGCGCGGGCTCATGC
>CAYOXO010000270.1:0-3478 GCA_964407945.1 uncultured Stakelama sp.
GCTGGTGTCGCGATCGAGCCGGTGCACCGCCGTCGGCCAGCGCTGGAAGCCGAAGGTCAGGTTGCCCAGATAATTCTCCAGGCTGATCGATCCGTCGCGCGGCGGATCGACCGGCAGCCCGGTGGGCTTGTCGATGATGATCGCCTCACCGTCGATAAAGAGAACATGGTCCTGGATCATCCGCCCGCTTTGGGCGCTGGCGCGTCCGTGCGCAATGCCGGAAACGGCGGTCCCGTCAGCGCAAGGAGGTCTGAAAGGCCGGCAGCCCCGGCCGCGCCGACTGCACGATCAGCCGCTCCCCACCCTGTGCGACCGTCCGATCGATCGACAGGCCCAATTGGGCGAGCATCAGGGAAGATACCCGATAGCGGGTGCGGTAACCGCCCTGATCGTCGCGCACCAGTGCCTCGTCGAACTCCAGGCCCTGATGCGCGCCGCGCGACCGGCGCACGGTGGCGACCGCCCATTCGCGCGCGCCGAAATCGATCACGAAGCGTGTACCGACCGGCACGTCCACCAGCCCTTCGATCAATGCGCCGGTCTTGGACAGGTTGCGCAGGATCACCGGATAATAATGATCGCCATGCACCGCGCCGATCCGGCGGAAGGTCGCGACGCGATTGCCGCGCTGCCTGGCCGGACCGATCGGCTGGATTTCCGACCGTCCCTCGCACACCATTTCCGTCACCGCCGCCGCCGAAACCGGCAGGCTGTAGAGATAGCCCTGGATCAATCCCACATCGAGCGCGCGGAGCGCTTCGAGCTGATCCAGCGTTTCGACCCCCTCGGCGGTGGTTTCCATGCCCATCGCGCGGGCCAGCGCGACGATCGCGGTGATGATCGCAGTGTTGCGCGACGCCGGATCGGCCACCGACTGGACAAAGCTCTGGTCGATCTTGATCTTGTCGAACGGCGCCGTCTTCAGATAGCCGAGCGAGGAATAGCCGGTCCCGAAATCGTCGAGCGCCAGCCGCACGCCGATCTTCTTGAGCGTCGCAAAGGTCGCCTCTGCTTCCGCACCACCATCGATGAACACGCTCTCGGTGATTTCCAGCTCGAGCCGGCCTGGCTCCAATCCCGAATGGGCGAGCGCGTTGAGCACCATCTGCGGCAAATTCGGGTTGGCGAACTGGATCGGCGAAACATTGACCGCGACCCGAAGGTTGCCGGGCCAGGTCGCGGCATCGACGCATGCCTGACGCATCACCCACTCCCCCAGCCGGGCGATCAGGCTGGTTTCCTCCGCAATCGGAATGAACAGAGCGGGCGAGACCCGCCCGCGATCGGGATGGTTCCAGCGCAACAGCGCCTCGAACCCGGCAACCTGATCGGTCTTCGCGTTCACCAGCGGCTGGTAATTCACCTCCAGCTCGCCGCGGTCCAGCGCATCGAGCAGGTCCTGCTCCAGCACCCGCCGGTCCTCCGCGGCCTCGAGCATATCCCGCGTGAAGAAGCGATGCCCGCCGCGCCCGGCGTCCTTGGCTGCATAGAGCGCCAGGTCGGCGTTACGCGTCAGATCCTCGCCGGTCTCGCCATCCTCGGGCCATACCACGATGCCGATCGACGCGCCGATCACACAGCGGCTGCCATTGATGAAATAGGGCTGGGAGATGGTACGAATGATCTCGTCCGCCAGTTCGGCGAGCGCCTTGCGGTCGGTCTGCTCGGAAAGCACGATCTGGAACTCGTCGCCCCCGATCCTGCCGATGCAATCGGCATGGTTGAGTACCCGCCCCAGCCGCGATGCCACCTGCATCAGCAACTTGTCTCCGACGGGATGACCCAGCGTGTCGTTGATCTGCTTGAACCGGTCGAGATCGACCAGCAGGATCGCAAAGGACCGATCCGAACGCCCCGACGCCAGCAGCGCCTGTTCGACCAGCGCCGAAACCCCGCGACGGTTGCGCAGGCCGGTCAGCGGATCGTGGCTGGCCAGGCGGGATATCGCCTCGGCCGATTCCTGCACCGCGGTGATGTCCGCGCCGATTCCCTGAAAGCCCTCGAAGTTGCCGGCGGCATCAAACTGCGGATTGCCCGACATCGTCCAGATCCGCTCCTGCGGATCATGGGTACAGCGCATGTTGATCGCGCGGAACGGTTTCTGCTTTGCCAGCAGAAACCCGATCGGCGTTTCGATCGCGCCGCTCTCCACCTTGAATACCGAAGCAAGTTCCTTGCCTGCGACGCTGTGACCCGCTGCCGCGAACTCCTCCGCCACCCACTCGCTGACATAGGTGAGGTGTCCCTCGCGATCGGTGGACCAGAACCAGTTGGTCCGCAGTCCCTCGACCGAAGCAAGGAGCTGGCGTTGTGTCTGGTGCGAGGCCGAACTTCCC
Source organism: uncultured Stakelama sp. (assembly GCA_964407945.1). Classification (GTDB taxonomy): domain Bacteria; phylum Pseudomonadota; class Alphaproteobacteria; order Sphingomonadales; family Sphingomonadaceae; genus Sphingomonas. Next base: position 2,337 of record CAYOXO010000270.1, read on the forward strand.
TCGCTCCGCAACTTGCGTCGCGGACGCATCTTCGCACCGATCACTCGCCAGCTCCCGCGTGAATTACGCCACGGTGGGACAGCTAGTGACGCGTACTTGCGAATTGGTGAATTCGGAGGGAAGTTTGCTACCCGAAACGGTAAGCATCCATCGCCAGAACGCCATAGGTATAGCTGTGATGCAGCCGCTCGCCGCCGGTCCCGCCCGCGCCCATCGCGGTGAACAGCGGCAGGATATGATCCATTGTCGGGTGGTTCCTCTGCCCGAACGGCGCGCGCTCGACCGCGTTCAGCACCGCCTCGGTGTCGCCCGCGTCGATCCGTTCCTTCATCCAGTCGGCAAAGGCTGCCGCCCAGTCCGGAACCGCCGCGTCATGGCCGCGCCCCTCGGCAAAGACCGCACGCAGATTGTGCGTCAGGCTGCCCGATCCGATGATCAGGATGTTGCGTTCGCGCAGCGGTGCCAGCGCCTGTCCCACGCGATAATGCCATTCGGGGGCGTGGGTGCTGCTGATCGACAGTTGCACAACCGGCACTTCGGCGTCGGGCCACGCCAGCATCAACGGCACCCAGGCGCCATGATCGAGTCCGCGTTTCGGATCGAGGAACACGGGAATCCCCGCATCCGCAACCAGCGCCGCAACCTCTTCGGCCAGCTTTGGATCACCCTTCGCGGGATAGCGCAGATCGAACAATTTCTGCGGAAAGCCGCCGAAATCGTGGATCGTTGCCGGCGCCTCGACCGACGTCACCACCGCCTCAGCCATGTCGTGATGGGCAGAGACCATCACGATCGCGTCGGGCCGCTCGACCTGCCCGGCCAGCCCGGCGAGGAACTCCCGCGCCGGGCTGGGCTCGAACATGATCATCGGCGAGCCGTGCGATACGAACAGGGCTGGCTGAGTGGTCATCGCTACCTCACGCGAACAGCTTCGCCGCGGTCTCGGCGATACGCTTGCCCTGGTAACGGGCGCCGTTCAGGTCGGCTTCGCTCGGCTGGCGGCTGCCGTCGCCATCGGCGATGGTGGTCGCGCCATAGGGGCTACCGCCCTTGACCTCGTCCACACCCATCTGCGCGGCATAGCCATAGTCGAGACCGACGATGGACAGGCCATGGTGCAACAGGTTGGTGATGATGCTGAA
>CAYOXO010000271.1:0-3455 GCA_964407945.1 uncultured Stakelama sp.
TGCCGCTGCCGTTATCCTTGGCGATCGGCTTGGGCATGAAGGTCGCGGTCTTGCCATAGGCGTGGGCGACCATGTGCACGACATACTTGTAGACCTGCATGCGGTCGGCGGTTTCGACCAGCTTGCCATAGGTGAGGCCGAGTTCGTGCTGGGCGGCCGCGACTTCATGGTGGTGCTTGTCGCAGGGCAGGCCCATTTCGAGCATGGTCGAGACCATTTCGCCGCGGATGTCGATGGCGCTGTCGACCGGCGCGACGGGGAAGTAGCCGCCCTTGGCGCGCGGGCGGTGGCCCATATTGCCGCTCTCATACTGTTTGGACGAATTGCCCGGCAGTTCGATATCGTCGAGCTGGTAGTAAGAGGAGGAATAGGTGTTCTCGAAGCGGACATCGTCGAACATGAAGAATTCGGCTTCCGGGCCGACATAGACGGTGTCGCCAATGCCGAGCGACTGGAGATAGGCCTCCGAACGCTTGGCGGTCGAGCGTGGATCGCGGGTATAGAGCTCGCCGGTCGATGGCTCGACGATGTCGCACACCAGAATCAGCATCGGGGTGGCGCTGAACGGATCGGCCCAGACGGCATCCAGATCCGGCTTCAGGATCATGTCCGACTCGTTGATCGCCTTCCAGCCCTCGATCGACGAACCGTCGAACATCAGGCCGTCGGTCAGTTCGTCCTCACCCAGGATGCTGGCGACCATGGTCAGATGCTGCCACTTGCCCTTGGGGTCGGTGAAGCGCAGGTCGATCCACTCGATCTCCTGATCCTTCACCATCTTCAGAATGTCGGCGGCGGTGTTAGCCATTGGAACCAAGCCCCTTTCTTACTCAAGTCTCTTGAAGATAATTGTGGTGCGTCACGTCTGGATGACGCAGGTCAGATTGCGTTGTCGTCGCGTTCCCCGGTGCGGATGCGCAGTGCGGTTTCGATGGCGGTGACGAAGATCTTGCCGTCGCCGATGCGGCCGGTCTGCGCCGCGGTGGCGATCGCCTCGACCACGCGATCGGTGAGCGCGTCCTCAACCACGACCTCCAGCTTCACCTTGGGCAGGAAGTCGACGACATATTCGGCGCCGCGATAGAGCTCGGTGTGGCCCTTCTGGCGCCCGAACCCCTTGGCTTCGGTCACGGTGATGCCGGAAACCCCAACCTCGTGGAGCGCTTCCTTCACCTCATCCAGCTTGAACGGCTTGATGATGGCTTCGATCTTTTTCACGGCCTGTCATTCCTTCGTTTCAAGCGGGGCTTGTTCTGTCTTGCCCCGACTCCGCCTGGTCCCGCGCCGATGCTTGGCGAAGGCAGGGAATGGGATCAAGCGAAACGCCCCTTGCCGCGCGGGTTGCACGAGGCGTGCCAGAATTCCCCGCCGAAGGATTCGGTGGGGCGACCATAGCCGCGCTTTCGGCGCTGCCCGATAATTGGGCAGATGTCGCCGGATTCTGCGCGATTGCGGGGCAGCCTTGCGGGCTGAATGGGGCGGGTGTAGCGGTTTGCTATCACACCTGTTCGGGGGACTTCTTGATTATGCGCTATGCCCGCCTGATGCTCGCCGGCCTGCTTGCCGGCAGCGCCGTTCTCTCCGCCCCCGCGCTCGCGCAGCAGGCTCCCGCCGCCCAGCCGGGCGAAACTGCGGAGGACGCCAGGCTCAGGGCGTTGTTCCATGCCAGCGATGAAGCGATGCTGAAGCGCCAGCCGCTGATGGCGATCTTCCGCGGCGACATGCGCTACGCCGACCGGCTCGGCAATTATTACACCGACGCCTATACCGCAGCGGAGAAGGCCGCGATCGAGCGGGATCTCGCGGCGCTCAAGGGCATCGATCGCAACAAGCTCAGCACGGTCAACAAGATCGCCTATGATGTGTTCAAGGTGGATCAGGAACGCGGCCTCAAGGGCTTCGCGCCTGCGATCATGAACGTCAGCAAATATCTGCCCATGGACCATTTTACCGGCTTCCAGACCTTCTACCCCGACTTTGCGTCGGGGCAGGGGGCGGCGCCGTTCAAGACGGTTGTCGACTATGACAACAACCTCAAGCGCAACCTGGAATATGCGGCGACCTATGTTCGGGTGATCGGACTGTTCCGTGAGGGCATCAAGCGCAAGATTGTCCAACCCAAGCTGGTCGTGCGCAACATGATCGGGCAGTTCGACAAGCTGATCGCACAGGGCGTCGAGGAGTCTGTCTTCTACGCGCCGGTCAAGAAGTTCCCCGACGGCGTCAGCGAAGTCGATCAGACGCGGTTGCGCGCAGCCTATGCGGCGCAGATCAGGGACGTGATCATCCCGGCGCACAAGAAGATGCGCGATTTCCTGGCCAACGAGTACCTCCCGGCCGCGCGCGACAGCGTCGGCACCTCGGCACTGCCTGGCGGCGCAGCGGTGTACAATTACGCGATCGAGAGCAACACGACGCTGCCGCTGACCGCGGACTATGTCCACAATCTGGGCCTGTCCGAGGTCAAGCGCATCCTGGGCGAGATGGAGGCGCAGAAGAAGGCGGTCGGCTTCTCCGGCACGCTACCCGAATTCTTCACCTTCCTGCGCACCGACACGCGCTTCCAGCCCAAGAGCGCCGAAGCGCTGCGCGAGGGCTATGAGGCGATCGGCAAGCGGGTGGACCTGCGCGTGCGCGAGCAATTCTCGCTGATCCCCAAGACCCCGCTCGAAATCCGCCCCGTGCCCGATTATCGCGCCGAAGGCGATGCAGCCGGCAGCTATGTTCAGGGCACGCCCGACGGGTCGCGGCCCGGTGTGTTCTTCTACAACACCCACGACCTGCCCGCGCGCTATACCTGGGGCATGGAGACGCTGTACCTGCACGAGGCCGTGCCGGGGCATCACTTCCAGATCAGCCTGGCGCAGGAGAACGACAAGCTTCCCGCCTTCATGCGCTTCGGCGGCAACACCGCTTTCGTCGAGGGTTGGGCGCTCTACGCCGAGACACTCTACAAGGAGCTCGACGTCGCGGTTGAGCCGTATCAGCGGATGGGCGGCCTGAGCGACGAAATGCTGCGCGCGATGCGGCTGGTGGTCGATAGTGGCCTGCATGCCAAGGGCTGGAGCCGCGAGCAGGCGATCGACTATATGCTCGCCAACTCGCCGATGCCCAAGACCGACGCGATCGCCGAGGTCGAGCGCTATATCGCAATGCCGGGGCAGGCGCTGGCGTACAAGGTCGGCCAGCTGACGATCCTCAAGGCAAAGGCGAAGGCCAGGGCGGCACTCGGGGCCAAATTCGACCCGCGCGCCTTCCACGCCACGGTGCTCGACACCGGTGCGCTGCCGATGCCCGTGCTGGAGAAGAAGGTCGACGACTGGATCGTGGTGACGAAGTAGAATTCTTGATGGTGCGGTCGCGTAGTACGACAGCTGCTTCATTCAGGTTTAGGTGGCTTACGATTTGTGGGCGTTTTCTCAGGATCTCGCTCGCAATTCGTAGCTATCTTTGAC
>CAYOXO010000272.1:0-3399 GCA_964407945.1 uncultured Stakelama sp.
GGATTCGATGAGGATGCGGATCGAGACGGGCAGGCGCGACAGCGCGGGATAACCCTGCGCGGCGAATGCCGGCAGCGAATAGAATGTGCTCTTGCGCCCCGGCCCCGCCTCGAACGTGCGGCGGACGTTGAAGACGTCCTGTACCATGCCGCTGAACCTCCCTGTCATTCTTGTCTTTGGTGCTGTCTTGTGCGGCCTGTACTCACGAGCCGGCGTAGGTCTTCTCCAGCGCGTCGAAGAGCGGCTTACGCACCAGCCGCTGGCGCTCGGCGAAGCTGGCGACGAGGCCGCTCGTCTCGCCGACATCGCGGCCTTGCTTCAGGGCGGAGAGGGCGGTGGTCATGCCGAGGATCGCGCTCTGCAGGGCGACATTGGCGTAGAGCACCAATGAGAAGCCCATCGCCGCGAACTCGCTGGTCGGCAGGATCGGGGTCTTGCCGCCGACGACGAGATTGACCAGTTGCGGCGCGTTGATCGCCTGCGGCAGGGCCCGCAGCTCCTCGACGCTTTCCGGCGCTTCGATGAAGATGATGTCGGCCCCGGCCTCGCGGAAAGCGTGGCCGCGCTCGACCGCCGCCTCGAAGCCGTGGACGGCGCGGCTGTCGGTGCGGGCCATGATCAGGAAATCGGCGTCATGGCGGGCGTCGACCGCCGCCTTGATCTTGCCGGTCATCTCGGCGGTCTCGACCACGGCCTTGCCCGAGAAATGGCCGCAGCGCTTCGGCATGACCTGGTCTTCGAGCTGGATCGCATTGGCGCCGGCCCGCTCCAGCGTACGCACGGCCTGGCGGACGTTCAGAGCGTTGCCGAAGCCGGTATCGGCGTCGACGATCAGCGGCAGCTCGACCGCGTCGCGGATCGCGGCGGTATGGTTGGCAATGTCGGCCAGGCCCATGAAGCCGAGATCGGGCGCGCCGAAATAGGTGTTGGTCACGCCCGCGCCGCTGACATAGGCGATCTCGAAGCCGAGATCCTCGATGATGCGGGCGGCGAGGGCGTTGGCCGCTCCGGGGATGAGCGTGCCGGCGCGCGCGTCGACGATCTGCCTCAGGCGGCGTCCTGCAGTCTTGCTCACGTCAATGATCCCAGTTCGATGGCGGGTCTGGCCGCTTCGGGGGCTGCCCAGAGCAGGTTCCTGCGGGCATTGGAAATGTGGACGCGCATGGCCTCCTCGGCCTTGCGCGGATCGCGCGTCTGCAGGGCGGCGACGATGTCGCGATGCTCCTTCATCGCCATCTCGGAGCGGCCGGGGCGGGAAGAGGAGCGGTGCCGGTAGAGCTGGACCTGCAAGTAGAGTTCCTGGCAGAGCGCGTGGAACAATCGCTTGCTGCCGCTCTCGCGGATGATACGGAAATGAAAATCGTCGTCCGATGACATGCGGGGATATTGGCCGTCGCGCGTGATCGTGCCGGCATGGGCATCGAGCATGGCGCTGAGATCGGCCAGGGTCGCGTCGCTGATCCGCGTCGCGGCGAGGCCGCAAGCGGCGCCTTCGAGCGCCTCACGCATTCGGAACAGGTCGTCGAGATCTTCGAGCGAGAGCGAGGTGACGAAGGCGCCGAGATGCTGACGGCGCTCGACCAGCCGGTGGCTTTCCAGCCGGCGTAGTGCCTCGCGAAGCGGGCCACGGCTGATCCGCAGCGTGCGGGCGATCTGCGCCTCCTTGATCCGTTCCCCCGGGGCGATGGCGCCGCGCGAGATCGCTTCGACCAGCGCGTCGAACGCCTGATCGCTGAGCGAAGGATGCGGAGAGAGAGGAGCCGAAAGGTTCACGTTGTAGACTGTTGACAGTTTTCAGTGTTGACAGTTTTCACACCGCTTCCCATGCTCGGTCAAGCCCCAAAGATCAGGGGCGAGCGGAAGCCGAGGAGCGGTGGTGGGTCAGAAGCGTCTCAAGGCCGTGTTCATGCGCGGCGGCACCTCGAAAGGGCTGGTCTTCCACGCCCGCGACCTGCCGGCGCGCGCCGAATGGGACGACATCTTCCTGGCAGCGATGGGCTCGCCCGACCCATATGTGCGCCAGCTCGACGGCATGGGCGGGGGCGTCTCGTCGCTGTCCAAGATCTGCGTCGTCGGCCCGGCCAGCGTGCCCGGCGCCGATATCGACTACACCTTCGCCCAGGTCTCGGTGACCGATCGGACCGTCGACTATGCCGGCAATTGCGGGAACATGTCGTCGGCGATGGGGCCGTTCGCGATCGACGAGGGGCTGGTGGCGCGCCCGCCGGACGGCGAGACGATCGTCCGCATCTACAACACCAATACGGGCAAGATCATCGCCGCGCATGTCCAGGTGCGCGATGGCGAGACAGAGGTCGGCGGCGATTTCGAGCTCGACGGCGTCGCGGGCCTTGCAGCCCCGATCCGGCTGGACTTCCTGGAGCCGGGCGGCGCCAAGACTGGCCGCCTGCTGCCGACAGGCCGGGCCATCGACCTGATCGAGGTGCCGGGCTTCGGCGTCGTCGAGGCCAGCATCGTCGATGCCGCCAATCCGTTCGTGTTCGTGCTGGCGGAAGCGCTCGGCGCAAGCGGAACCGAACTGCCTAAGACCATTGCCGCCAATACCGTGCTGCAGGACCGGCTCGAGCAGATCCGACTGCGCGCTTCCGTGCTGATGGGGCTCGCCGCGACGCTGGAGGAGGCGGCCGCGATCATCAGCCTGCCCAAAGTCGCGATGCTCTCGGCGCCCGGGCCGTCGCCGACCCTGTCTGAGCGCGTCCTGCAGGCCGATGAGACCGACCTGATGGCGCGGGCGATCTCGGTGGGGCAGCCGCACAATGCGATCCCGCTGACCGGCGCGCTCTGCCTTGCGGTCGCCGCCCGCACCCCCGGCACGGTAGCCAACCGCATCGTGGGGGACGGCGGCGGAGCCGCGATCCGGATCGGGCACCCCTCCGGCACGATCACGGTCGATGCCGATGTCGCTGTCGTAGATGGACGGGCTCATGCGCGGAGCGCTTGTGTCTATCGTACAGCGCGCCGCCTGTTTGCAGGCGAGGTCTATATCAGCCAGTCGAAGTAAGCCGCCGCAGTCTCAACTGACATGCCCGAGAGCGGACCTTCCGAGAGTCAGCTATGGGCCACCTTCCAGCTGTGCTGGCCTATCGCCAGACTGAGCCGCCCCAAAGCAGAGGGGCGGCTGCCCCCTGCTCTCAGCATTGCAGCGCCACAGAAACGCCGTCGCGCCGGACGCGCTTGGAGCCATCCCATGGAGATCACGACTGTCGGCGTCGGCCTGGCTGGCCGGCGACGCGCTTCTGGATGCGAGTATGGTTGCAGGGTTCATGGCCCCTGATTTGAACCTGCGATGCCAAGTGATCGATTTTGTCGGCGTGGGATACTTGGCCCGAACGAACAAACCCCGCCGCTGTCGCGACGGGGTTTTTATTTTGGTTGCGG
>CAYOXO010000273.1:0-3368 GCA_964407945.1 uncultured Stakelama sp.
TATCATCCCAGACACTGGCGTTGGTCGACCTCAGCCAGAAAGAAGCCGTCCAGCACGGCCTGTCGATTGCTCGAAGGGCACCATTCCGTGCGGTGATCCGAAAGTGCCGCCTCCGTCACCACCAGCACCACCCAAAACGCCCACGGATTGGTGCGGGTCACAAGGGAGTGAATGGGTGCCAGATGGGATTTGGGCTGAAGCATGTCGGGTGCACGATAATTGCTACGGAACGCCTGGTGCCTCCAAGCGGCAATGCGACTATGAACTGGCGCAGAACATGACCCAGCTCTGTTCAATGAGAACCGGTGGGTCTGGTGGCCCCGGATGTTCTTCTATAGCAGTGATTTATTTCATCGCATTGGAAATCGCTGGCGGGAAGGCGTACAGAGCGGCTCAACGAGGAGCAAGGAAATGAATCTTTTAAAGTTACCATTTTCACTCTTATTTGGGTGGTCGATTATTTCACTTGTTATTATTGTGATAGGAATCGGAATGGCTGGTGGAGTGTCGAATGCATTTTCCGGACCTCCTGACTATGATGTGCTATCAATATTGATTTGGGTATTTGCTTGTGGATTAGTATTCTTGCCTTTTATTCTAATATTGATGAAATTGATGGTTAGATCAAACGGAAGCTGATTCACCAAGGGCGGTTGTGCTTGGAGCGGGTTGGGAGAGCCCGGGGGTATCGGTTCCCGGCTTCATTCTTTGTCCTCGTCATCATATGTACAGCCAGTCCTTGGTGCTGGGCTAACGCCATCCCTTCATCCGGCGTCAACACTGTCAACGCACTCGCCCAAGCATCAGTCTGGGCGCAGTTGCGCTGAAAGACGGTTACGCTGGCAACCTGATTGGTCTCGGGGCGGCCCGTACGCGGGTCGAGGGTGTGGGCGTAGATCGAATTGTCCACTGTGAAGTTACGGCGGTAGTCACCTGAGGTGGCTACCGCCATTCCATGCAGCGCGATCCGCAGCGGGGCGGCGTCCACGCCCGGTGGTACCTCGACATCGACCCACCAGGGCTGGCCGTCGGGCTGGATGCCTTCACCGACCAGCTCACCGCCAATCTCGACGAGGAAGTCGAGGCAGCCCATGGCCTTCAGCCGGGCGGCGACGGCATCGACGGCATAGCCTTTGGCGATACCCGAGAGGTCGAGCCGGACGGGGCGGGTGAGGCGGAGGCGCAGGAGCAGGGGATCGAAGTCGATCGCGTCGTAACCGCACAAAGCGCGGGCGGCTTCGATCTCGGCTTCGGTCGGCAGGCCCTCGCGAGGGCCGGGCGGACCGAAGCCCCAGAGGTCGACGGCCACCCCCATAGCAGGGTCGAAGGCGCCGCCCGAGCGCTTTGCGATGTCGAGGGCGATTTCCATCACCTGCGCGAATTCAGGGCCGATGCGGTGCCAGATGCCAGGCGGGGAGTTGTTAATGCGGCTGAGCTGTGAGGTCGGCTCCCAATGGCTCATCTGGGCGATGATGGTGGCGAGCACGCCCTCGATCTGCGCCTGCACGCTGGGGGGCGGGGCGACGATCTTTGCCGACCAGGTCGTGCCCATCGTCTCGCCGCCGAACGTCTCCACAACGGCATTCGCCCGCCGCCTGTAAAAGGCAGCGGGCGAAATCTCGTTCGGGATGATGATCCGGGGTTCGCGGGTCAGGGTGCCATCACCTCAAGCGTCGTCACATAGCTGGCACGCCTAGTGGGGGTGGGGCTGCCAGGTGCGGGCGGGGCGCCCTCCTCGGCACCGGCGGGGCGCGGGGTGGTGACGTTGATCCAGTACATGCCCGGCTCGCCCCACTTGACCGTGACCCTGCCGTCGGCGCCGGTCTTGAGGTCCTGTTGGTTGAGCTGGTTGCGGTAGCGGATACCGCCCGGGATGACGGTGACGGGCAAGCCCGCGGCGGGCTTGCCATCGAGCAGGAACTGGAAGGTCGCGGGCTCGCCTGAAACCAGGTCGTTGGGGTGGGTGACCGGGACCAGCTCGATGCCCTTGCCGGTCGGCTTGAACACGGTGGAGGTCGGCTCGCCCGCGGTCACGAAGATCTCGTTGCGGTTGCTGCTTTCGGTGGTCTTCACGTCGGTCGCGCCGGCCGGGATGGCCGCGGCAAGGTTGGCGGTGGTGGTGCCGCGCGGCAGGCGCTTCTCCTCGCCATTGAGCTTGTACGTGCCCATGACGCCGTCGATCGCGTAGAAGATCTTGTAGGTGCCGCGCTTGCCGATCTGCACGTCGAAGGTGGTGCGATAGCGGCCGGTGGCCTTGTTCTTGACCTCACCCGGCGTGCCGTCGGGCAGCAGCACGCTGACATCGGCGCGCATCGGCTGATGTTCGAAATAGAAGAGGTCGTTGGAGACCGCGGCATCGACCGTGACCCAGACATCGTCGCCCTCGCCCGAGACGACGGTCATCGACGGGAGCATCCACTGGCGGTGCGCCTGGACGGCGGCGGGAATGGTGATCGCGATGCCGGCGGCGGCGATCAGGACATGACGGAGCTTAATCATCTGAATTCCCCTGTTCAGCGCTTGACGGTCAACGTGACAGCGCCCAGCTCGGACGTGCCGGCGGCGCGGGCGGTGCCGCCCTTGGGCAGCGAGAAGGGCAGACGGAGCAGCTCGCGCCCGCCGACTTCGCGGGCGGCTTCCACGACCAAAGTGTAGTTGCCGGGGGCGAGTTGCGGCTTGAAGCTGAGCTTATGCGTGCCGGGCGCCTTGGTCGCGCCGGTAACGCCCGCAGCCGGGAACTTCATCGTGCGGCCCGAGACGCGCCACCACTGGCGGATGTCGCGCAGCCATTTGGTGCCCTCATTCGCCTTCATGTCGTCGTCGTAGAAGACCGCGAGCGTCTTGGCGGGTGTGCCCTCCTTCTCGATCCAGATCGCAACATAGGGCCGGTGATATTCGGCGACGCTGAGGCGCGGGATGGTGAGGCTGACGTCGAGCGTCTGCGCCGCTGCCATGCCTGGCGCGAACAGGCCCGCGCCGATCGCGGTGGCGGTCAATCCGGTGATGCGAAGCTGCATGACGGCGTTCCCCTAGTGGATGAAATAGATGGCCAGGACGGCGGGAATGATCAGGCCCGCGGCGACCAGCGGCCAGGTGCTGGGCCGATGGCGGGCATGGAGCTGGAGCAGGATGAGGCCGGTGAGCGAGAAAATCACGCAGGCCACGACGAAGATGTCGATGAACCATTTCCACACGGTGCCGGCGTTGCGGCCCTTGTGGAGGTCGTTGAGCCAGGCGATCCAGCCGCGGCTGGTGCTCTCGGTGGTCACTTCGCCGGTCTCGCGCTCGAGCGCGACCCAGCCGTCCCCCCCCGGGCGGGGGCGGGGGGGGTGGTTTTACCCCCACCCCCCCACGGCGGCGCCCCGGGG
>CAYOXO010000274.1:0-3365 GCA_964407945.1 uncultured Stakelama sp.
AGCCCGCCGCCGAGCCGCTGCCGGGCTTCAAGGAAGTCCAGCCGGTGGTGTTCTGTGGCCTGTTCCCGGTCGATGCCAACGACTTCGAGAAGCTGCGCGAGAGCATTTCGAAGCTGCGGCTCAACGACGCCAGCTTCTCGTTCGAGATGGAGACGTCGGCGGCCTTGGGCTTCGGCTTCCGCTGCGGCTTCCTCGGCCTGCTGCACCTGGAGATCATCCAGGAGCGGCTGATGCGCGAATATGATCTCGACCTGATCACCACCGCGCCGTCGGTGGTGTACCAGATCGAGCTGACGCATGGCGGCGGGCATATCGAGCTGCACAACCCGGCCGACATGCCCGAGCCGAACAAGATCGAGAGCATCGCGGAACCGTGGATCCAGGCGGTAATCTATGTGCCGGACGAGTATCTCGGCTCGATCCTGAAGCTGTGTCAGGATCGCCGCGGCATCCAGAAGAACCTGACCTATGTCGGCGGGCGCGCGCAGGTGACCTACGAACTGCCGCTCAACGAAGTGGTGTTCGACTTCTACGACCGGCTGAAGTCGCTTTCGAAGGGCTATGCCAGCTTCGATTACGAGCAGATCGGCTATCGCGAAGGCGACCTCGTCAAGATGGGCATTCTCGTCAACGAGGAGCCGGTCGATGCGCTGAGCATGATCGTCCACCGCGCCACCGCCGAAGTGCGCGGTCGCGGCATGGTCGAGCGGCTCAAGGAACTGATCCCGCGCCACCTGTTCAAGATTCCGATCCAGGCGGCGATCGGCGGCAAGGTGATCGCGCGCGAGACGATCAGCGCGATGCGCAAGGACGTGACCGCGAAATGCTATGGCGGCGACGCCACTCGCAAGCGCAAGCTTCTGGAGAAGCAGAAGAAGGGCAAGGCGAAGATGCGCGAGTACGGCTCGGTCAGCATCCCGCAGGAAGCCTTCATCGCCGCGCTGCGGATGGGCGAGGAATAAGGTCCGGCGAGCGCCGCTCGCCGGACCCTTTGACCGTCAGCCGCGTGGGGCGGGCACCCGTACTCCGGGTGTCATCCGCGCCATCACCTCGTCGCGGATCAGATAATGGTGGCGGAACGCCGCCCCGATATGGACGAGCAGCAATGCGATCGCGGCATAGCCGAGGATTTCGTGCGCCTCGTGCCCGAAATCGGACATTGCCTCCGACACCGGCAGATAGGGAATGTCGAACAGCCCGAACCAGGTCAGCGGCCGGGGGGCGGGCCCTGAGGACATCGCCCAGCCCGAAAGCGGGATCGCCAGCATGAAGGCATAGAGCAGGAAGTGCGAGACATGGGCGGCAGTCCGTTCCCAGCCCGCCAGGTGCGCCGGCAGGCGCGGCGCGGGATGGGTGAGCCGCCAGCCGATCCGGGCCAGTGTCAGGACCAGCACGGTGATGCCGATCGCCTTGTGGATCGGCATGATCCGCCACTCGCGCGGCAGGCTGTCGTGCGCCAAGCCGTAGGTGAGATTGAAGATCAGCAACGCCGCGATCAGCCAGTGAAGCAGGATTGCGCCGTGCGAATACCGTACCAACACCGAGTCCGTGTCCGCCATAGGGGGAGTTCCTTCCGGTTGAGGCTCAGGACCATGGTTGTGCCGAACCGGAATCGCCGCGTCGAGCGGATTGCGCGCCGGCGCGCGACAGGAATGTCCGACGCGAGGCTGGGACGAGCGAGAACCGGAGTCTCTTTTCCGTCACCCCGGCCCTGTGCCGGGGTGACGAAAATGTGGATCGTCATGCGTCGTTCCGAAGTCGGAGCGGGCTAGAACGCGTACGGCACCGGCGCGCGGACATCCGGGTCGATGCGGATCTCGGTCGCGGCCGGGGGAAAGGCGCGCTGGTCGCAATCGGGACGCGGGCAGATGCGGCAGCTGGTGCCGATCGGGGTGGCGATACCGCCGGTGCGAAGGCCGTCTGCATAGACGAAGTCGGGGGCGTGAATCTCCTCGCACCCCAAAGCGACAGCGTAGCGGCGCGGCGGGCGGGCATAGCTCGCCGACGGCTTGACCAGCCCCTTGGCCATCGAGACGTAGCGCGCGCCGTCGGGCATCTCAGCCAGCTGGACGAGGACGCGATCAGGGATCGCCACCGCCTCATGCACCACCCAGAGCGGACAGGCGCCACCGAACCGCGCGAATTCCAGCCGGGTGGCGGAATGGCGCTTGGTGATGTTGCCCGCCATGTCGACACGGCAGAAGAAGAAGGGGATGCCCTGCGCGCCCGGCCGCTGGAGCGTTGAGAGGCGGTGGCAGGTCTGTTCGAAGCTGGTGCCGAAGCGCTGGCGCAGCCGGTCGATATCGTGGCGCACCGCGCGCGCGGCATCGCGGAAGCGGCTATACGGCATCAACAGTGCGCCGGCGGCATAGTTGGCAAGGCCGAGCGACAGCAACTCGCGCGCGGCGGGGGAAGTGAGGCCGCTGCCCTCGCTCACCGCGCGCATTTCGTTGCCGAATTCGAGCACGGCGAGCCGGTGGGCGAGCAGGAAGGCTCGGCTTTCGGGCGGGAGCACGCCGCTGATGACGAGTCGGCGGCTGTCGGCGGCGAAGCGCGACAGCCGGGTGTCGTCGTCGCGCGCTTCTTCGATCTTCACGCCGTGCCAGGCGCGCAGACGCGCCTCGATCCCGCGCGGGTCGTCGAGTTCCTCGACCAGCGTCTCGGCGGCACGGTCGAGCGCGTCGATGTAATTGCCCTCAGCCTGGAACCAGTCGCGCACTTCTTCCCAGGGGAGCGAGCCGGCCGCGCCGCCACCGCTCTCGACCTTGTCGTCAAGCACGCGCAGCTGTGCCTGGCTGCGGCGCCACGCCTCGTGCAGCGCGACCATGCGGTGGGTGAGGGCGGGATGCTTCTCGACCCCGCGCTGGACCGCGGTTTCATCGATCATTGCCGCCGGGATGCTCGAATCCATTCCCGCCTCGATCGCGCGGACGAGATCGCCGACGCCATGATCTGCGCCGATATCGCCCCAGGCCTGCGGGAATTCGCGGGTGAGCGCGATCAGCACCGGCGGGGTGAGCGGGCGTTCCTCGTTCTCGATCTGCGACAGGTAGCTGACCGACACGCCGAGCCGCGCGGCCATCGCCGCCTGGGGCAGGCCAAGCTGCTTGCGCAGGTCGCGAACACGGGTTCCGGCGAAGAGGCGGCGGCGGGGCTGATCCATGACTCCACAATATCCGCAGATATGAACGATGCAACTTCGCAACATTGCATTTGCATGGGGCGGCGTGTCCTGTGCAGGGACGCGAGCCAAGGAGTTGCATGCATGTCTTCGACGATCGAGGAACTTGAGCGGCGGCGTGCCGCGGCACGGCTGGGCGGCGGGCAGAAGCGCATCGACGCGCAGCACGCCAAGGGCAAGCTGA
>CAYOXO010000275.1:0-3317 GCA_964407945.1 uncultured Stakelama sp.
TTCACGCAGACCGGCGCCGGTGATGCGGACGAAGCGGCCCTTCTTCTGCAGGTCCGGGATCGTCGCCGAGCCGGTATAGCCCATCGCCGCCTTGATGCCGCCGACAAGCTGATGGATCACGTCCTTGGCCGGCCCCTTGAAGGCGACCTGCCCCTCGATCCCTTCGGGAACGAGCTTGAGCTGGTCCTTGATGTCGCCCTGGAAATAGCGGTCGGCCGAACCGCGGCCCATTGCGCCGACGCTGCCCATGCCGCGGTACGACTTGTAGGCGCGGCCCTGATACAGGAACGTCTCGCCCGGCGCTTCCTCGGTACCCGCGAGCAGCGAGCCGACCATGCAGGTCGACGCACCCGCCGCCAGCGCCTTGGCGAGATCGCCCGAGGTGCGCAGGCCGCCATCTGCGATCACCGGCACGCCCGACTTGGCGGCTTCGTTGGCGCTGTCCATCACGGCGGTGAGCTGCGGCACGCCGACACCCGCGACGACGCGCGTGGTGCAGATCGATCCCGGGCCGATGCCGACCTTCACGCCATCGGCACCCGCGCCGATCAGCGCCTTGGTCGCCTCGCCCGTCGCGACGTTGCCGGCGACGACCTGGACGCGGTTGGACAGTTTCTTCACCCGCTCGACCGCGCGCGCGACGTCCTTGTTATGGCCGTGCGCGGTATCGATCACGATCAGGTCGACCTCAGCATCAATCAATGCCTCGGTCCGCTCATAGCCCTTGTCGCCGACCGTCGTCGCCGCGGCGACGCACAGACGCCCGGAGATGTCCTTGGTCGCGTCGGGATAGGTGACGGCCTTCTCGATATCCTTGACCGTGATCAGGCCGACGCAGCGATAGGCGTCGTCGACCACCAGCAGCTTTTCGATCCGACGGGCATGGAGCAGGCGGCGTGCCTCATCCTGCCCGACGCCCGCAGCCACGGTAGCAAGGTTCTCATGCGTCATCAGCTCGCTGACGGGCTGTTTCGGGTTCTCGGCGAAGCGCACGTCGCGGTTGGTGAGGATGCCGACCAGCTTGCCGTCCGCTTCGGTCACCGGGATGCCGCTGATCTTGTGTCGCGCCATCAGCGCCTGCGCTTCGGCCAGTGTGCCAGTGGCGCGGATCGTGATCGGATTCACCACCATGCCGCTCTCGAAGCGCTTGACGATCCGCACCGCCTCGACCTGTTCCTCGATCGTGAGGTTACGGTGAAGCACGCCCATGCCGCCAAGCTGCGCCATGACGATCGCCATATCGGCCTCGGTGACGGTATCCATTGCCGAGGAGAGGATCGGAATGTTGAGCGCGATGTCGCGCGTCACATGGGTGCGGGTGTCCGCCATGCTCGGCAGAACTTCGGATTCGCCCGGATAGAGAAGGACGTCGTCGAAGGTGAGGCCGAGGGGGATATCCATGCGTTTGCCAATGTCCTGAGTCGGAAGTTGGCGGCCCATGTAACCGTGGTTACCGCTATGCGCTAGGGGGGTGTCTGTCGGGAATCGAGGACCGCCGGCATGTAGCGCGCCAGCCGCGCTTCGAGCAGCCTGACGAGATCCGGATCCATGAACGCATAGTCATCCGGAATATCCAGACAGACGATACGCTTACCGTTGAGATAGCGCCGGAAATGCTTCTGGAGCTTGTTGCGGTGCGCACGCTCCATCACAAAGATCGTATCGGCCCATTCAACCAGTTCGGGTGTGAGCGGATTCTCGGCATCGTGATTTGTGCCGGCCGAGCTGACCTCGATTCCGTTACGGTTCGCGAAGATATGCTCGGCAGTCGGGCTTCGTAATCGGTTCTGACTACAGACGAACAGATAGTGCTTCACGTACCCGCCCGCGCCAGCAGCAGCCTTGCCTGCTCGACATGCATGGCCTCGATCATGCGATCCTTGTAGCGCTCGGCGCCACCGCCCGCCGCCGCGATCAGCGCGCGGGCATCGTCGAGCTCTGCCGGAGCCGGGTCGAACGCAGCGCGGCCGATGTCGATCTGGTTGGGGTGGATCAGGCTCTTGCCGTCGAAGCCGAGCAGCCGGCCCTCGGCGGCCTCGGCGGCCAGCCCGTCAGGATCGTCGAGCTTGTTGAACACGCCGTCGAACGCCCAGATTTCGTGCGCACGCGCCGCCATCACGATCGACTGGAGCGCGAGCTGCATCTGCGCGCGGCCCGCGGCGGGCGGGAGCCTGAGCGACGCGGCAAGATCGTTGGTGCCCGCGATCAGCCCAGCCAATCCCTGCCCGCTCGCGCCGGCGATCGATCCGACATTCATCACCCCCGCAGCCGTCTCGATCATCGCGAGGACCGGCCGGCCGGCGTGAAGCACGGCATAGGCGATCGTCTCGGGCCGCTCGACCTTGGGCACGATCACATGGGTGGCGGCGGATTCCCTGACAGCCGTCAGGTCGTCCTTCCAGTGCGCGCTGTCCTCGGCATTGACGCGGATGCCGAAGAGGCGATCGCCAAACCCCTTCGTCG
This sequence comes from uncultured Stakelama sp., assembly GCA_964407945.1. Taxonomy (GTDB): domain Bacteria; phylum Pseudomonadota; class Alphaproteobacteria; order Sphingomonadales; family Sphingomonadaceae; genus Sphingomonas. Next base: position 2,464 of record CAYOXO010000275.1, read on the forward strand.
CCCGCGCCGCATCCCGGGCTGCGTCCTTGTCCTCGGCCTTCACCGCATCCTCGAGGTCGAGGATGATCATATCCGCCGCCAGCCCCCGCGCCTTCTCGATCGCGCGTGGGTTCGACGCGGGCAGAAACAGCGCAGTGCGCGGGGCGATGTAATGGACTGTGCTCATGACCGCTCTATGCTAGCATCACGCCGGCTTTGCGAGGCCCGGCAAGATTTCTTGGGGAGTGACGATGGAACTGACCGTAGGCGCCTTCTTCATCGGCATGCTGCTGGTGCTGCTCTACCTCTTCTCCAGCATCAAGATCGTACGGCAAGGCTATGAATATACGATCGAACATTTCGGTCGTTTCACCGCGGTCGCGAAGCCGGGGTTCAACCTCTACCCGGCCTTCTTCTATCGCGTGGGCCGCCGGGTGAACATGATGGAGCAGGTGATCGATATCCCGGGACAGGAGATCATCACCAAGGACAACGCCATGATCTCCACGGATGGCGTGGTGTTCTTTCAGGTGCTCGACGCGGCCAAGGCGGCCTATGAGGTGAGCGACCTCTATGTCGCGCTGCTCCAGCTCACCACGACCAATTTGCGTACCGTGATGGGGTCGATGGACCTCGACGAGACGCTGTCGAAGCGCGACGAGATCAACGCGCGGCTGCTGGGCGTCGTCGATCACGCCACCAGCCCGTGGGGCGTCAAGATCACCCGCGTCGAGATCAAGGACATCCGCCCGCCGCTCGACATTTCGGAAGCGATGGCGCGGCAGATGAAGGCAGAACGCCTGAAGCGCGCCGAAATCCTCGAAGCCGAGGGCGAACGGGCGAGCCGCATCCTGCGCGCCGAGGGTGAGAAGCAG
>CAYOXO010000276.1:0-3261 GCA_964407945.1 uncultured Stakelama sp.
GTCATGCTGCTCACCGACGGCTACCTCCAGAACGCGGCCGAGCCGTGGAAGGTGCCGGACATGAGCGACTACAAGCCGTTCCCGGTCGCGTTCCACACCGAACTGCCGGCGGAGGGCGAGAAGTTCCTGCCTTACGCCCGCGACGACAAGCTCAAGCGCCCATGGGTCAAACCGGGCACGCCGGGCCTGCTCCACCGCATCGGCGGGATCGAGAAGGCGCTGGGCACCGGCAATATCGACTATGCCCCCGACACCCATCAGGCGATGACCAACATCCGCAGGGACAAGGTCAACGGCATCGCGGTTCCCGATCAGGAGCTCGAGCAGGGCGAGGCCGGCGGCAAGCTCGTCGTGGTCGGCTGGGGCTCGACCTATGGCCCGATCACCCAGGCGGTACGTCGCGCTCGTCGCAAGGGCCTCGACGTCAGCCATATCCATATCCGTCATATCTGGCCAATGCCGAAGAATCTCGGTGATCTGCTAAGGGGTTACGAGCGTATCCTTGTACCGGAAATGAATACCGGCCAGCTCAAGACCGTGCTGCGCGATCAGTTTCTGGTCGACGCTCGCCCGCTCAACAAGGTCAGCGGCCAACCCTTCCGCATCCACGAGATCGAAGCCGCGATCGAGGAGGCGTTGGCGTGATCGCGCGGTTCGCTACGGTGCTGCTCGCATTGACCGCCGTTCCTGTAGCGGGATGGGCGCAGGATACGACGTCGAAGCCCGAGATCAGCGCGGCGGCCGAGGCATTTCTCGACAAGCTTCCCGCGACGCTTGGCGGCGCCGTCAAGCCTGAGGATCGCAAGCCGGGGATGCCGGTGATGTACATCCCCAAGCAAATGATGAAGGATCCAATCATCCTTGCCTTGGCTCGGCCCTGGGACAAGCCGGAGACCTGGCCGGAACTGCGCGACTCCGCGCGCGGGTCGTTCCACGAAACCGGAATCCGTTCGGTCGTGCGAGAGGGGCGCTTCTCCAGCCCGGGGACCGCGGGCGCCTCGACCTTCTACGGCGAATATGTGACCCGGATGGGCCTCAAGCAGATTTGGGTGAGTGATCATCAGGGCATCCGCACCAATCTGATCGCCACGATCTTCCGGCGCGAAGATGCCGACAAGCTGCGCGAGGAAGTGGCCGTCAACGTATTCGGCGGTGCCACGATCACCGATGCTCCGTCGGATGCACCGGCTGCGCCATCGCACGAACATCAGGATTGAGGGCAGGGGCAATGAACGAGATCACCACCATCAAGCCTTCGACGCCCAAGGATTGGGAGACCGATCAGGAGGTGCGCTGGTGCCCGGGCTGCGGCGACTATGCGATCCTCAAGGCGGTGCAGCGCACGATGCCGGAGATCGGCGCGACGCCTGAGAACACCGTGTTCATCAGCGGCATCGGCTGCTCGTCGCGCTTTCCCTATTATATGGAGACCTATGGCTTCCACACCATCCACGGTCGCGCGCCGGCGGTGGCGACGGGGGTCAAGCTCGCCAATCCCGATCTCGACGTGTGGATCATCACCGGCGACGGCGACGGCCTGTCGATCGGCGGCAACCACACGATGCACCTGCTGCGCCGCAACCTGAACTGCCAGGTCCTGCTGTTCAATAACGAGATCTACGGCCTGACCAAGGGGCAGTACTCGCCGACCAGCCGTGAGGGCACGCGCAGTCCCTCCACCCCGTTCGGCTCGGTCGATCACCCGGCCAAGCCCTGCGCCTATGCGCTCGGCAGCGGCGCCCGCTTCATCGCCCGCGGGATCGACGTCCACAAGAAGTTGCCGGAGGTGCTCAAGGCCGCCCACGCCCATCAGGGCGCGGCGTTCGTCGAGATCTTCCAGAACTGCATCGTCTATAATGCCGATGTCTTTGCGCCCTTCACGGAGAAGGCGAATGCCGGGCACCAGCTCTGGCTGGAGCATGGCCAGCCGATGGTCTTCGCAGGCGGCGCAAAGGGAATCGCCCTTGATACTGAGCGACTTACGTTGAAGACCGTAGATGTTGTGGAAGGTGACTGGCAGGCCGCCGGCGTGATCGTCCACAACGTCACCAACCGCGCCATCGCCCATATGCTGGTCGAAATGCCCTTCGGCCCGTTCCCGATGGCGCTGGGCGTCCTTTACGACGATCCCGCGCCGACCTTCGAGAGCGCTGTGGTGGCCCAGAACGCCGCGGCGAGCGAGGGCAAGGTCCCCGATCTCCAGAAGCTGGTCAGCAAGGGGCAGACCTGGATGGTCGACAAGGAGCCCCATCCGATGTGATGCGCGCGAATATCGTTACGCGAGCGTCACTTGCCCCTTGCCCGACTCAACCGCGCGTGCATTGTTCACGGCATGCAAGCACCGGCTAAGAATCGAGGCCGCCGGGATGGCTGGGGCGGCGGCGCGCAGGCGGGCGGGGCGCTTATCGCCCTTGCCGCACCGCTGCTGCACAAGTTGCTCGACCGGATCGATGCGGGGCTCGCCCACGGCGCGATCGAACTGACCTTGCCCGGTGGCAAGGGGCGGCGGCTCGGCGGGCGTGCGCCGGGGCCAGTGGCACTGGTCGATATCCGCAATTGGCGTGCCCTATGGCGGCTGGCCACCGGCGGGTCGATCGGCTGGTATGAGGCGTGGCAGGCGCGCGAATGGACCAGCCCCGATCCGGTGCCATTGTTCGACCTGTTCATGCGCAACCGCGCGACGCTGGGCGATGCCGGGCGGGCGCAGGGACTTTCGCGGCTGGCGAAGCGCGTCTGGCACTGGATGCGACGCAACGACCGCGACGGCGCGCGGCGGAACATCGCCTATCACTATGATCTGGGGAATGATTTCTACGCGCCCTGGCTCGATCAAAGCATGACCTATTCCAGTGCGTTGTTCGGTGAAGCGGGCACGTCTCTGGAGGTCGCGCAGGCTGCGAAACTGGCCGCGATCCTCGAACGGACGGGCACGAAGCCGGGCGACTCGATCCTCGAGATCGGCTGCGGTTGGGGTTCCTTCGCGGAAGCCGCGGCGCGGGGTGGGCGCAAGGTCCATGGTCTGACGCTCTCGACCGAGCAGAAGGCGTATGTGGATGCCCGGATGACCGCCGCGGGCCTCGACGGGGTCGAGGTCTCGCTGACGGATTATCGCGACGTCTCTGGGCAATATGACGCAGTCGCCAGCATCGAGATGGTGGAAGCGGTGGGTGAGGCCTATTGGCCCGCCTATCTCGCAACCATCGCACGGGTGCTCAAGCCGGGCGGCCGGGCGGCGAGCCAGGATATCGCGATCGATGACGC
>CAYOXO010000277.1:0-3255 GCA_964407945.1 uncultured Stakelama sp.
TCCAACCTGGATCGGCGCAGGAGAAGCCTGCGAGCCCGCCGTGGAGCGCGCCTCCGACCGTCGAGACCATCACCGAGGCGCGGCGCTTTACCAGCGGTGGTGTCGAGCTGGGCGGCACGCTCTATCTGCCGCGCAGCCGCAAGCCGGTGGCGGCGGTGGTGGTGACGCACAGCGCCTCCTCGCCGCTGGGCGACGCGTCGCTCTACGCGCATCTCAAGGTGATGCTGCCGGCGATGGGCATCGCGGTGTTCACCTATGACCGCCGCGGCTCGGGCCGGTCGGGGACAAGGACGGCGGAGGGCGATTATACCGTGCTGGCCGACGATGCGATTGCGGCGGTACGGAGTCTCAAGGCCGATCCCCGCATCGACCCGCGGCGGATCGGGACGTGGGGATTGAGCCAGGGCGGGTGGATCTCCCCGCTCGCGGCATCGCGCAGCCCGGAGATCGCCTTCGTCATCGCGGTGTCGGCGCCGGTGGTCACCGCCGACGTCCAGATGATCTTCTCCTCGATCAATCACCTGCGCGCCAACGGCCATTCGCAGGCCGAGATCGACGAGATGGTGGCGACGCGCAAGGCCGTGGACGGCTATATGCGCGGCACCGGAACGCGCGAGGCGGCGCAGGCGATGATCGACGTCGCCAAGACCCGGCCCTGGTACAAATATACCTATATGGGCGAGACGATCCGTGATCGTGCGGTGTCGGGATGGCGCAAGGAGATCGAGAATGATCCGTTGCGCAACCTGACCGGGGTGAAGGTGCCGATGCTGGTGCTGTTCGGTGCCTATGACGCGGTGGTGCCGGTCGCGACATCGACCGAACGGCTGCGGGAGATCGCGCCACAGATGCCGAAGATGAAGGTCCATGTCGTTGCCGGAGCGGATCATTCGATGCACATGGCGGCCGATCAGAGCATCACGCTCGACCCCAGGCATGACGGGACCGAGACGGCGGATTCGGCCGAGTATATCGCGGTGCTGTCGAGCTGGCTGGCGGCGAAGGGGTACACTGGGCGTTAGGTCATTCGTCACCCCGGCCTTGTGCCGGGGTCCACGTCGCCTCCCGGGCTGAGCAAGAGCCTCTTCTCCTGCCGGTGCCTCCCGGTGGACCCCGGCACAAGGCCGGGGTGACGATTGGGGTTAGCGCCGCACGCCGCTGTCGAGGCGGTGGAACAGCCTGCCGAGCGCGGTGCGGCTGGGCGTGCGCGGCGGGAGCTGGGCGATCAGGTTGCGCACGGCGGACGGTGCGCTGGCGATGGCGCTGTCGATCTCCATGTCTCCGACACGCGCGCCGGAACGTAGCGTGAGCGCCAGCGCGGCATAGCCGGCAGGCGCGAGGATATGGTTGAGCTGATGTGCGGTTGCGATCGGGTGCAAATAGGCGGCACCGGCTGCCGCAGCAGCGGCGCGAGCGGCGGCGGTCGCGGCGGGGTCTGAGATTTCGCGAGCTGCGGCCTGAGCGGCCCAGGCCGCCTTGCGCAACGCTCCGGAGCGTTCGGCGCCGTCCGCGAACGCTAGTGCCGCGACAAGGGCTTCGCGCGGGCGCAGATCATCCGGCGACTGCGCCTCGAACAGCGGCAGCGCGCGCGCCGCACAGGCCTCTGCCCAGCGGGTGAGGTGCCGCAGATCGTCCGGCGTGAGCGGGAGCGTGCCGGTCATAGCCGCTCCCGATCAGGTTTCAGCGTGCGAGGCCGGCCGCGTCGCGGGCGAGCGCTTCGACTTCGGCATAGCTCGCGCCCTTGGGCGTGACCCAGCTGCCGCCGACGCACAACACCGGATCGAAGCCGAGCCAGTCGGGCGCGGTCGCCGGGCTGATGCCGCCGGTGGGGCAGAACTTCGCCTCGTAGAACGGCCCGGCGAGCGCCTTGAGCGCCTTGAGGCCACCCGAGGTTTCCGCCGGGAAGAATTTGAAGTGGCGCAGGCCGAGGTCGTAGCCGCGCATGATGTCGCCCGCGTTGGCGACGCCGGGCAGGAAGGGGACGCCGCTCTGGACGATCACCTGACCCAACCGCTCGGTCAGGCCGGGCGAGACGATGAATTCGGCGCCTGCATCCATCACCTGCGCGAACTGGTCGGTGTTGACCACGGTGCCGGCACCAACGATCGCACCCGGAACCTTCTTCATCTCGCGGATCGCGTCGAGCGCGGCGGCAGTGCGCATCGTCACCTCGAGCACCTTGAGCCCGCCTGCGACCAGCGCCTCGGCCAGGGGCTTTGCGGTGGCGGCATCCTCGATCACCAGGACGGGGATGACCGCGCTGGTGCGCATGATGGTTTCGATGCTCACTGGGTATGCTCCTGCGCATAGGCTGCCGCGGCGCCGTAGAGGCCGGGCTGGGGGTGGGTGATGAGCTTGACCGGGATCGACGACATCAGCGCCTGGAAACGCCCCTTGGCGATGAAGCGCTGGCCGAAGCCCGAATTGACGAGATGGTCCTTGAGCTTGAGGCCAAGCCCGCCCGCGATGACCACGCCGGTGGGGCCATGGGCAAGGGCGAGGTCGCCCGCGACGGCGCCGAGGCTGAGGCAGAAGCGATCGAGCGCGGCGACGGCGAGGCTGTCCTGCCCCTCGAACGCCAGCGACCAGATTTCCTTGTCGTTGAGGCGGTGGGTGCGCTTGCCCTCGATCTCGGCGAGCGTCTCGTAGATCGGGACGATGCCGGGGCCGGCGACGATGCGCTCGGCGGAGACGCGGGTGTAGGTCGAGCGCAGCCGCTTGACGATCGAATCCTCGATCCCGTCGAGCGGGGCGAAGTCCATATGCCCGCCCTCAGTCGAGATGACGTGATAGCTGAGTGGCCCGGTGCGGAAGACCTGCGCAACGCCAAGCCCGGTGCCGGGCCCGCAGACGGTGATCGAACCCTTTTCGGCGAACGGTGCGTCGGGACCGCAGATGTGCAGGAAATGCTCCGACGGGAGTTGTGCCACCGCATGGCCGACCGCGCCGAAATCGTTGATCAGCGAATAGCTGTCGACCTCGAGCCGCTCCTTGATCAGCGGCGGGCGGATGATCCACGGGTTGTTGGTGAGCTTGATCAGCTCGTCATTGATCGGCGAGGCGATGGCGATCGCCGCGGCGCGCGGCATCTCGCGCCCCAACGCGCGCGCGGAGGCCTGCCAGGCGAGCTGGAAGCTGCCGTGCTCGGCGGTCTTCTGTGTAACCGGTTCACCGATCGAGACGACCCGGCCGCCTTCCACTTCGGCGATGGCGAAACGCGCATGGGTCCCGACAATATCGACCGCGACGACTTCC
>CAYOXO010000278.1:0-3220 GCA_964407945.1 uncultured Stakelama sp.
TCAATGCACCAACCACTGGCGGCCCCGCACGGCCCGCCAACGAAACCGACCCGGATTGAATCAACGAATGGAAGCCGGGCAAAGAACCCGTCTTCCCGCGAATGGGAGAGAAGAGATGACTGACCGCACCAGGCTCCGCCTGCTTTGCAGCAGCACCGCGATGATCGCGTTCACGCTGGCGCTGCCCGTTTACGCGCAGGAGGTTCCTCCGGCCGATCCGGCCGCGGAAGAGGCGCCGCCTGCCGAAGTCGTCGTGGTCGGCAGCCAGATCAAGGGCAAGGATATCACTACCGCGCTGCCGGTGTCGGTGGTCGACCGCAACCAGATCGATGCCACCGGCGCACTGTCGGGCGACGACCTGATCCGGTCGATCCCGCAGGCGGGCGACGTCACCTTCAACGAGGCGAACAACCCGCAGACCAGCAACGCAGCGCGCGGCGACGTCAATTCGATCAACCTGCGCAACCTGGGCGTCGGCAATACGCTGACGCTGCTCAACGGCCGCCGCATGGTCAATCACCCGACCAGCCAGGCGGGCGACGGCAACGTGCCGGTGCTCGGCTACAACTCGAACGCGCTGCCCGTCGCCGGAATCGAGCGGCTCGAGATCTTGCGCGACGGCGCGTCGGCGATCTACGGATCGGACGCGGTCGCGGGCGTGGTCAACACCGTCACGCGCGGCGACTATGACGGCGCCGAGCTCAATCTGCGCTACGGCTTTGCCGAGGGCACGAACCGCAAGGAGTTCGAGGGCACCGCGCTGGTCGGTCACAATTTCGCCGAAGGGCGCGGCAATTTCTCGCTGTTCTTCAACTATGTCCGCCGCACCGCGCAGATGGCCGAGGACCAGCCCTATACCGCGACCGACAACCTCATGTCGTATTTCGACGACGACCCCGCTTACGCCGGCAATTTGACCGCTGACGGTCGCGCGACACAGAGCCCCTGGGCGAACCTGGCCGTGGTCGGCGGTCCCGGCACGATCCGTCGCAGCCCCGGCAACCAGGCGCTGACCTCCTCGGCGGGCGCGTTCCATACCCAGTCGTCGCTCAACCCGGGCTGCCTCGTCACGATCAACAGCGATGTCTGTTTTGGCTCCGGTACACGCGCGACCGGGACGACGCTGCGCAGCGAGCGGTTTGATACCCGCCCCGGCACCACCGTCACCCCGTCGTTCAACCGCTACAATGCCTTCTTCGCCGGCCGGTACGAGCTGAGCGACGCGGTCGAGCTCTATACCGAGCTCGGCTATTACCTCGCCGATACCCAACGCATCCAGCCGCCGACGATCAACCTCAACGCGATCGTCATTCCGGCGAGCAACTATTGGAACCCGTTCGGCCCCACCACTTTCGCCAACGGCCAGGCCAACCCCAACCGCATCTCCGGCCTTACCAACGTCCCCGCCGCGGGCCTGCCGGTGCGCCTGTCCACCTATCGCTTCGTCGATGCGGGCAATCAGGTGGTGAATGTCGAGAATTGGCAGTCGCGCTTCCTGCTCGGCGCGCGCGGCAAGATCGGCAGCTTCGATTACGACACCGCGATTCTCTATTCGGAGGCGCAGGCGCGCGACAGCTCGAACGCGATCGACATGACCGCGTTCCAGCGCAACCTCGCGCTATCCACGCCCGATGCCTACAATCCGTTCAGCGGCGGCTGCTCGGCCACGCCGTCGCTCGGCGACTGTTCGCCCGCGAGCAAGGCGACGATCGACTCCTTCAGCTTCAACCTGGTGCGCAAGTCCAAGACCAGCCTGCTGCTCGGCGACTTCAAGCTGTCCAACGCCAGCCTGTTCGACCTGCCCGCCGGCGGTCTCGGCATCGCGATCGGGGTCGAGGGGCGGCGTGAGACGCAGGAGGATATCCGCGACCCGCGCCTCAACGGCACGATCACCTTCACCGACATGGTCACCGGCGAGACCAACCTGTCCAACGTCGCCGCGGTCAGCCCGACTCCCTCGACGCGCGGCAGCCGCAGCGTCTTCTCGGCCTTTGCCGAACTCGCGGTGCCGGTCGTCTCGCCCGAGATGAACGTGCCGCTGATCCACCGGCTCGACCTGCAGCTTGCCGGACGGTTCGAGAATTATTCGGACTTCGGCTCGGTCGCGAAGCCCAAGATCGCTGCCGCATGGGACATCATCGATGGTGTGCGTCTGCGCGGTTCCTGGTCGCAGGGTTTCCGTGCGCCCAACCTCGAGCAGACCAACACCGTCGCCTATTCGCGGCTCAATACCAACGCGCAGGCGGCGAACGACTTCTATCGCTGCGCGGTCGACCTGAAGCGCCCGACCAACCCGATCCCGAACATGAGCGCGTGCGCGCGCGGCATCACCTATTCGATCTTCATCAGCGGCAATCCGGATCTGAAGCCCGAAGAAAGCACCAACTGGACCGTGGGCGCGGTGATCGAACCCAAGTTCATCCCCGCCGAATATGGCCGGTTGACGCTGACGGCGGATTTCTGGTCGATCCAGCAGACCGGCATCGTCGGCCAGTTCGGCGCCCAGAATGCACTGGTGCTCGACTATCTCCTGCGGCTGCAGGGATCGAGCAATCCCAACGTGATCCGCGCGGCAGCCAATGCCGACGATATCGCCTTCTATCAGGGCAGCGGGCTGGCCGCCGCCGGCACGGTCACGCGGATCAACGACCAGTTCACCAATTTGCTGCCCCAGACCGTGCAGGGCATCGACCTTGCGCTGCTCTACAATGTCCGCACCGACATCGGCCGGTTCGATGTCGCGATCAACGCCGCGCGCCTGACCAAATTCTCGCGCGACACCCCGCCCGCGGTACAAGCTCTGTTCGACGCGCGCTCGGCCGGGACGATCGATCCCGCCACGCCGCTTACCGATGCGCGCGACCTGATCGAGGAGCGCGGCAAGCCAAAATGGCGCATCACCGGATCGCTCACCTGGAGCCACAAGGGGTTCCAGATCGGCGCGTTCGGCAATTATATCGGCAAGGTCTACGACACCAACTTCCTCGACGCGCAGGGCAACCCCTATCCGCTAGAGGGCAAGGCGTTCTTCAACCTCTATGCCCAGTATCGCGTCCGCAAGGGCCCGCTTGAGGATACGCGTTTCCGCATCGGCGCGCGCAACATCTTCGACACCCAGCCGCCGATCACCGCCGACGGCTATCTGGGCTCGCTCTACGTGCCCTATGGCCGCTACATCTACGCTTCGATCGGCAAGAAGTTCTGAGGGAAATGATGCGCT
>CAYOXO010000279.1:0-3175 GCA_964407945.1 uncultured Stakelama sp.
CTTTGTCCTTGGCATTCTTCCTCGGTGCTTCTTCCCGCCCCATGGTCTGCATCCGCACATGGCGCGATGCCTATGCCGAACGCAGAATCCGCGCGCCCGAGCACCAGCGGTGCGAGGGCGCGCGGCCGGATTTTGGCAGTTCGCAGCAAGCTCCCGCCTCGCCGGAAACGCGCGGGGTTCTCCCCGCGCGTCCCTTCCGGTTCAGGCGGCGAGCAGTTCGGGTACCGCGTCGGCATCGTTCACCGCCGCCGCGTCCCTGCGCCGGTCGGGGTCCGAGGCAAGCGCTTGCGCGCCCGGCACGGTCGGATCGGGATCGCGATCCGGCGCCAAGCTGGCCTCCATATCGGCCTTGGCGGCGCCGACCTTGGCGTTGGCCCGGATCGTGCCGACCCCGCCGCGCCCGGTATAAGCGGCTGGCGGGAACGCCATCCAGCGCGGCACCCAGCGCTCGATCTTGGCGCGCCCGCCGACGCCGTCGAGATGGTCGGTGACGATCCGCTTCAAGGTCTTGCCCCTCTCCTTGGCATTGGCAGCGGCGATCCGCTCGCCCGCCACTTCGGCGACCATCGCGCCGAGCACTTCCTTGTCGCGGAGCAGGTCGAAGAACGCGGCATCCGGCTGCCACCAGTCGGCCATGTCGAGGCCGAGGGTCAGCCCGACCGCCTCGACCGCAGCATCGCCCGCCGCGAGCGTCTCGCCCATCGCAACGACGACAACATCGCCCAAGGCGGCGTCGGGCAGGTCGATCAGGCGCAGGAAGATGCCGACCAGTCGCCGGTCGTCGGCGCTGCTGCGGGTCACCGTATCGCGCTCCGAGTCCATGCCGAGCAACGCGAGAACGGCGCGGCGGCGCTCGTCGAAGATGGTCTCGCCCCGACAGGTCTCGACGCTTTCCTGCGTTGCCTCGTCGCGGCACGCCAAGGCCTGGCGGCGCACATTCCAGAGCGACGATCCGGCAACGAGGTGCGCGACCATCAGCCGCAACGCGACGCCGGGATGGCCGGTCAGCGCGGCGCGGACGGCGGCGAAGCGGTGCAGGTCGAGATAGGTCTGCTGTGCCGAGGTCAGCTCGGGCCGCTTGGGCTTCTCGGCCGGGACGGCCTCGCTTTTCGATGCCCGCGCCGCCTCGCGCCGCGTGACATAGCCCTCGTGGAAGGCGACCTCGCCGGTCGCGCGGACATCGATATAGACGCGCCCGCCCTTGCGCTTGGGCCGCTTCTCATAGTCCCAGCTGGCGAAATGCTCGCTCTTGGGCACGATCACGACCTCGCCCCAGCCCTCGGCGAGACAGGCATCGCGCCGGGCGGCGATGGCCGCATCCTGCGCCTCCCAGAACCCCGCCGCATCGGCGAAACAGCGATCCTCGCCGAACAGGTCGGAGACGGTGACGAGGCCGCTTGCCTCGACATCGAACAAAGCGAGGCTCGCCGGGATCGACTGCCCGCCGAGCAGCCATCCCTTGAGCTGCGCGCCGGTCGGTGCGCGCTGCTCGGGATCGTCGAGAAGCGCCAGCCAGTCGCGCTGCTGGCGTTTGCTCGCCATGGTCAGGTGACGGATCGTCGCGCGGTCGATCCTGTCATCGGCATAGAGGGTGCGGATGCGTGGCAGCAGATTGCCGAGCGCGAGGATGCGCGTCACCGCGAGATCGGGCAGCCCGAAGGTCGCAGCGATGTCGTCGGGGCTGCGGCCTTCCTTCACCAGCCGGGTGAAGGTCACCCACTGCGTCACCTCGTCGGGATCGAGGCGGGCGACATTCTCGATCAGCGAGAGTTCGATGGCGTCGGCATCGTCGCCGCTGTCGAGGATCGCGCAGGGGAGCATGTCGTCCTGCGACTCGCCCTCGCTGCCCTCGGCCCGGCGTTCGGCGGCGACAATGCCCGCCGCCGCGAAGCGCCGCGCGCCCGCGACGATCTCATAACCGCCGTCCAGTTCCTTGGGGAGCACGCAATTCGGGCGCACCACCAGCGGGACGATCACGCCGCGCTTGCGGATCGTCGGCAGGATGTCGGCGACATCGGGCGGGCGCTTGCCATGGCGCATATTGGTCTTGCTGACGGTGAGCTTGTCGAGCGGGATGAAATCGAGTTTCATGGGTCTGCTCCTTCAAGAGCGCCGGTCCCGTCGCTCCTTCCACGATGGACGGGACCGGCTGGATTGCGGCGGGAACGCGCCGCGCGTCAGCCGTCCAGCGGATCGCCGGGCGGAAGCGGGTCGGGACCGGGAGCGTCTTGCGCGCCGTTCACATGGGTCGATGGTCGGGGGGACCGGGCAGCCGCCTCAATGGCGCGGACCACGGCTTGCGCGGCGAGGATTGAGCCGACACCGCGCGCGGCTTCGGCCCAGACCGACAGGGGCGTGCTGGTCGCAAAACCGATGTCGCGTTCGATCCCAAGTCCAAAGGGCAGGCGCAGCGCGGCGATCTCGGACAGGCTGAAATAGCCGAGTTCGGGGCAGCCGAAGCCGAGATCAGCAAGCCCGAACAGCGTGTCGCCATCGGCGTCGAGTTCGGTCGCGAGCCATGTCGCAGGCCCCATGGGATTGAAGAATTTGACGACCGGCACGGGGTCGTGCGCGCCCTCACCGTCCTGCCCCGCGCGAGCGGCATGCGCGGCGGCATTGGCCTGCAAGGCCGTGCGCAAAGCGGAGGTCAGCAGCTTCATGGGCGAAGCCCCGCCCCAGCGGTGCCGGTGATAATGGAACACATGGGTCAGCCTCCTGCCCCGCCCAAAGACCCAATGGCCTCCCCCGGAAGCGGGGGTGGGCGGCAGGAGCGACCGGAGAGGCCCGCCTCGAGCGGACCAGGCATCCCGAAGGGACCGGAACGTCAGTGGAGGAGCCGGGCATCAGCCCGGCTTGCCGGGGACGCGGGCGGGCCTAGCAGGGCGCGCCGCCCACTCCCGCGCCACCGGGAGAGGCCACAGAAAACGCCGCCGCGCGAGCGGCGCCTGCTTCACCGTCGGCGCCCCGCCGCCGACCCGGACAAAGACCGGCTCCCGCGCGGCGCAGTCGGATCAGCGGCGCAGGGTCGGGCTTCGCGCCGAAGGGCGGCAACTGTCGCCCGGCGCGAAACCGGGCGCGCCGCCCGGCTGCAGAGCGCGAGCGCCCGCGGGGCCGCGATCAGGCGCCGCACCCTGTCCGGCTGCGCAGCAGTCCGGCAGTGTGCGTCATCGCCCCG
>CAYOXO010000280.1:0-3172 GCA_964407945.1 uncultured Stakelama sp.
TCACGATCACCTCGCCGATGATCAAGGTGGAAAGCACCGCGAAGACCGAGGTCAACGGCGGCGGCATGACCATCATCACGGGCGGCATCGTCAAGATCAACTGAGGTCGCCATGTCGAAGTTGCGTTTCAGCACGGCCCAGGAGGTCTTCGAGGCCTTTCCATCCGCCCGGGAGATCATCCACACCGCGCCGACGACAGAATCGCCGCTGACCTTCCTGCGCAATCTCGCCACGGCCGGGCACCAAAAGGACGCGATCGGATTCTGCGCCTTCCTGATGCCGCGCCGGGAAGCAGTCTGGTGGGCCCTGCAATGCGTCCAGCGGATGCAGTTGGCCAACACCTCCGACGATTCGGGATTGAAGGCGGCGGAGACCTGGGTCCGCGACCCGACCGACCAGACCCGTCGCGCCGCCCTGACGATCGGCGAAACCGGCGATCACGCCAATCTGGGGACCTGGGTCGCGCTGGCGGCTGGCTATTCCGGGGGCAGCATGGTCACGACCCACGCCTTGCCTTGTCCGCCGGACCTGACTGCGAAGACCGCTCGCGTCGCCGTTCTGACTGCGCTCGGACGCGTTCCGGAGCGCGAGCGCGATGCCGCATTGCGAAATTGCATCGAAGCGTGCATTCGTCTGGTCGATGACGAAAGCGGCAGGACGAGAGCATAGCATGGCCCAGGCGCCGGTGCGGCGCCTGGTTTGCGGTGCTGGCGAAGCGGGCGGCCCGACATGGCGCTGACGCTGACGATCGAGAATCAGGCTTCGCTGCCGGATGGCGGCCCGCTCAGTGTGACGCTGAGCGGCGGGCGCGGGCTCGACATCGGCCGCGACCAGCATCTCGACTGGTGCCTGCCGGACCCGAGCCGCGCCATATCAGGCCGCCACTGCGAGGTACGCTTCAGCGACAACGCCTATTGGCTGCGCGACATCTCGACCAACGGCACCTTCGTCAATGGCGGGGCCTATCGCGTACAATCGCCCTATCGCCTCCAGCACGGCGACCGGCTCGAGATCGGCCACTACATCATCGCGGTGGCGATCGACGAAGCGGAACGCGGATCGCCCGGCCTTGCCGAGCGGGCGCCGGTGCCGCCGCCACCAGGCGAATCGCTCTGGGAGTCGAATGGCGACGAAGCGCCGCCGATCGCCCGCCGCGACCTGATCCCGCCACAGAAATACCAGCCAGTGCACGCGCCCTTCATCGACTGGGCCGCCGATATCCCGACACCGTCGGAGTCGGCGCAAGTCTACGCGTCGCCCCCCGCGCCATCACCGCCGCCGTCCCAGCCGGACGAATATGCGTGGGCGCCCTATCAGCCTTCTCCGGCGCCGGAAGCCGAACCGATCGCGCCGATCCCAACGCCGCGCCGCCCCCCCTCGGCCGCGGCCGCCGTCAATCCCTGGGACGAGGCACCAGCCGAGTCCCCGGCCCGCCCGAGCTTCGACGCGCCCTACGAACCGCCGCCGCGACCTGCCGCTTCCCCGCCTCCGCCCCCACCGCCAATTGGGAGCCAGGCTGGCGGCCCGTCGATCTCGGCTGCCGAATTCATTGCCCGTTTCGCGCGCGGCGCGGGTTTGCCAGTCGAGGAACTATCCTGGCAGGACCCTGGCGCCTTCGCCGAGCAGACCGGCGCGCTTATGCGCCTGATCGCCATCGAGCTGAAGGCGCTTCTGGCGGCGCGCGCCGAAAGCAAGCGCATCGCCCGCAGCTCCAACCAGACGATGATCCAGGCTCAGGACAACAACCCGCTGAAGTTCTCGCCGACGATCGAGGACGCGCTGAAGCTGATCCTGGGCCGGCCGACCAGCGGCTACCTCAATGCGCAGAAGGCCTTTGAGGAGAGCTTCAAGGACCTCAAGATCCACCAGATCAAGACCTATTCGGCCATGCAGCACGCGCTGCGCATGCTGGTCGAGGATCTCGATCCCCAGGCGGTCGCCGAAAGCCTCGACGCCGGACGCGGGCTCGACGGCCTGCTCTCTTCGCGCAAGGGCAAGCTCTGGGACGCCTATGTCGCGCGCTGGGAAGCCAAGACCGCTCCCTACGAGGACGGGCTGGTCGACGCCTTCATGCTCTATTTCGCCGAGTGCTACGACCGCGGCGGGCGCTGAGCCGAAACGTCAGCCCAGCGGCACCACCATCCCGTCCCGGATCGTAACTTGCCTGTCCATACGGGCGGCGAGGTCGAGATTATGCGTCGCGATCAGCGCCGCCAGCCCCGAGGCCCGCGCCAGCGCCAGAAGCGTGTTGAAGACGTGCAGCGAGGTGTGCGGATCGAGATTGCCGGTCGGCTCATCCGCCAGCAGCACGCGCGGCGCATTGGCGACGGCGCGGCCGATGGCGACGCGCTGCTGCTCGCCGCCTGACAATTCGCCCGGCAGATGGTCGAGCCGCTCGCCGAGGCCGAGGAAGCTCAGGAGCTCGGTCGCACGCGATTCCGCCTCGACCTTGCCGAGCCCGCGAATGCGCTGCGGCAGGACGACGTTCTCCAGCGCAGTGAACTCCGGCAGGAGGTGGTGGAACTGGTAGACGAAGCCGATCTCGGTGCGGCGCAGCCGGGTCAATCCCTTGTCGTCGAGCTGCGAAGTCGGCACGCCGCCGATGAAGACCTCCCCCGAATCCGGGCTCTCGAGCAGGCCGGCAACATGCAGCAGGGTGGACTTGCCGGTGCCGCTAGGGGCGACCAGCGCCACGAGCTCACCGGGCCAGATCGCAAAGTCGGCCTTGCGCAGCACTTCGAGCGGGCCGTCCGACTGGGGGTAATAACGCTCGATCTGCGACAGGAAGAGCGCGGGGGTCTCGGTTGCCATCGATTCCGCCCTCAGCCCATCCGCAAGGCTTTGACGGGGTCGAGCCGCGCCGCCTTCCAGGCCGGATAGAGCGTCGCCAGAAGCGACAGGACGAGCGTCATCACCACCACGGCGGCAACCTCGCGCCAGTCGATCACCGAGGGAATGTCGCTGAGGAAACGCACGGTCGGATCCCAGGGATTGATGCCGAGGAGGCTGCTCACCCCCTTGTTGATCGTCTGGATGTTCTTGGCGAAGACGATGCCGAGCACGAAGCCGGCAAAGGTGCCGAGCACCCCGATCGCAGCGCCCGTGATCAGGAACACGCGCAGCACCGTGCCGCGCGAGGCGCCCATGGTGCGCATGATCGCGATGTCCTCGG
>CAYOXO010000281.1:0-3171 GCA_964407945.1 uncultured Stakelama sp.
CAGCGTCCCTCGACGGACGATCTTCCCACTTCCCGCCAGCTCGTGAAGGCCACGGCGGGCGCCGCGGCCGTCGCCGCAGCGATCCTGCTCACCGTCATTCTGCCCGCCGAATATGCCATCGACCCGACGGGTATTGGCCGCTCGCTGGGAATGACCCAGATGGGAGAGGTCAAGCAGCAGCTTGCCGAGGAGGCGGCACGAGACGCGGCAGCACCCGCCGGTGCGACTGTCGCGTCCAACCGTCCCGTTAGCCCCATGACGAGCGCGCCGGCGGCAGCGCGACGGGATGTCACCCGCGTCAGCCTGGCCCCGGGCGAAGGCGCTGAGGTCAAGGTGACGGCCGTCGAGGGCGCCAAAATCACCTTCGACTGGAGCGTCGATGGCGGCCATGTGAATTACGACACGCACGGCGACCCGGTGGACGCACCGCGCGGCTTTTACCACGGCTACGGGAAGGGCAAGCAGTCGACAGGCCAGAAGGGTGAGCTCGTCGCGGCGTTCGACGGCAAGCATGGCTGGTTCTGGCGAAATCGCTCGGACCGCCCGCTGACGGTGACGCTCAAAACCAATGGTCAGTATAGCGAGGTTCGCCGCGTCGTCTGAAACCGCGGACCCGCGATCGCCGTTTGAATGTTGGATCAGGAGGAGGTGCCGCGGTGCTAGCCGTTCTCAAGAACAGAACCTATCGGCACCTCTTCCTCGCACAAGTCATCGCCTTGGTGGGGACCGGCCTGGCCACCGTGGCGCTCGGACTTCTCGCCTATGACATCGCGGGGGCCAACGCCGGAGCGGTCTTGGGCACCGCCTTGGCAATCAAGATGATCGCTTACGTCGTCATCGCGCCGATCGCCGGAGCGCTGGCGGAAGTCTTTCCCCGCAAGGCGATGCTGGTCACGCTCGACTTGGTCCGTGCGGGTGTCGCTCTTGTCCTGCCGTGGGTCACTGAAGTGTGGCAGGTCTACGTCCTCATCTTTCTGTTGCAGGCGGCATCGGCGGGCTTCACCCCGACCTTCCAAGCCACCATCCCTGACGTCCTGCCCGACGAGGGCGATTACACCCGCGCGTTGTCGCTTTCGCGGCTGGCCTATGACCTGGAGAACCTGCTTAGCCCGACGCTTGCCGCGCTTTTGCTGCTCGTCGTTTCCTATCATTCGTTGTTTCTCGGGACGGTTGCGGGGTTTCTCGCGTCTTCGCTCTTGATAGTCACCGTCCTACTGCCCCGGCCCGGTCGCACCCAACGCCGCAGCTTCTTTGAGCGAACGACGCGCGGCCTCCGCGCCTATCTGGCAACCCCTCGGCTACGTGGCCTGCTCGCGATCTCCCTGTCCGTTGCGGCCGCCGGCTCGATGGTCATCGTCAACACGGTCGTGCTGGTCCGGTCGAAACTCGGCCTCGGCCAGGAAGAGATGGCATGGGCACTCGCTGCGTTCGGCGGCGGGTCGATGATTGCCGCGCTCTTCCTCCCGCGTCTGCTGGATCGCGTGCCCGATCGACCGGTCATGCTGGCTGCGGCCAGCGCGCTTCCAATCGGAACTGGATTGGTCGCCTTCCAGCCCGGCTATGTGGCACTGCTCGGCCTCTGGCTGGCCACCAGCATCGCCTATTCATGCGCGCAAACGCCCTCGGGTAGGCTGCTTCGGCGATCGTCGAACGACGAAAGCCGACCATCGATTTTCGCGGCGCACTTCGCAGCGTCGCACGCGTGTTGGCTACTCACCTATCCGCTCGCAGGATGGCTCGGTTCGCTGATCGGTCTCACCGCGACCGCCCTCGTACTGGCTGCGATCGCCGCTGCGGGCGTCGTAACGGCTTTTCTAGTTTGGCCTGCCGCCGACCCGTCCGACATCGAGCATGATCACACCGACTTGCCCGCCGATCATCCGCATCTGAAGGAACATGCTCGAGCGCTTCATCGACATTCATTTATTATCGATGATCTGCATCCTCGCTGGCCGTCCTGATCCGCGACTTCACCAAAAGTCCGTCGCAAGAGTCTTCTTTACGTCCGATAACCGCAAAATCAGTTTGGAAGCGGACGGTCGGCTTTCGGCCAACTTCAGCCATTCGGCGAATGACATATTCACGCGAATGTCATAGGGTTCGAAATAATTCTCATCGATGCAACCCGTCTGCATCGTCACATGCTTCCCGCTCCACCTGGATCGTGGCGTGTTCGATTTCGTAGCGGTCGTGCAGAATTTTGGCGACGGCGGTCCTGACCGTCTCGAAATCCGCCCCGTTGGCCAGTTCAACATGGGTCGACAGGCTGTGCTCGTCGCTCGATAGGGACCAGACATGGAGGTCGTGGACGCCGCCTACTCCCGGCGTTGCCGCGATCGACGCTCGGATCGCCGAAATATCCATTCCCCGCGGCACGCCTTCCAGCAGGATTTGGGTGGTGTCCTTGAGCAGGATCCAGGTGCGGGGGAGCACCCATAAGCCAATCCCGATTGCGACCAATGGATCAACCCACTGCCAGCCGGTGAACATGATGACGAGAGCGCCAACGATGACACCGATTGAGCCGAGCATGTCCGCCCAGACTTCAAGATAGGCACCCTTCACATTGAGGCTGCTTTCCTTGCCAGCCGAGAGCAGCTTCATGGCGATGAGGTTCACGACAAGGCCGATCGCCGCGACGATCAGCATGCCGGTAGACTGGACTTCGGCCGGCTCGAAAAAGCGACCGATGCCTTCCCACAGAACATAGCCGGCCACGGCGAACAGCAGCAGCGCATTAAACGCGGCGGCGAGGATCTCGAACCGGCGATAGCCAAAGGTTCGTGCATCGTCGGCCGGTCGCTGACCAATCTTCACCGCCGCCAGCGCGATGGCGAGCGCCGCGCTGTCGGTGAACATGTGGGCGGCGTCGGACAATAGCGCGAGGCTGTTGAAGACGAACGAGCCGATCAGTTCGGCGATCAGAAAGGCCGTCGTAAGGCCAAGCGCGATGGCCAGCATCTTGCTGTTCGCGCCGGCCGCGTGGTTGTGGGCACCCCCGCCGTGATCATGTGCCATGCTTCACTCCCTCACTTCGACGGCAATGGTTCGCGCCCGAACGCATCTTCGTCACCATATTCTCCCTCGACATGCCGCTGCCGGCCGCGATGCAAGAGCATTTGGCTGATGGCCGGGAGCACGAACAGGGTCAGCAGGGTTGCAACGACCAAG
>CAYOXO010000282.1:0-3149 GCA_964407945.1 uncultured Stakelama sp.
ACATCATATCTGAACCTGTCCGAGTACAGGACCGACGGGATCGATGCCGAATTCTCGCAAACGCTGCCGCTCCGTCGCTTTGCCGATCTCCCCGGCAAACTCACATTTCGATTGCGGGCCAATTGGGTCGACAGTCTGACGACCAACGATGGCGTCACGACGATCGAATATGTCCGTTCTCAGGGTAACTCGTTCAGCCTTGGCGTGCCCAAATGGCGGATCAACGGCAGCGTTGGCTATGACAGTGACGGCTTCGGCGCGCAGCTCCGCGCGCGCTACATCTCGCCGGGCAACTATAACTCCACGATCCGGCTGCTCAACAACTATATCCCGGCTTATACATATCTGGATATGCATGCGCGTGCGCGCATCGCGACAACGTCACGAATGAACATGGAGATCCATGGCAGCGTGGCCAATCTGCTGGACAAACCGGCTCCCAATGGGTCGCTCTATTCTCCCTTCTATGACGTGGTCGGTCGCTATTTTTCTGTGGGTGCGCGGTTGGCCTTCTAGCGTCCGATGCGCCCTTCGAGCCCTGTCGCTAATAGTAGGGACATACGCGTGGGTATGGTTACCCTATAGTCCGGCCCCAGGTTCAACTATTCAGGCTTCCGGCGGGGACTAGAGTCGCGCAATGCCAAGCCCGGAACCCCTGACACCGATGCTCGTCGCGGAGCTGGTCGGCGGCATCTATGAAGCCGCACTCGACCCGCAGCTGTGGCGCCAGTTCGTCGATCGGGTCGAGGCGATCTACCCCGATCTGACCGTCATGTTGTTCAGCCATGAGAGCGGGGATTCCGGAGTCAATCTTAGCGTTGTTACCAATTTTTCCGAGGCGGCGCAGCGCGACTATGCGGCATACCACTTCGCGACCAGCCCCTATGTGGATTTCGTGCCGCGCAATCAGGTCGGTCTGCCGACGCGTTCGGAATCGATCATCAGCGACGACCAGTTGTTCCGGACCGAACACTATAACGACTTCATGCTTCCACACCGGTTGGGCCGCTACGGCACCGGAATGGTACTGGAGCGAGAACCGGAAGGCTGGGCGTCGCTGTCCCTTTCCGACGGCTGTGACGATGCTGCACGGCGCGATCATCAGATGGCGCTACTTGGCTTGCTCGCGCCGCATCTGCGCCGCGCGTTCAAGCTCCGCCGGACGTTGATCGAGACGCGGTCGGCAACGATGGCCCCCCAGGCCTTGTTCGACGGCTGGATCTACGCTGCTTTCGTGCTGGATCGCGACGGACGCGTACGGACGATGAACCGTCGGGCCGAGACGCTGATTGCGCGCGACGAGGGCGTCATGCTCAATCGTCTCGGGCGTCTGCGCAGCTTCGACGACAAATGCAGCCGCGCGCTGGACGAGGCCATCGTCGCGTGCCAGATGCTGCCGGTCGGCGTCGTGCGGGGCGATGCTGGCCTGATCGGGACGATGCTCCCGCGCCGACAGGGCGGATCGCCGCTTCACGCGATGATCTGGCCGGTCGCTTCCGCGGTTGAATTCGGGTTGACGCCTGCTTCGGGCCAGATGCTGCTGGTCGTTTCCGATCCGGATGCGACCCCGCCGGACGCCGCGGTCTGGATCGCGCGGCGGTTTGGTCTGTCGCCGGCCGAGACGCGGTTGGCTGAAGCGGTGATCGCGGGGGTGCCGCTGAACGAAGCGGCGGAGCAGCTAGGGATCCAACTCTCCACCGCACGGACGCGGTTGAAGACCATACAGACCAAAACCGGCTGCCATCGTCAGCTCGACCTAGTGCGGATGGCGATGTCAGTGCCGTCGGTCGAAATCGAATAACCTCGCCCTGGTGAGAGGGCTCCCCGGTACCCCCATATGGGAGCTATTCGGCGCTTGTTTCCCTGCCTAGCCATCGCTTCCGCCGTGCCGGAGCCCATGCACGGTCAAGGGGAATGGGGTGATGGAAACGCATATCGTCTGGGGCAGTGTGCCTGCCGGGCCCCCGTGCACGCGCACTAAAACAGGTGAAATCCCTGCGTTCCGTAACGTAATTTCGTTTCTGTCACTATTAGTAGCGACAGACGCCCCATCTCACTTCCGGTACGAAGCCCGCGCGGGATCGCCAATGCCGGTGAAGGGGCGCGCGGCGATTCCGCCAGTCTGTTTCCTCAGAACGAAAGCCGTTTGATGACGTACGCCGGTCATGCCGTTTGCGGGCGCATGCCCATTGCCATCGCGCTGCTCATGGCGGCGGGGGGAACTGCGATACCGGCTCGGGCGCAACAGGCGCTGCCGTCGCGGCAGGAGTTGAACCCCGCACGCCAATCCGCGCTCCCTGCGGCGCCGCGCGGCGAGCTGTTCCGCAATATCGAAGCGGGGCCATGCGCTTTCGCAGGCAGCGACCTTAAGTTCACGCTGGCGAGCGTCGAGTTTCGCGGCACCAACGGCAAGCTCGCGCTCGCGGACGAGCGGTTGGCGCTCGCCTGGAGCGATCTTGCCGGACAGGAACTGCCGGTCAGCGCGATCTGCACGATCCGCGATCGGGTGGCGTCGCTCTATCTGCGCCGCGGCGTGCTTGCCGCGGTCAACATTCCCGAGCAGCGCATCGCCGACGGCCGGATCATCCTCGAAGTGACCGAGGCCCATGTCGTTTCGGTCAACTATAGCGGCAATGCCGGGCCTGCGCAGCGCCAGGTGGCGCGCCATCTCGACAAGCTCAAGGGGCTGGTGCCCTTCGACCTCAACGTCGCGCAACGCTATCTGCTGCTCGCCTCGGACATTCCGGGCGTCTCGGTCCAGGCGTCGCTTCGCCAGACCGCGGAGGGCAATGGCGCGGTCGAGCTCGACATCGCCGTTTCGCGCAGCCCAGTCGCGGCCAGCTTCAGCATCAACGATTACGGCTCGATCTCGATCGGCCGTGAGCTCGCGACCGCACGGGTGGATTTCAACAGCTTCACCGGGCTTGGCGAGCGTACTTCGATCGTCGGCTATGGCACGCTCGGCAGCAGCGAGCAGCGCGTGCTCCAGGTCACCGAAAGCGTGAAGATCGGCGGGGAGGGGCTGACGCTGGGCCTGTCGGGGTCGTTCGCGCGGACCAAGCCGGGCGGCCCGGTCTCCGCGCTCAAGCTGCTCGGCAACAGCTTCGCCGGCAATGCCCGGCTCAGCTATCCGCTGCTCCGCCATCGCC
>CAYOXO010000283.1:0-3119 GCA_964407945.1 uncultured Stakelama sp.
TATGGGTGCCGTAATCCACGGGCTTCCGCACACCGGAAGGGATGAGGAATGCGGCGGAGTTCGCTACCTGCATCCCCCTAGGAATTCCGTCGGCCGCAAAACGACAACGCTGTCGAGAGAGCCTGATCAATCTCCTTTTTTCGCGGTGACACTCGCAATCGCGCAATGCCCCGCCATGAAGGCGTTCTTTGCGTCCATCCCAAGATTCATTTTATGGAAATGCGGATCGTCCAGTCCCGCCGGCGCACGCTACGGAACTTTCACCAGAACTAGGTTGAGATCGGACGAGTGAAGCTCCATCCGTCGGTCCTCGTTCACCGTGATTTCAAGGCCGGTCTGCAGCCCGCGGGTAATCACTCGATCGTAAGAATATTCCGGGCCGCAGCCGCGTTCGGTAGCTACCGCCATTTCGGGCGTAAATCGTTGCCCAGTTAAGGTATACCGACCTGACACCGAATTGCAGTTCACTGTGGCCCGGAACGATTGTGGGGCGAAGGTTATCAAGAGTTGATCCGGTTTTACCGCCACGCCGTTGACCGCCATGAGGCGCCAGCTTCCACTCAACGCGGCGCCTTGCCCCAGCGGTGACAGCGTGGGCGTTGTCGTCTGAGCGCCGCTCCCGGCCGACGCATCGGGCCGGCTCGAGCCACCATTGCTGGGCACGACAGACTGGCACGCCGTAACGAGAACGCCGACGCACAGGGTAATCAAACCTGCGCGGGTCATGGTGCCGTGACCACTTTAAGCCCCATTCGGGGCAATGACGAAACAGGCGAGAATACGCTTCGTTGGATCCCGTCTGCCGTGCTGGTCGAGCCCAAGTGGATGCCATGAGCTTCTCCGCCCAGAAGCCACGGCGATCCGCTGTCTTTCGGAGCAGTCAAATAGCCGACAGTCAGAACATAGGGTCCGTCGGTATATTGTCCGGTCGCGGTTGTGTCCCAATAAACGGTCTGCAGCACGGTAGTGCAGGCTTCCGGCGAAGCGCGCGGCAGCACGCAGGTCCGATAATTGACGGGTGGCGGCGCCGACAATGCCACGGTGACCGAATAATAGCTCGTGGAATTGATGCGAACGCGATTGGGATAAAGGAACGAAGAGTTCCTAAACCAGCTTACGTCGAGGCCGTTGCCATCGTGAAGACGGCTTACCGACTGTAAAGTCCCGATCGGCTGTCCGCGATGGGTCGACGGCAGGGGAGCGTTCGCGCAGTGGCCGGCCGTAGACAGTCCGCGGACCGAGCCGTTTGCCACGTTGAAACCTCCTGTGCAATTATTCGTGCTCCCGCTGTAGGCGATGTCGCCAGAGCCATAGACGTCATACTCGAATTTGACGTCAAGCGGTCTGTTCTGGACTCGGACGTAATCGGGAAATGTAATGCGGCCGGCGTCCATGGCCGCCTTGAGTCCCGCTGGATCGGCCGGATAGAAGTCCATGCTTTGCGTTGCGAGCGTCTCGCTGAACACCCCGGTAAGTCCTAGATTTCGGAGCTGTAGGCCGAGGTCCGCGCGCGCTTGGCGCAGGTCGGCGAGACTTCGCAATGCCGGTGCAAAATCACTGTTACTGCTGAGTTCCTGATCGTCGATTGAGACGCGCTTACCTCCCTTGAAATTAAACTTCACCCGGAGGCCACGGGCATCTTCGGCGATGATCGCGCCAGCATAATCGGGATCGGCGAAAAAGCGCTCATTGGCGCGCTGCGCCTTTTGCTGCAGTCGAATGCGCCGAACCGCTTCGCCAACGCTCACCCCTTCCTGGCTGGCAACCAACTTAGCTTGTTGGAGCCAGTCGGGCGGGTCGACAGGGTCCTGAGCGAAGCCTGGACCGAATACCGCACCAGCCAGTGTAGCGAACGCGATCCCATCGCGGAGAGTTATGGACATGAAGACCTCGAAACTTTGAGATCCGGCAACACGAAGAACTTATTTCGAATTTTTTAGTTCCACAGTTCCCCTCAACGATGAAGCTTTCGTTCAATCCCATCGAAGCGGCAATGGCATGGCGGATCCCACGGTCGCTCCACGATGGGTTGCGTCTGCGGCTTGCGCCGAAGCGAACTTGGAGATTTGAGCCCATGACAACTCTCCTATCGGTCGGAATGACCAATCGGGAAACGGATGGCGAGCGTCCGCTTTGGAGGACTTTTGAATCGCCTGTCGACGGCGAAGATATGCGCGCCGGTGTAGGTCGGAATGTGGCCGGGAGCGGACAGTCCGCTTCTGTGTGCGTTAGGAGAGGGACCGTTGCGGAAACCTGCCGATCTTGAAGGCTCTTTGACACGATGGTCGGCCGGACACTATCGTGCCAGAATATGATCCTAAACGAGTTCACATGCTGATCGACTATTTGCGAGACGCCCGACGCTCGGTCGGCTGGACGCAACGCACCCTAGCTGATCGCATCGATGTGCATCCGCAGATGATCAAGCGATTGGAGATGGGCGTAGGCTCGGTCGCGACTTTGATTGCCGTCATGGCCGCTCTCGAATTCCGGTTGACCGGCTTGGGGTCGGGTCGATCCCTGCCCGATCAGCTTCGCAATACTCGCCGCCGGCGTGGATGGTCGCTTGGCACCTTGGCCGCCAGAACCGGGATGTCGCGAGCAACGATACGCAGTCTGGAAGATGGCGGCGGATCGGTCGCAAGTCTGCTCCGTCTCCTGGCGATCCTAGCGCCGAAGGCTCGGCGGCGAGCACCGGAGCGCGCATACTGGGGAGAAGGCGACAAAACCGATCGCGACAGTCGCTTCACTCCCGCCGACTTCATGGCCAACATCAATGCGGCGTTCGGCGATATCGACATCGACCCTTGCGCGAATGAACACAGCCCAGTGATCGCCAAGCGCCGCATCTTGTTGAGCGAGGGCGGCGACGGTTTGACTGACGACTGGTCGGGCCGACTGGCCTATGTCAATCCGCCTTACTCGGAACTGTTGATTTGGCTGAAGCGTGCGCATTTGCAGTGGCAAGTCGGCAACGTCGAGACGGTTGTTTGCCTAATTCCCGTCCGAACGGACTCGGCCTGGTTTCATGACACACTCATTGCCGACGCTGATATCTACCTGCTGCGCGGTCGCGTCCGGTTCCTCGACGCGCGCGGCAAAGGCCAGCACACGCCATT
>CAYOXO010000284.1:0-3076 GCA_964407945.1 uncultured Stakelama sp.
CCCCGCCCGGCAGGCGGACGGCCATCTCAGGCCTCGTAACGCGCGGTGGTGTTCGCCGCGACCTCGTCAGCCGTCACCTCCGGCGCCAGCTCGATCAGCCGGAACGGGCTCGAATGATCGGGCCGGTGGAAGACGGCGAGATCGGTGACAATCATGTCGACCACATTCTTGCCGGTGAGCGGCAAAGTGCATTCCGGGATGAACTTGGGATCGCCGTTCTTGCTGGTGTGCTCCATCACGACGATGATCTTCTTGACGCCGGCGACCAGATCCATCGCCCCGCCCATGCCCTTGATCATCTTGCCCGGGATCATCCAGTTGGCGATGTCGCCATTCTGCGCGACTTCCATCGCGCCCAGCACGGTCAGATCGATATGGCCGCCGCGGATCATCGCAAAGCTGTCCGCGCTGCTGAAATAAACCGACTGGGGCAATTCGCTGATCGTCTGCTTCCCGGCATTGATCAGGTCGGGATCTTCTTCGCCTTCATAGGGGAACGGCCCGATGCCCAGCATCCCGTTCTCCGACTGCAGCGTCACCTCGACGCCATCCGGGATGTGGTTGGCGACCAGCGTCGGAATGCCAATACCCAGGTTCACGTAAAAGCCGTCGCGCAGTTCCTTGGCGGCGCGGGCAGCCATTTCGTCACGAGTCCAGGGCATCAGGCAAATTCCTTCTTCGACAGATTGGGCCAGGCACGCCACGTTCCGATCGCATAGGCCAGGCCATAGACAAGCACGATCGCGGACGACCAGAAGATGAAAGCAGGCGACAGGTCGGGCCGCCCCAGCCCCGTCGGTACGAGGAGCGCGGAACCACGCAGCAGATAGATCGCGCCAATTACCACAAGGCCGGTGCGCAGCAGCGGCAGTTTTCGAATGCGGCCTGCACCCGAAAAGGCATAGGCGGCCCAGATGCCAAGCACCGTCGCAATCCCGAAGGTCAGCAGCGCCGGGACCGGACTGCCGCGTTCCGCGGCGGCGGCGATTGCCTCGCCCGCGCCAAAGAAACGATACCAGTCGCCACCACCAGCGATAGCGGCAAGATGAGCTACCGCCGCCGCAACGCTGAGCCAGCCGCCGACGGTCAGCCAGGTGCTACCAGGGTTTCTGCGGACGAAGGCAGTCATTGCGCGTTGGTCGTCGCGACACTGCGCACCGGGTTGGGCAGGATGAACCAGCCCGCGCCCCAGAGCGGCGCTACCATCGTCTCGGTCGCAGCGGTCTGGCGCTTGGTCGCGTCACCCGCCGCTTCGAACAGCTTGCTGAAATCGTTGAGCGAGTCACCGACCAGTGCAACCACGCAATAGCCCGCGGCGATTACCTGACGGACTTGCTCCCCCTCTCTCGCCGTTTCCGTTCCGCTACCGAACATCAGCGTGCGGCCCGGCTCGAACCGTCCGAAGCCGAGATGGTCGAGCAAGTTCACCACACCGGGCGCGCTTGCTGGTGAGCGGCGCGTGGTAAAGATCACGACGATCCCTTCGCGCCGCGCCGCCTCGATCCCCTCGACCGAGCCGGGCGTGGCCGCAACCGCATCGGTCCCGTCCCCCTTCCAGCGGAGCCATTGCGCATCAGGATTCGCAGCCTTGTCCGCGCTCTCGTCGAGATCGAAGACAGCTGCGAGCGGTTTGCTGCCGCAGGCGGCATAGCCCGGCGCGTCTAGCGTAGCGCCCGGTGCCAGTATGACGGACTGCAGCGCCTCTCCCTTGCGGCGACGTTCAGCCTGGGCAGTGAGGTGATTCCACAACGCTTGATACGCCTGAAGACTATATGCCGCTGTTTCTCCGGTGCCCGCTGCCGCGCCGCCAGGGATTGGGCTGCCCGGTGTGGGCAATGCCTTCAATCCGGTCTGAAGCACCGTGCGTCCGTCGATCGCAGTAATCGCTACCTGCCCTACCTCGGCTTTTGGCGGTACTTGGGTATCCACCTTCTGCCGTGCACCGGGTTCCTTTTCGCCGCCGGAAAGCTGGTCACGTGCGATCAGTCCACCTGCCACGACCGGGATTGCCGCCGCCACGCAGCCGCCTGCCATCACCGGCAGCACCGCTAGCGCGACCGCGGCGCGCAGCCGGTTCACGCGGCGCCGACGCTTTCTGGCCGCGCCCGCGTCGTCCGGAACTCGATCTTCTTGTCGTAGGGTGCGCCGATGATCATCCGCTTCACATAGATGCCGGGCAAGTGAATCGCATCCGGATCAAGGCTGCCGACGGGCACCACTTCCTCGACCTCGGCGACGCAGATATTTGCCGCAGTCGCCATCGGCTGGTTGAAGTTGCGCGCGGTCTTGCGGAAGATCAGATTGCCCGCCTCGTCCGCCTTCCAGCCCTTGATGATCGACAGGTCGGCGCGGATACCGCGCTCGAGGATATACTCCTGCCCGTCAAACACCTTGATCTCCTTGCCCTCGGCCACCTTCGTGCCGACGCCGGTCTTGGTGTAGAAACCCGGGATCCCGGCGCCACCCGCACGGCAGCGCTCGGCGAGCGTTCCCTGAGGGCAGAACTCCACTTCCAGCTCGCCGGCCAGATACTGCCGCTCGAACTCCTTGTTCTCTCCGACATAGGATGAGATCATCTTGCGGACCTGGCGGCTGCGAAGCAGCTTCCCCAGGCCCTCATTGTCGATCCCGGCATTGTTCGATGCGATCGTCAGATCCTTGACGCCGGACGCCTGGATCGCGTCGATCAGTCGTTCGGGGATGCCGCACAGGCCGAAGCCGCCGGCGCAGATCGTCATGCCATCGTGAAGCAGACCGTCAAGCGCGGCCTCGGCGCTGGGATAGAGCTTCTTCATCGCGGCGATTCTCTCCTGCGTGCGTTTGCGAGCGCGAATAGGCGCGCGATCCCCGGCGGGTCAAGCGAACCTGAATTGAGTTTCAACTCGCGAAACCGGCAGCAATTCGCGCTGCAATGCAACAAAGTTGCGGCAAGCCGAAATTGAAGCGTTAACCCGTTACCGGTAATCTGACGACACTTTCGGGGCGGGACCCACTACATGATCGAGTTTTCTGTCTTCCTCTACGGGCTGCTGACGGCGTTCGTCCTGATGTCGACCGAGCAGAACCGGCGCCGGTC
>CAYOXO010000285.1:0-2980 GCA_964407945.1 uncultured Stakelama sp.
GCTCGACTACAGGACGGCGAGCGGGTTCGGCGTGCGACTCGAAGGCGACTATGTCCGCAACCTCGGCTGGGACGGCAAGGCCATTCGCGGCACCTTGCAGGACGGCCAGGGCTGGGTCGGCACCGCGCTCAACAATCTTGGGCCGGACACGCTCTACCCCGATCCGACCGAAGACGAACCGGATCGCACGATCTCCAAGCCCGGCCGCTACGAAGGCGGCAACCAGGGCTGGCAGGCGCGCCTGACGGTCGGCACGGTGCTGAACCTGAACCTCGCGGGCGACTGGCAGGCGAAGCGCGGCGACTGGAACGCCTATGTCGCCTATCGCCGGCTCGAGAGCGACGCGGTGCTCGATGCGTTCGCGGACTCCGACTTCCACATCGGCGGCACCAACAACCGCGGCTGGCAGATCGGCGGCAATTACGGGATCGCGAAGAATACGATCATCGGCCTGCGCTGGCTCAGCGCCGAGGAGATCGCCTCGGCGCCGTTCAGCGTCGATCGCGGGTTCATCGACCTCATGACCAAGTTCTGATGTCCACCGCGACGCTCCTCATCGTAACCGTCCGTCTGCGCTCGATCGCACGAGCAGACGGGTGCCCGCGCCCGGCTTCGTCCGTTCCCCTCAGCGGGCGAAGCCGGGTCACGGGCGATCGGGTCACGAGTCATGGCGCGTCGCGATTGCTCCAGTTCCGGCAGCAAGGCACCGGAACTCCACCGCTGCGACTTAACTCCCCGCAGCGGTCCATATGTCCACTGGCACCTGTCGCGGGCACGCGGCTGATCCCTTTGTCGTGTGCCCGCGTCCTTGTCATGGCCTTGCTGTTCCTAGCTATGGGCGCGCAGCCCGTGCGCGCGCAGCATGTTCCGGCGCCCGAGGTTCCGCCAGCGGTCCTCGAACTGCCACCGCTCCGCGTCGAGGCGGAGGCGCCGAGGCCCGCACAATCACCGCGCACGATCGGCGGCGCTGCCCCCAAGGGGCCGTGTGTCATCGTCGATATCGCTGGCGACCGTGCCGGCCATCTCGACTGCGCCACCCAGGCCCTCACCGAGGCAGCGCGGATCGCACAGGAGCAGACCCGCGCCGGGATCGATGCGCCGGTCCCTAGGGCCGGATCGCCCGATGCCCAGCTCGGCGTCGCCAACCAGACCGCCACCCGCCTGCGCATGGGCAGCGGGTTCGGCCACTCGGTCCATTCCGAGCGGCCGACGACCCGACCGCCACGGACGCCACGGCCATGAGAGCCACAAGTTCCAGACCGAAGCCGGACCATCGCCGCGGTCACCAGACCGACCACTCACACGAACATGATGCGGCCATGCCCAACGGCATCCGGACCGCAACCAGCCTGCCGGAGAACGACAAATGACCAGCAACCGCAATACCCGCACCAAGCTCCTCATCGGTGCATCGCTCTCGGCCATGCTGCTCACCGGCGTCGCCGCCCAGGCGCAGTCCGAAGGCGGCTGGTCGCGCGGCAGCCGCGGCGGCACGTCCGATCCGGCGGCTGCGGCGGCCCGCGCCGCACAGGATCAGGCGGTCCGCCAGGCCCAGACCAACAGCGCCACCCAGCGCGCGCTCGATGCGTTCCGCCGCCAGGCTCAGACCCGCACCCAGATGCAGGACGCGCAGCTCCAGGCGCGCATCGCGGCGCAAGCGATCAATAATATCCCAAACGGCCTCAAGCCCGCCGGCTTGCAGCAGGCGCCCGAGATCGCGATCGATCCCAGCCTCTGGGTCGGCGCCGACCGCAACATCACCGAGACGCAGGGGAGTGATGGCCGCACGCAGGTGACGGTCGCGCAGACCGACCAGAAGGCCATCCTCACCTGGGACAGCTTCAACGTCGGCACGAAGACCGACCTGACGTTCAGGCAGGACAGTGCCGACTGGGTGGTCCTCAACCGCGTCCGCGACGTAAATCCGAGCCTGATCCATGGCGGCATCAACGCCAAGGGCACGGTGCTCATTCTCAATCAGAACGGCATTCTGTTTGGTGGCGCTTCGACGGTAAACGTCCGCAACTTGGTTGCCTCGTCGGCAAACATAACGAACGCCGACTTCCTCAATCGAGGTATTTACTCCCGCCTTGTAGACTCCAATTATCTGCCCAGCTTCACTGGTGCGGGTGGCGCGATCACTGTCGAGGCCGGTGCGCAGATCAAGACCCACGCCCCCGAGAGCGTCACCGCTGGCGGCGGCTATGTTATGCTGCTCGGAACCGCCGTTTCCAACGCCGGGTCGATCACCACGGCCAAGGGGCAGACTCTGCTCTCCGCCGGCGACGACTTCATCATCCGCCGTGGCTACGGCACCGAGGAGAACAAATACTCAACGACCCGCGGCAACGAGGTGCGCGGGCTGATCGCCGAAGGCTCTACCAGCGGCACAGTCATTAACAGCGGCCTGATCGAAGCCGCACAGGGGGACATCACGCTCGGCGGCCGCACGCTCCGCCAGGACGGTGTTCTCCTTTCGACCACGGGAGTGAATCAGCGGGGCACTATCCATCTGCTGAACTCGGCATCCGATACCGAAGGTTCGGTGACACTCGGCAAGGATAGCCTAACCATCATCCTGCCCGAACTCGACAGCAAGGATACGGCCCTTGATGCCCAGCGCGACGCGCTGATCAAGGAAAGTGCCACCGCCAATATAAACCGTTCAACGACGACAAATGGCGGGTTCGACGATCGATCGCTAATGTCGGATCGGCTCGATCAATCGCGCGTCGAGATCGTCACCGGCGGCGACGTGCTGTTCGAGGGCGGTTCACAGACCCGCGCCCAGGGTGGTCAGGTCGCAGTGCACGCGAACAATGGCCGGATCATGGTCGCGGATGGGGCCAGAATCGACGTCTCCGGCGTGATGGGTGTCGCGCTCGACATGGAGTCCAACTCCATCCTGGTCAACGTCCAGGGCAATGAACTGCGCGATTCGCCAGCCAACCGCGACAATGACCGTCTCAAGAGCCAGGAT
>CAYOXO010000286.1:0-2929 GCA_964407945.1 uncultured Stakelama sp.
GGATTTGTGCGAACAGGTCGGCGCGGACGTGCAGGAGGTGTCGCGCGGCATCGGCATGGACAACCGCATCGGGCGGAAGTTCCTGAACGCCGGCCCCGGCTATGGCGGGTCGTGCTTCCCCAAGGACACGCTGGCGCTGCTCAAGACCGCCGACGACAACGAGACGCCACTGCGCATCGTCGAGGCGACCGTGCAGGTGAATGACCAGCGCAAGCGCGCGATGGGCCGCAAGGTCATCAAGGCAATGGGCGGCGAGGTGCGCGGCAAGACCGTCGCGATCCTGGGCCTGACGTTCAAGCCCAACACCGACGACATGCGCGACGCGCCTTCGATCGCGATCATCCAGACGCTGCAGGATGCCGGAGCCAGCGTGAAGGCGTTCGACCCCGAGGGCGTCGATCAGGCCAAGCTCGTCATCAAGGATGTCGAATTTTCCGCCAGCCCCTATGCCGCGGCGGAAGGCGCCGATGCGCTGGTGATCGTCACCGAGTGGGACGCGTTCCGCGCGCTCGACCTGAATCGGATGAAGTCGCTGCTCAACCAGCCCCTGCTGATCGACCTGCGCAATATCTATCCCGCCGCGGAAGCCGAACGCGCCGGCTTTACGCTGGTGGGGATCGGCAAGCCACGGCGCGACAGCAACGGCTGAACGATTTCGCCTGTCCTTAATCCGCAAGATTCGGCGTCTAACGGTGCTGTATCCAGTGTTAAGGATTGGCGTATCATGAACCTCCTCCAGCTTGCTCGCTGCGCGATCGGCCAGCATGCGCGCGACCGCACCAGCGTGGTTGTCGGAACCCATTCGCATCACGGCCGCTGCAGCGGATGCGGCGCGGCAATGGTCAAGAGCCCCGAAGGCTGGAGGCTTGAGCGCGACCACCCCGACTGACCGCGCCCCGCCCCTGACTGGAGCGGCCTAAACTTTATCTAGATCGCAGCGCCGGGTTCGTGTGACTAGATCGGCGGCCATGCAATCGCTTACCCATCTTGCCCGGCTTGAGGCCGAGAGCATCCATATCCTGCGCGAAGTCGTGGCCGAGGCAGAGCGTCCCGTGATGCTCTATTCGATCGGCAAGGACAGCGCGGTGATGCTCCACCTCGCCAAGAAGGCCTTTTACCCCGCCCCGCCCCCCTTCCCGCTGCTCCATGTCGATACGACCTGGAAGTTCCGCGACATGTATGCGCTGCGCGACAAGGCCGCACGTGACGCGGGGATGGAACTGCTCGTCTATCGCAACCCCGAGGCCGAGGCGCGCGGGATCAACCCGTTCGACCATGGCGGGCTGCATACCGATATGTGGAAGACCGAGGGCCTGAAGCAGGCGCTCGACAAATATGGTTTCGACGCGGCGTTCGGCGGCGCGCGGCGCGACGAGGAAAAGAGCCGCGCCAAGGAGCGCGTGTTCAGCTTTCGCTCGGCCAGCCACCGCTGGGATCCCAAGGCGCAGCGGCCCGAGCTGTGGCGGCTCTACAATGCCCGGAAGGCAAAGGGCGAGAGCATGCGAGTGTTCCCGATCTCGAACTGGACCGAGCTTGATATCTGGCAGTATATCCGCGCCGAAAATATCGAGATCGTCCCGCTCTATTTCGCGGCGCCGCGCCCGACGGTGGTTCGCGGCGGTCTGACGCTGATGGTCGATGACGACCGCTTCCCGCTCGACGGAGAAGTGCCGGTCGAACGATCGATCCGCTTCCGCACTCTGGGCTGCTACCCGCTGACCGGCGCGGTGGAGAGCGAGGCGGCGACGCTGGACGAGGTGATCCAGGAGATGCTGCTGACTACCACCAGCGAGCGCCAGGGCCGCGCGATCGATCACGATCAGGCCGCGTCGATGGAGAAGAAGAAGCAGGAGGGCTATTTCTGATGACCTCCAGCTATCGCCCCGACGCGCTGATCGCGTCCGACATCGGCGCCTATCTGGCGCAGCATCAGTCCAAGTCGCTGCTGCGCTTCATCACCTGCGGCTCGGTCGACGACGGCAAGTCCACGCTGATCGGCCGCCTGCTCTACGACAGCAAGATGATCTTCGAGGACCAGCTTGCCGCGCTGGAGGCCGACAGCAAGCGCGTCGGCACCCAGGGACAGGAGATCGACTTCGCGCTGCTGGTCGACGGTCTCGCCGCCGAGCGCGAACAGGGCATCACGATCGACGTCGCCTATCGCTTTTTCGCGACCGAGAAACGCAAGTTCATCGTCGCCGACACGCCCGGTCACGAGCAATACACCCGCAACATGGTGACCGGCGCCTCGACCGCCGACCTCGCCGTGATCCTGATCGACGCACGCAAGGGCATGCTGACGCAGACGCGGCGGCACAGCTTCCTCGCGCATCTGATCGGCATCCGCCACATCGTACTGGCGGTGAACAAGATGGATCTGGTCGGATACGACCAGCAAGTCTTCGACGACATCGTCGCCGACTATCGCGAATTCGCGACGAGCATCGGCATCGACGATTTCACCGCGATCCCGATCTCGGGCTTCAAGGGCGACAACATCACCGCGGCGAGCGAAAATACGCCCTGGTACACTGGCCCGGCGCTGATCGCGCATCTTGAGGACGTCCCCGTCGGCGGCGAGGACGAGACCCGTTCGTTCCGCATGCCTGTACAGTGGGTCAATCGCCCAAATCTCGACTTCCGCGGCTTTGCCGGGACGATCGCCAGCGGCACGGTGAAGCCGGGTGACAAAATTCGTGTCCTTCCTTCGGGTCGGACCAGCAGCGTGGCACGCATCGTCAGCTATGACGGCGACCTGGACGAGGCCGGGCGCGACCAGTCAGTCACGCTGACGCTGGCCGACGAGATCGACTGCTCTCGCGGCGACGTGATCGTCGCGGCCGGCAATCCTCCCGAAGTCGCCGACCAGTTCGGCGCCACCATCGTGTGGATGGACCAGCAGCCGCTGCTGCCCGGCCGCAGCTACTGG
>CAYOXO010000287.1:0-2876 GCA_964407945.1 uncultured Stakelama sp.
AGCGGGAGCGGTTCCAGGGCAAGGTGCCGATCTTCGGCGATGAGCTGGACTATCTCGGTACCTATCTGGTGTGCGGACTGGAACTGCCCGAGATCGAGGCCGGGACGCACAAGGGCATATTCAGCGGGATGTCGCAGGCGATCGATCGCTACTATGTCGGGCGCGGCATTGGCCGGGACGGCCCGAAGCCGCGCCCGGCGGTGGAGCCCTATGTCGCTGCGGTCCTTGACCGCCTGCGTTCGCGCGCCACACCGAGCTGGACGACGATGGGCCTGGCGCTGCTCGACGCGATTCCGCCGGGCTCGGAAGAATGCGTTCGAAGAGGCGCTTGAGGAACTGGCCGAGCAGGTTAGCGAAATCGGTCCCGATCCGGACCGCCCGGGTGCGCTGGTCGCAAGGGGGGCCTGCGGAAACGCCGTCGCGGTGTTCCATGTTTTTCCGAGGGCGCTCGAAGAAGATGTGCTCGACCGGATGGTGCTGCTCGCCGACGACGCGATGGAGCAGGCGAATACCCGACGCTGCGTCGCCTTCGCGCGCATGCTCGAACGCTGGGACCTTCCCTATGCCTATGCCGCGCCGATCCGGGTGCCCGTGGAGCCGTCGAGCGCAGCCGGCTGAGCACCATGGCTTCCAGCATCCACAAAATACCGCGCAACCGTTTGCGCTGGATCCCACGGGATCTGCGGCTCGCGCATGAATATTGCTTCTTCCTCCATGACGAATGCGTGCGGTTGCTCGCGGAGTATGAGGCGGCCCGGGCGCACATCGTCACCGTCAAATTCCGCAGCAAGGTCGAGAACCGGAACTTCACGAAGATCGCCAGGACGAGCCCGATCGAGGCGATGCGCGCTACCGGCTATCCCGACGAGGCGCGGCGGGTGATCCTCAACACCGTCACCATGGCGATGGTGTCGGACTGCCTGCACCACCTCTACGAGGCGCTGCGCTGCATGGAGAAGCGCAAGGTCGTCGTGGCCCACAATCTCCTGCGCAAGCCGCTTACCGACAATCTGATGTATCTGTCCTGGATGCTTGGCGACGAGGACGCCTTCTACGCGGCATTTACGGCGGAGGACGGCGACGCGGTCATATCGCGCGCGATGGCGAGCCAGCGCCTGGCCATCCTGGAAACGACGCTCGCGACGCTCCCGATCGCGAATGTGCTGACCGCATCATTCGTGCACGAAGCCCTGTTCAAGCGGAACAACCCATACGGCCTTTACGGACTGTTCCAGCACGCGGTCCATCTCGTCACCGCCAAGCATGCCGAGTTGCGGACCGAGCCGGAGAATTTCAACTTCATCTTCAAGAACCATAACGACGACGATCTGTACGAGCTGCTCTATGAGGTGCTCCCGCAGCTGATGCTGTACCTGTCGCATGTCATTGTCGGCCTTTTCGACCGGATGCGGTCCATGGATGCCGGGGCACACCGGGCGTTCGAAGTACGCTCAATCCTCGGCCTCTACTTCGTCGAGGGTGGCGAGAACGAAGGATATGCCCTTGCCCAGATGGACAATGTGCGCGGATATCGCTGCGCGGCGTGCGAGCACCCATTCTCGCTGACGCCGCACAACGCAGCCCGGCTCGTGCTCGCTGACGCCTACCGGTGTGTCCGCTGCCGCCGGGTGCAGCCCTTTCCTTATTCGTGGCTGTTCTAGGGAACGAAAGGGGCGATCTCACCACTCGGGTGAAGGCGGCTCAAAGATCGAATATCGAGGTCATGAGCGTCGTCCCCTGGTGTTTGTCGAGGCTGGCCTGCCGCGCCAGATTGACGAACTGCTTCTCGGCGACAACCAGATCGGCGAAGGGCACTACCGTTGTGAACGCCGCCATGTCGCGAAGATCATTCTCGTTGATCCCGCGCGCTTGGTCCTCGAGGCGGACGGCCAGTTCGCGCTCGACATTGAGGATTGGAATATCGGCGACGATGCTCCGGATCAGCGATGAGCCGATGTCGCGAACGGTGTGCCAATCCAGCCCCAACTGTCTGCCGGTCGCGAGGATGAAGTCGAGCTCATCGATGATCAGCCTAGCGCCATAGGCGCGCTTCCTGAGTGCCAGCGTCTCTCCGGCGGCGATCGCGCGCCGCGATTCGATGCCACCGATGAGCTCGGCCGAACTTGCGCTGTAACGCCGGACCGCCTCAAGGCGGATATCCTCCTCGCCGGCCATCAGATAGTCGAACAGCGCGCGGACAGGATCCCGGCGGAGGAAATCGAGCACCGGCTGTGAGATCTCGAAGCCATAGGTTTGCGGAGAATAGTCGGCCGCGGACTCGAACCAGAGATCGGACAGGAACCAGTGCGCTTCCGGCTCGGCCCGCGCGATGCCGTGGTGGCGTGCGAGATACGCTGTCAGCGTCTCGCCGAGGATGCGCCGCCGGCCGCGAAACACCCTGCCTTGGCTGATCACTGCCTGGGTGCGTGCCATATTGGCCCGCCTTGCCGGATCGTTGATCTTGGAGGTCTCGTAGATGTTGGCGAAGGACAGCGGCACCATGATCGCCCGTGAGCGGATGCCCTCGATCACCTTCGACAGCGCTACATGCTCCTTCGGGAAGCTGGCCTTGTCCCAGGCGCCGCGTGCCAGCGCCACCCAGGCATTCTGATCGAGATAGAGCAGGCGAGTCATCGTTGTTGCCCTTGCTGCAAGGACGGGAAGCATCTGTCGAGGCGGATTGAAGCGAGCGCCTTTCGCGGTGGCCCCGCGTGATCCCGCGCTATGGCGTGGCCTTGCCGTCGCCGCCGAGCTTCTACGGGTCTCGGCCTGTCGATGCCGATCGATGGCGTGGGCCAGCGCACCACTGACCTTGGCGGAGCGGGGCGATGACGCACACTGCCGGACTGCTGCGCAGCCGGACAGGGTGCGGCGCC
>CAYOXO010000288.1:0-2845 GCA_964407945.1 uncultured Stakelama sp.
GTGCAGGCGACGGGCGGCGGCGATCTGCGCATGATCGACCACTACTTCCTCGGCCCGACACTGGTGCGCGGCTTCGC
Source organism: uncultured Stakelama sp. (assembly GCA_964407945.1). GTDB lineage: Bacteria > Pseudomonadota > Alphaproteobacteria > Sphingomonadales > Sphingomonadaceae > Sphingomonas. The sequence goes on from CAYOXO010000288.1 coordinate 78, forward strand.
GCCGTCCGGTATCGGCCCGCGCGACGTGTCCAACGATCCGACGGCGAACGCGCTCGGCGGCACCACCTATTTCGGCGGTTCGCTGGAGGTGCAGTTCCCGATCTTCGGTCTGCCGCGTGATCTTGGCCTGAAGGGCGCGGTCTTCGCCGACGCTGGTACGCTGTTCAACTATGACGGTGGCTCGAAGGGCATCACCAACGGTGCTTTCCTCGGCTGTCCGGCTGGTTCCGAAGCGCGCCAGTTCAACGTGGCGACCAATTCGCTCTACCAGAACAATGTCGCCTGCGTGCGTGACAAGAACGTCATCCGCTCGTCGGTCGGCGTCAGCCTGCTCTGGCAGTCGCCGCTCGGTCCGATCCGCTTCGACTACGCTTATGCTCTGTCGAAGGACGACGGCCAGATCGGCACCGATCCTCGCACCGGTATCACCGGCCGGTACGGCGGCGATCGCGTCCAGGCCTTCCGCTTCTCGGGCGGCGCCCGCTTCTGACCGGCGGGGCGCGGATGCGCCCCGCAACGGACCAACTTATGGCAGAACCCAGTTTCTTTCCGATCGCGACCTCGCTGTCCCTCAGCGAGGTCGCTTCCATGTCGGGCATCGCACTGCCTGAGGGCGCCGATCCCACGCTCCGGATCGAGGGCGTCGCGCCCCTCGAAACGGCGGGCGGCAGCGATGCCGCCTATATGGACAATCCGAAATATGTTGCGGCGCTGGCTGCAACCTCGGCAGCGCTGTGCTTTGTCTCACAGCGCTTTGCCGAACGTGTTCCCGCCGGAACGGTCGCGCTGATCACGCCGGCACCCTATCATGCCTTCGCCAAGCTGTTGTCGACCTTTCATCCGCAGGCGCTGCGGCCGGGCTCGATGTTCGGTTCGGCCGGCGTTGCGCCAGGGGCCTTTGTGCATGCGACGGCACGACTCGAAGCCGATGTCACGATCGATCCGGGTGCGGTGATCGGCCCGGGCGCGGAGATCGGCGCCGGCACGGTGATCGGACCCAATGCCGTCATCGGCCCCCAGGTCCGGATCGGGCGGCAATGCGCGGTCGGCGCCGGCTCGACGCTGCAGGCGGCCTTGATCGGCAACCGCGTCATCATCCACCCCGGCGTGCGGATCGGTCAGGATGGCTTTGGTTTCGCCATGAGCCCGAAAGGGCACATGAAGGTGCCGCAGGTCGGCCGCGTCATCATCCAGGACGATGTCGAGATCGGCGCCAACACGACGATCGACCGCGGCGCCAGTCGCGACACGGTGATCGGCGAAGGCAGCAAGATCGATAATCTCGTGCAGATCGGTCATAACTGCGTGGTCGGGCGTCACTGCGTGATCTGTGCCCAGGTCGGCATGGCGGGCTCGAGCACGCTCGAGGATTTTGCCGTGCTCGGTGGGCAGGTCGGGCTGGCTGGTCATCTGACGATTGGAATGGGCGCACAGATCGCGGCGCAGAGCGGTGTCGCCGGCGATGTTCCGCGCGGTGCGCGTTATGGCGGCTATCCTGCGCAGCCGGCGCTGAGCTGGGCGCGCGAGGCCGCCTTGCTCAAGCAGCTCGTGGCCAAGCGTGGCAAAGGGCCTGCCGGCGGCGAAAACGCTTGATCTCACGCCGACTTCCGGCAAAACCAGCTTTTCAAGACGGGTGACGTGCTTCGGCGCGGGGCGCAGGGCGTTCGAGGAGAGACGACACGATGACGGATGCGACGAAAGCGCTCGGCGTGGCCGATATCCAGAAGATCATGGCCTGCATCCCGCATCGCTATCCGTTCCTGCTGGTCGACAAGGTCGTCGAGATCGACGGGGACGCGTCCGGCGTCGGCATCAAGAACGTCACCTTCAACGAACCCCAGTTCACGGGCCATTTCCCCGGCCGCCCGGTCTTCCCGGGCGTTCTGATGATCGAGGCGATGGCGCAGACGGCGGGCGTGCTCGTGGTCAGCGCGCGTGGCAGCGATGATCTTGCGGTCACGACCGTGCTGTTCACCACCATCGACAAGGCCAAGTTCCGCAAGCCTGTCATTCCGGGCGACACGCTGCGCTTCCACCTCACCAAGCTGGCGCACAAGCGCAATATCTGGTTCTACCGCGGCGAGGCCAGGGTCGACGGCGTGCTCGTCGCCGAGGCCGAGCTCTCGGCCATGGTCGTCTGAACGGGCAGCTACGATGCATGCTCCCGTTCCCGGCCAGACGCAGGACTCCGACATGAACACTTCGATCCACCCGATGGCGATCGTCGACCCGTCTGCCAAGCTGGGAGCAGGCGTCAAGATCGGCCCGTTCTGCACGGTCGGTCCCGATGTCGCCCTCGGCGACGGCGTCGAGCTGATCAGCCATGTCGTCGTCGCCGGCCGCACGACAATCGGTCCGCGCACGAAAATCTACCCCTTCGCCTCGATCGGCCACCCGCCGCAGGATTTGAAGTACAAGGGCGAGCCGTCGACGCTGGCGATCGGCGCCGATTGCGTGATCCGCGAAGGCGTGACGATGAATCCCGGCACCGAAGGCGGCGGCATGAAGACCGTCGTCGGCGATCGCGGCCTGTTCCTGGCCAATTCGCATGTCGGTCATGACAGCGTGATCGGCAACAACGTCATCTTCTCGAACAACGTCATGTGCGCTGGGCACGTCACGGTCGGCGACTTCGTCATCGTCAGCGGTGGCACAGGGCTGCAGCAGTTCGTTCGGATCGGCGATCATGCCTTCATCGGCGGCGGTTCGGGTGTTCTGCTCGACGTCATCCCGTTCGGGATGGTGCGCGACAACCCGGCCCATCTCGC
>CAYOXO010000289.1:0-2836 GCA_964407945.1 uncultured Stakelama sp.
AACCGCAACCCGGACAACTTCTTCGCCGAGACGGAGCAGGTTGCATTCCTCCCGACCAACCTGCCGCCCGGCATCGACGTCTCTGAAGACCCGCTGCTGCAGGGCAGGTTGTTCTCCTATCAGGACACCCAGCTCTCGCGGCTCGGCACGGTGAATTTTCATCAGCTGCCGATCAACAAGGCGAAGGGCTGCCCCTTTCAGAATCTCCAGCGCGACGGGCACATGCAGACGCAAGTGTTCAAAGGCCGCGCCAACTACGAACCCAACAGCCTGTCGGAATCCGGCGAGGAGGGTGGTCCGCGCGAGGATCCGGTCGGCGGGTTCCGCACAGCCGCGGTGCCGGTCGAGGAGCACAAGGTGCGACTGCGGGCCGAGAGCTTCGCGGACCATTACAGCCAGGCGCGTCTGTTCTTCCGCTCGCAGAGCGAGATCGAACAGGCGCATATAGCCAGTGCGCTCGTCTTCGAGCTCTCGAAGGTCACGCTTGAGCATGTCCGAAACAGGGTACTGGCCAACCTGGGCAATGTTGACGCCACTTGGCAAAACGCGTTGCTGAGGGCTTGAACGTCCCGCCACCGAAGCCTTCAAAGGCTGCACTCACCCCGCAGAACATGGATTTATCGCCTGCGCTCAGAATCGTAGGGAAATATCCGGAGACGCTGAAAGGCCGAGCGGTGGGCATTCTTGTCACCGATGGAGCCGATGGCGCGACGGTCGACGTGGTTAGGAAGGGGGTTGAGGCAGAAGGCGGCACGGTCAAGATTGTGGCGCCGAAGATCGGCGGTGTGACCTTGAAGAATGGCAAGATCCTCAAGGCAGATGGCCAGCTTGCCGGCACGCCATCCGTGATCTTCGATGCCGTTGCTCTTGTTCTCTCCCAGGAAGGCTGCGCGCACCTGCTGAAAGAGGGTGCGGCTCTCGCGTTCGCGATGGACGCCTTTGGGCACCTCAAGGCCGTCGGCTTCACAGGTGATGCCAAGCCGCTGCTAGATAAGGCGGGAATAGTCGCTGATGCAGGCGTGGTCGATCTAGCGCTCAACACTGCGGATTTCCTGGCCGCCGCGCGAACGCGGCAATGGGACCGAGAGCGGAGTGTTCGATCCTTGGCCTGACGCCGGTCCAGTCTACGGCGGGCTCACGATCAAACCCTTCGCTGAGTGAAGGGCTGAAGGCTGAAAGGCTACTCCGGCCAAGCTGGCGGGGCTTTATATCGCTGCTAACAGCATAGGCATTCAGGACCCTGTCAAATGATGGCGCGCTCCAAGGCTGGCCCTGCTATTGTGCAACTGCCAATTGAGCCTGGCGCCGCGAGGCATGTGCAATTCGGCTCTGCCTCCCAGGCCTGTGGCTTGGAGCAAACATGGACCATCAATACGCGGTAGGTGATCGTGTCAGCCTGGCTTTTGGCTTTCACGACACCGATGCCATCGGCACGTACATCGTTTCACGGCTTCTGCCGTCCCTCGTTGACGGGGAACCGCAGTATCGGGTGAAGGACTCCGATGATCGAGAGCGCGTAATCGGGGAAGCACAGATCGTGGGAGCCAAGCGGCAGGATGGCCGGGCCCACCAGCCTCGGAGCCCGCAGAATCCGATAACCGACTTGCTCAATCGTTCGAACCAAAAGCTGAAGTAATCGTGGAGCCGCGCCGGCACAGGGCGCAGCCTACTGCTACTTTCTTCGGCACACCTTGTAGGAACCCAATCGTTCGCGGGGTGTTGCGCTTTCATCATCGTCGGGAAAGCGCAATGGACATTCGCATCGGCTATCACATCGAAATCGTCACCGCCCAGCCTACCCCCGCCATCCTCCTGCTCGACCCTCACCCGAGCCGCGACGCCGATCTCGTTCAGGGGCGGGGCCCCAGCATCTCGGCGTTGAGCACCGGCGCTCCTATCATCGCATCGGACTATACGGATGGGTTCGGCAATCGCTGCAGGCGGCTCGCGGTGCCGGCTGGCGGCGCGGTCTTCTCGCATGATGCGGTGATCCGCGACTCGGGAGTGCCCGATCAATGGGACAAGGCCGCTCAGGAGATCTGGCCAGCGGACCTGCCGCCCGACGTCCTCGAATACACATTGTCCAGCAGGTATTGCGAGGTCGACGAGCTCTCGGGCGCCGCCTGGAGCCTGTTTGGAAACTTCGCGCCCGGCTGGAACCGGGTCCAGCAGATCTGCAACTTCGTCAACGCGCAGATCCGGTTCGACTATCAGTTCGCGCGCAACACGCGAACCGCGATGCAGGCGATGAACGAGCGCGTCGGCGTCTGCCGCGACTTCACCCATCTCGCCATCGCCCTCTGCCGTTGCATGAACATCCCGGCGCGGTATTGCAACGGCTTCCTCGGTGACATCGGCGTGCCGCCCGATCCTGCTCCGATGGACTACAACGCCTGGTTCGAGGCCTATCTCGGCGGGCGCTGGTACACCTTCGATGCGCGCCACAACATGCCCCGGATCGGGCGTGTGCTGGTTGCGCGCGGCCGGGATGCCGCTGACATCCCGATGATCCACACCTTCGGTCCGCACATCCTGCGACGCTTCGAGGTCATCACGGAAAAGGTGGTGGCTCCTGCCGCGGCACATGCCGCGTAAGCCGTTGTGATGGCAGGCTATCTCGGCTCCGCACGCGCCCCTGCCGGATAGCCGATCGCCACTCCGTGCATGACTTGTCGCAGGTCCGAAGGGACACGGAACAACCGTCATAGGGGGACGTTGATCCGGCGGCTGGGTCATCCGCGTCTGGAGAATACATGATGCGCAATTTGATCGTCGCTCTTGCCGTGGCCACGTCGTTCGTTGGAGCGACCGCTTTGCAGGCGCAGACCGCGACGAC
>CAYOXO010000290.1:0-2826 GCA_964407945.1 uncultured Stakelama sp.
CGAAACTGTGCAAGAAATAGGCCTCACCCGGCTCGATCAGTGGATGGGCGACGACCGGAACGACATCGTTCCAGCCCATATGGGGGATGCGGACATTATTGGCGGGAAGCTCGCGGACGGTGCCGTCGAGCCAGCCGAGACCCTGATGCACGCCCAGTTCCTCACCGGTCTTCGCCAGCAGCTGCATGCCGACGCAGACGCCGAGGAACGGCGTGGCCTCACGGATCACGCGCTGGTCGAGTGCTTCGACCATGCCCGGAATTGCGCGCAGCCCCGAGGCGCACGCGCCAAAGGCGCCGACACCGGGGAGGACGATACGGTCAGCCTTCGCGACCACATCGGGATCGGCGGTGACGGCGACATTCGCCGCGCCCGCCGCCTTCAACGCATTGTGGACCGAGTGAAGATTGCCCGCGCCATAGTCGATCAGCACAACGCTCACTGGCCGAGCGCCTCCAGCCCCGGCGCGAGGATCGAGGGAGCGACCTCGATGAATTCATACTCGGCCGCGCCTTCCGTCGCGAACGGATCGGTGGCGGCCCAGGCCTTTGCCTCGTCGAGCGTCCCGCGAACCAGCAGCATGCCGCCTGTCACCGGTATCTTACGCCCGGCGAGCAGGAGGCGGCTATCGGCAAGCCCCTGTTTCAGCCATTCGACATGCGCTGGGCGGAGCGCATCGATCGTCTCGATCGGCACCTTGTAGCTCAGCAGCACTGCGATCATCAGAGCGTGCCCTTGGTGCTGGGGATCGCGTCGGCCTTGCGCGGGTCGATCTCCACCGCCTGGCGCAGCGCACGGGCAAGGCCCTTGAACGCGGCTTCGGCGATATGGTGGTTGTTGGTGCCGTAGAGCGTTTCGATGTGCAGCGTCACGCCCGCGGTCTGCGCGAAGCTGTGGAACCAGTGTTCGAACATCTCGGTGTCCATCTCGCCCAGGCGCTTCTGGCTGAACTCGGTCTTCCAGACGAGATAGGGGCGGCCGGAGATGTCGATCGCGACGCGGGTCAGCGTCTCGTCCATGGGCGAGAGCGCGTCGGCGTAGCGGCGGATGCCGCGCTTGTCGCCGAGCGCCTTGGCCACCGCCTCACCGATGGCAAGCCCGGTATCCTCGACTGTGTGGTGCTGGTCGATATGCAGGTCGCCGACCGTCTTCACATCGAGATCGATCAGCGAGTGGCGCGAAAGCTGCTCAAGCATGTGATCGAAGAAGCCGATGCCGGTGGAAATGGCATAGGCGCCGGTGCCGTCGAGGTTGACCGTCACGTCGACCGAAGTCTCGCTGGTCTTGCGGCTGATCGTCGCGGTGCGCATGGCCGCTCCATAGCGCCGTCCCTGCACCATGCAATGATGGCGCAGCTATCGCATGCCCCCAATCGTTCTTGGCCCGTTGGCCATCTTGACCGGTGCGGCGAGGCCTGTAGGCAGTGGACTTATGACCGGTAACGTACCCGACAGCCTGATTCCCTATGATGAGATCGTGCAGGAGGCTCTCCGTGCAGTTGTCGGCCGCGTGCTGGATCAGGTCGCTGCGACGGGCGCGCTGCCGGGAACGCATCATTTCTACATCACCTTCAAGACCCGCGCGCCGGGCGTCGACATTCCCGACCGGCTGATCGAGCGCTTCCCGGACGAGATGACGATCGTCCTGCAGCACCGCTTCTGGGACCTGAAGGTCGATGACGAGCGATTCTCGGTTGGCCTCAGCTTCAACCAGATCCCGTCGATGCTGGTGATTCCGTTCGCGGCGATCACCGGGTTTCACGATCCGGCGGTCAATTTCGAGCTGCGCTTCCAGGCGGCCGAAGATCCCGATGGCCCCGAGCCGCATGACGAGGCCGAGAATGACGGCCCGCCGGTGGCGACGCCGGTCGAGGACGGGTCGAATGTCGTCGCGGTGGACTTCAAGCGCAAGAAATAGGCTGGCACGCGCGGCGCCAGCCCGGACGGGTCACTTGGTGGTGTAGCCGCCATTGACCAGGATGGTCTGCCCGGTCATCCACCAGCCGTCGCTGACCAGGAAACGAATCCACGGCACGATATCCTCGATATGCGTGAGTCCTGTGGTCGTGAAGGGCGACAGCGCCGCTGCCGTCTTGTGATAGGCCACCGCTTCGGGACCTTCAGCCGGGTAGAAGAAGGGCGTATCCATCGGCCCCGGCCCGATCGCCGTCACCGAAATGCCGCGCTCACCGAACTCCTTGGAAGCGGCGCGGGTGAAATGCTCGACGGGGGCCTTTGTCCCCGCGTAGCTGGCGTAGAAGGGTGTGTAGGCGCCCAATAGCGAAGTCACCAGGGTGCAGACCTTGCCATTGTCGGCGACATGTCGGCCCGCTTCCTTGAGGAAGAAGAAGGCGGCCTTGGCATTGATCGCGCTCATCGCGTCATATTCGGCCTCGCTGATCTCGACGATCGGCTTCTTGAGCACCTTGCCGACGGTGTTGATCGCGATGTCGGGCCGGCCGATCGCGTTGACCGTGTGGGCGAAGAGCTTCTCCATCGCGCCCGCGCTGGTAAGATCGGCCTGGATGGCGATCGCTTCGGCCCCCGTCGCGCGAATCGCCGCGACGGTCTCGGCCGCTGCGTCAGCGGTTTCCGCGGTGTTGTAATGGACCGCCACCGCCTTCGCGCCATGTGCGGCAAGGTCACGGGCGATCAGCCCGCCCAGATTTTTCGCGCCGCCCGCGATGAGGACCGTTTTTCCGCTGATGCCGTGATCGGCCATGCGTTCGTCTCCCGATTATCCGCCACGCCGGTGCGGCGTGGGGTGAGGCGCTCAATCTCGTGCAGGCAACTGTTCGTAAAAAGGCGATCATTCTGGAATGACATG
>CAYOXO010000291.1:0-2791 GCA_964407945.1 uncultured Stakelama sp.
GCCGGATCCCAGCTCGGGTCGTTCGCCGCCGGCGTGGCCGGGGCGGCGGCGGCGCTGGGCAGCGGCGCGATCGTCCAGGCGGCGGGCAATGCTATCCGCAGCGCGGCGGCGCTGGGATCGATGGCGCAGCAGCTGGGCGTCGCGGCGAGCGAGCTGCAGAAGTTCCGCCTGATCGGCAAGCAGCTGGGCGTCGACCAGGGCGACCTCGACGATGCCATCCGCACGCTGACGCAGACGGTGGGCAAGGCGGCGATGGGGTCGAAATCCGCGTTCGCCGTGTTCGACCAGCTGGGCATCCAGATCCGCGACGCCGCGGGCAACATCCGCCCGACCGCCGTCATCATGACCGAGGTGGCGGGCGCGCTGCAGCGCATTCCCGACCCCGCCACGCGCGCCGCGCTGGCGGTGCAGCTGTTCGGCGAGGAGGGGCAGCGGATCGCGCCGCTGCTTAACCAGGGCGCCGAGGGCATCAAGCGGCTGGGCGACGAGGCCGAGCGGACCGGCAAGATCATCAGCGATGCCGACATCGCCAAGGCGCAGGAACTGCAGCGCAAGTATGACGACGTCGCGACCACGGTGCAGACGCGCTTTACGACGGCGGTCGTCAACGGCGCCGATTTCCTGTCCAAGCTCAACGCCAAGCTGGTCGAGGGCAGCGAGAAGGTCCGCGCGCTCGACGCGCAGCTGGGCGTGGCGACGCCCTCGCAATTCTTCGACTCGATCGCGGCGAACAGCGCGGAAAGCGCCGCGCGGCTGGACAAATATGCAGCCGACGTGGCGGCGGGGATGCAATCGCTGGGCGCGAGCATCGCCGGCATCGGCCCGGCCTTCGAAGGCATGGCCAATCGCGCGGTGTCGGCGGCGGCCAAGATGGCGGCGGGGGTGACCAGCTGGCTGACGACCAAGTTGTCGGGCGTGTGGGCGAGCATCAAGCAGAAGGCCGCCGAGGCGGGCAACGACTTCTACCGGCTGTACGACCGGGTGGTCGGCCATTCGTACGTCCCCGACATGGTCGAAGGCATTCGCGTGGAGATGGCCAAGCTGGACGGCGCGATGGTCGCGCCGGCGGCCAAGGCCACGCAAAGCGCCGGGGACGCGTTCAAGGACCTGCAATCGAAGGTCGCGGGGCTGCTGGCCCAGCTGTTTCCCGAGGAAGCGAAGACCAACCGCCTGCTCGAGGACGTGGCGCTGCTCGACGCGGCGATGCGGGCGGGCGCGATCAGCGCCGACACGTACGCCGCGGCGCTGGCGAAGGTGACGGCCAATGCCGGCATGACCCGCGACGGTCTGCGCGACGTGCCGATCTTCGCCGATCCCGAGGCCGACCAGAAAGGCGTCGTCGACCAGGCCAACGCCGACATCGCGGCGGCGATGGACCGGTTCGGCACCGACATGGACGAGCGCATGGTAGGCCCGGCGAAGAGCAAGACGGCCGAAGTCGCGTTGGCCTTCGCCGACATGGCGCAGGGCGTCATCGGGTCGCTGCGCGACATGGTGCAGAGTTTCAAGTCGGGCGACATCCTGGACGGCATCCAGGCGATGCTGGACGTCGTGACGCAGGTCATTCAGGCGATCAGCGCGATCAACAGCGCCGGCAGCGGTGGCGGCACCGGTGGCTTCGGCGGCGGGCTGGCGAGCGGCGGGCCGGTCGTGCCCGGCAAGACGTACTTGGTCGGCGAGCGCGGGCCCGAATTCATCACGCCGAGCCGCCGCGGCTACGTACACCCGAACGGCACGGGCATGGGCGGTGGGATGGACCTTCGCGTGGTGCCATCGCCGCTCTTCGACGTGGTCGTCGAGAGCCGTGCGCGCCGCGTCGCGACGCCGCTGGCGGGCAATGCCGCCGCGATGGGCGCCGCGGGCGCGGAAATGCGCTCGATCCGACGTGAGCGCCGTTCGTTCGCGAGCGCGCAGTGATCGACCTTCCCGCGCACCCCAGCCCGGCGTCGGCCGAGCCCGCACTGGTCGATTTCGGCGCGTTGCTGACCCCGGCGCTGGGCGGTCCGACGCAGAAGATCGACCGCATGGGCAGCCGGTTCCGCCTGGCGGTGGCGATGCCGCCGATGAAGGGTGGAAAGGTGGGCCGCCAGTGGATCGCGCGGCTGCTGCAGGCCAAGGCCGAGGGCGGGCGAATGGAATGGCCGTTGCAGGGCTTCGACCCCGGCCTTCCCGGTGACGCCGTGGAAGTCGACGGCGCGGGCCAGGCGGGGCGATCGCTGGCGGTCCGCGGCGTTCCGGAAGGTTACGCCTTCCGTGAAGGCCAGCCGGTAAGCATCGTCACGGGCGGGCGCCACCACGTCCATTTCGTCACGGCCGAGGCGCTAGTCGGCGCGACGGGGGAGGTCACTCTGGCGATCGAACCGATGCTGCGTGTCCCGCCGGCGGATGGCGACGCGGTGCATGTCGCCAAGCCGATGATCGAGGGGTTCATCGACGGCGAGGAGCTGCCCTGGTCGTTGTCGGTCGCGGAGTTCGTCGGCCTTTCCTTCACCATCACCGAAGCGGAGTGAGCATGTTTACCGCGCCGGTGGCGATCATGGCGGGCCTGGTGAAGATCAGCCTGCCCGGCCACGTGATCCGGTTGTGCGACGGGGGGTTCGTCGACTGGCCGGGCGAAGGGCTGTTCACCGCGCGCGACGCCGTGTTCGGGACGATCGAGTCGGTCAGCCCGGACAATGAAGGCGCGGGCGACGAGGCACCGGGGGGAACGCTGAGCCTGCTGCCCCCGGCGATCACCGCCGCGGCCGACCTGTTCCAATCTGACGCGCAGGGATCGCGCATCCAGTTCTGG
>CAYOXO010000292.1:0-2778 GCA_964407945.1 uncultured Stakelama sp.
GGGCTGGTGCGGTTCTTCTCTTGAGGCACACCATGTCTGAGATCGCCCTCCAGGAACGCTCGCGCCGCAAGTTTTGGGCGCGTCCGGGGGGGAGTCACGACCATATCGTCCGCACCCTGTTGCTGATTCTGCCGGCGGGGATCGGTGTGCTCGGCGCCTTTCTGGTGATGGCGCCGTTGTTCATGGGCGGCGACGTGTCGTTCGTGCTCGACAAGAACAAGGTCGATATTGCGAACGAGCGGCTGCGCATCCAGTCGGCGCGCTATCGTGGCGCGGATGCCAAGGGGCAGCCGTTCGTGCTGACCGCGGGGTCGGCAGTGCAGAAGAGTTCGGCCGAGCCGATTGTACAGCTCAGCAACCTTGCCGCCGGCATTCGCCTGACCGATGGGCCGGCCGAAGTGCGCGCCGAGCGCGGCCGCTACGACATGGAGACCGAGCGGGTCGCGATCGACGGTCCGATCACGTTCCGCAGCGCCGACGGCTACCAGCTCGATACGCGCGATTCGACCATGGACCTGAAGACCCGGAAGCTGACCGGCACCGGCCAGATCGACGGCAAGACACCGCTCGGCATCTTCAGCGGCGACAGCATGACTGCCGATCTCGACAAGCGAACCGTGCGGATCGAGGGCAATGCCCGCTTGCGGATCGATCCCAAGCGCGCAAATAGGTGAACATGGCCCGTCCGTTCCTCATCGCGTCGATCGCAGCGCTCGCCACCACTGCCGCAATCGGCACCGCGGCGCTGGGGCAGACGCGCCACGATTCGAACGCCCCGATCGATTTCGCCGCGCAGAGCATCGAGCTGCAGGACAAGGCGAATCGCGCGATCCTGTCGGGCGGGGTGAAGATCACCCAGGCCAACATGACGCTGACCGCGGCGCGCGTGACGGTAAGCTATACCGGCCAGGTCATCGACGGATCGCCTTCGGTTTCGCGCTTCGATGCGGCGGGCGGGGTCACGGTCGTACGGCCCGACCAGACGGCACGCGCCCAATATGGCGTGTACGACATCAACAAGCGCACCATCACCATGCTCGGCAATGTCACGCTGACCCAGGGCAGCAACCGGGTGAGCGGCGGCCGGCTGACAATGAATCTCGATACCGGCCGCGCGTCGATCGATGGCTCGGGCGTCGGCACGACCAAGACGCCGGACGGCACCGTGACTCAGTCGGGTGGCCGCGTCACGGGCCGTTTCACCGTCCCCAAGCGCGATTGATCGCGGGCGGGGTTTCACTCCGCCGCGTTCCTTCCTAACTACGCCAAGTTCGCCATGCATAAAACTTGCCAAGTGACTGCGCGGCAAGGAATCGCTAAGCATCGCGTGCGATCAGGATAGGGCGTCATGGCAGATATCGAAACGCTGGAACCGGTAGCCGCAGAAGCGGGCACCCCGCCCACATCCGGGCTTGCGGTGGTCTCGATCGCTAAATCCTATGACAAGCGCGTCGTGTTGTCGGATGTGTCGCTGTCGGTCGGCAAGGGCGAGGTGGTCGGCCTGCTCGGCCCCAACGGCGCAGGCAAGACGACCTGCTTCTATTCGGTGATGGGGCTGGTGAAGCCCGATGCCGGGCGCATCATGCTCGACGGCGTCGATATCACCCCGTTGCCGATGTATCGCCGCGCGATCCTGGGCCTTGGCTATCTGCCGCAGGAAACCTCGATCTTCCGCGGCCTGACCGTCGCCAAGAACATCTCCGCCGTGCTCGAACTGTCCGAACCGGACAAGCATGCGCGCGCCGCCCGGCTCGATCAGCTGCTCGACGAGTTCGGCCTGACGCGCCTGCGCGATGCGCCGGCGATGGCGCTGTCGGGCGGCGAACGCCGTCGCGCCGAGATCGCCCGAGCGCTCGCTGCCGATCCCTCGATCATGCTGCTCGACGAACCGTTCGCGGGCATCGACCCGATCTCGATCGCCGACATCCGCGATCTGGTGAAGGAGCTGAAGACGCGCAACATCGGCGTGCTCATCACGGACCATAATGTCCGCGAGACGCTCGACATCGTCGATCGGGCGTCGATCATCTATGATGGCCGCGTGCTGTTCGCGGGCTCGCCCGCCGATCTGGTCGCCGACGCCAATGTCCGCCGCCTCTATCTCGGCGAGGGCTTCTCGCTGTGATTGCAGGCGCCGCCCCGACTGCGAGCTTCGGTTTCGGCGCCCGCCCGCTTCCCCACCCGGCCACCCAGCGGCAGCATCATATGGGTGGCCGGGTGGGGGAGTGGGCCGGCACCGCCCTCGATTAGAATCCCATGAGCCTCGCGCCCCGCCTCGACCTGCGGCAATCCCAATCGCTGGTGATGACGCCGCAGCTTCAGCAGGCGATCAAACTGCTGGCGCTGTCGAACCTCGAGATCGAGACCTTCATCGCCGAGGAGCTGGAGAAGAACCCGCTGCTCGATGCGGGTGGCGGTGAGGAGCGCGAACCGGCCGATGCGCCCGAAGTGGAACCGGCGATCGAACGCGATGGTCCCGCCGATTCGACCGAGCTGCTCGACGGCGGCGACGCGACAGGCGAGGCGTCGCTCGACGTCGACTTCACCGCCGAGACCTTTCACCACGACAGCGCCGCCGATTCGGTCGGCGGGCTTGACGGCGGCCTGGGTCTCGCCGGCACCGGTAGTGGCGGGATGGGCGAGGACGGCCCCGATTTCGACAGCTTCTCCGCGCCGGACCTCAGCCTCGCCGATCACCTGCTCGCCCAGGCCGGCGCGGTGGTGGACGGCGCCGATCTGTTCATCGCCCAGCATCTGATCGACCAGATCGACGAGGCC
>CAYOXO010000293.1:0-2523 GCA_964407945.1 uncultured Stakelama sp.
CCCAGCGCCAGCATCCTATGGGTGGCCGGGTGGGGGAGCGGGCTGGTGCCGCCTCTGCGCAGCCTTGAGCTGCGCCACAAAGACATAAGAGGGTCGGGCATGCGGCATATCGCGGTGATCGGTTCGGGGCCGGCGGGCTATTACACCGCCGAGGCGGCACAGAAGCAGTTCGGCGACCAGGTCCGGGTCGATATCATCGACCGCCTTCCCGTCCCGTTCGGCCTGATCCGCACCGGAGTCGCGCCCGACCACCAGTCGATCAAGGGCGTATCGCGTCGGTACGAGGCAACCGCGCTCACCGACAATATCCGCTTCGTCGGCAACATCACCATCGGCGAGCAGGTGACGATCCCCGAATTGCTCGATCTCTATGACGCCGTCGTCCTCGCGACCGGCGCGCCGCACGACCGGCCTCTCGATATTCCTGGCGCCGATCTTCCCGGTGTCACCGGCTCCGCGGCGTTCGTCGGCTGGTACAATGGCCATCCCGATTATGCCGCACTGAACCCCGACCTGTCCGGTCCCGGCGCCGTGGTGATCGGCAACGGCAACGTCGCGCTCGATGTCGCCCGTATCCTCGCCAAGACCCAGGCCGAGTTCACCGGATCGGATATCGTCGGCCATGCGCTCGCCGCACTGGAGACCTCGTCGATCGGCACCATCACCCTGCTCGGCCGCCGCGGTCCGCACCAGATCAACATGACCCCAAAGGAACTGGGCGAACTGGGCGAACTCGAACGCGCTGCGCCCGTGGTCGACATTGCCGACTTCCCGCCCGAACTCGACGACGCGATGCTCGAACCGGGCCATCGCAAATCGGTCACCCATCTGCGCAATTTCGCCGCCGCGCATGTCGAGAAGCCGGTGCACATCATCTTCGACTTCTTCGCCAAGCCCGTCCGAATCGAGGGTGAAGGCAAGGTCGAGCGCGTAATCGTCGAGCGCACCACGCTCGACTCGCGCGGCGCCGCGATCGGCACGGGCGAGACCTATGCGGTGCCCGCCAGTCTCGTCGTCTCATGCATCGGCTATCGCACCCCGCGAATCGAGGGTGTGCCCTATGACGACCGTGCGGGCCGGTTCGCCAATGACGACGGGCGCGTGCTCCCCGGCCTCTACGCGGTGGGTTGGGCGCGCCGCGGCCCGACCGGCACGATCGGTACCAATCGCCCAGACGGCTTCGCCATCGTCGAGAAGATCGCCGCGGATACTGAACCCAACAGCCGCAAGGCCGGCCGCCCCGGCCTCGACGCGCTGCTCGCTTCACGCAACGCCGATGTCGTCACCTTCCGCGACTGGCAGAAGATCGAGGCTGCCGAGACCGCAGCCGCCCGCGACGGCGCCCCGCGTGAGAAGTTCACCAGCATCGAGGCGATGCTCGGCGCACGCGGCACCTGAAAAAGCTTCGCTACCCCGCTTGCGCAGCGCGAAGGTGCTGGTTATAGGCGCGCCTCCAAGCGAAAGCCGGTCCGCCCAACCCGGGGCATTTTAAAGGATCTGGCACTCCGTCGGGGAGTAGCTCAGCCTGGTAGAGCACTGCCTTCGGGAGGCAGGGGCCGGAGGTTCGAATCCTCTCTCCCCGACCATATTCTCCTACCGCTAAATCATTGAGATCCGGACGCCTTTCACGCCCGGACGGATTTTCTCACCCTTTGTCGAAAAAAATTCGTCGTGGCTGTCGATTCCGCGCAAGCTCGCTCGTCGTCAGGATAGAAGGCCGATCCAGGCCCTCGCGAATGAAGGAGAATTCCGATGCGTGTGATGGTGTTCGTCAAGGCGACCGAAGACAGCGAAGCCGGCATGAAGCCCTCGCCCGAGCTCAACCAGCTGTTCATCGACATGGGCAAGTTCAACGAGGAACTGGTCAAGGCCGGCGTGCTGGTCGCAGGTGATGGTCTCAAGCCCTCCTCCAAGGGTAAGCGCGTCGCGTTCGACGGCCCCAGCCGCACTGTGATCGACGGCCCGTTCGCCGAAACCCGCGAACTGGTTGCCGGTTATTGGCTATGGGAAGTCAAAGACATGGACGAGGCGGTCGCGTGGGTGAAGCGTTGCCCCAACCCGATGTTCGGTCCGAGCGAGATCGAGATCCGCCCGCTGTTCGAAGTCGCCGATTTCGCCGACATCATGCCGGCCGAGGCTGCCGCGATCAACGACGGCATCGGCGAGAAGCTCGCGAACAACTGATCCGCTTGCCCTTCCCCGCCATGCTCCCCTAACCCTTGAGCATGGCGACGGACAGGGAAACCCAGCGGGCGATCGAAGCGGTCTTCCGGATCGAGCGGGCGCGGCTCATCGCGAGCCGCGCCCGCATGACCCGCGCTACTTGTTCCTGCGTCACCAGCGGCTGCGTTGCGCCCGCCGAGCAGACGACCACGGCCGCGCGCATGAGCAGCGACTCCAGCTCTGAGAGCTCATGTGCGCTGCCACCCAAGCGCTCGGCTAGCTCTTCGGCGCGACGGCGCGTGCGATTGGCGATCAGCAGTGTGTCAGCGCCGGCTTCGCGCAGGTGACGGGCGCAGAGCT
>CAYOXO010000293.1:2533-2751 GCA_964407945.1 uncultured Stakelama sp.
GATGCCCGCGCAAGTGGCCAAAGACCTGCGTCGCCAGCTCGACACCCACCGAAGCCACCGACGCTGCGGCGCGGCCAATACTGGTCTCGGTGCGCACGCGCTTGGCCACTTGAAAGGCCCGCGGCACGGCGAGGCCCAGCGGCCTGTCTGCGACCCGCCCCCCGCCAATCGTGCCGATGCTCTGCGCCAGGCGGTACGCAGCCTTGACCTGTCCCAGG
>CAYOXO010000294.1:0-2723 GCA_964407945.1 uncultured Stakelama sp.
CAACCAGGCGCCCCAGCCGCCCGGGCCGGGATTGCCCTTGCACGCGCCATCGGTGGCGATTTCGACCAGCGGCATCTCCGTGGTCATGCGACGTGCTTCACCAGTGCGGGGTCATAGTGTTTGAGCCGCTGGACATAGGCGAGCGGGTCCTTGCGCATCACCAGCGCGTCGGCGGGGGTGTTGAGCCAGTCCCATGCGCGCGAGAGCGCGAAGCGGATGCAGGCGCCGCTGGCGAGCATGGTGAACTTGCCGCGTTCGAAATCGGTGAGCGGGAAGCGGCTTTCATAGCCGCGGATCAGCGCGTCGCCGATGGCGGCGTCGTAATTGCGGCCATGGGCGTCGAAGCTCCATGCGCTGTGCATGACCGCGAGATCGTAGACCCGGATGTCGGTGCAGGCGAAATAGAAGTCGATCAGACCCGTCACCTGATCGCCGCGCATCAGGACGTTGTCGGGGAAAAGGTCGGCATGGATCGCGCATTGATCGAATGGTTCGGTCCACCAGTCGCTGGTTACGTCCTCAATCGCAAAGCCCAGATCGTCGTACAGGCCGGGCGCGATCTCATCGAGGCTGCGACCGCATTTGTCGAACAGCGGCTCCCAGCTGGCAAAGCCCATCGAGTTGGGCCGGTCGAGCGCGAAGTCGGCGACTGCGGCATGCATTCCGGCCAGCGCACGCGCCGCCGCTTCGGCCTGTGCCGGGGTAGGGTGCGAGAGCGAGACGCCCGAGAGGAACTTGATCAGGCAGGCCGGGCGGCCGTTGAGCTCCTGAATCTCGACGCCGTTCCGGTCCTTGATCGCGGGCGGGACCGGCAGGCCCTTGGCGGCGAGGTGATCGAGCAGCCCCATGAAATAGGGCAGGTCGGCGGCTTCGACGCGCTTTTCGTAGAGCGTCAGGATGAAGCGGTCGCGCGTCGTTTCGACGAGGTAGTTGCTGTTCTCCACCCCTTCGGCGATGCCCTTGGCGGAGACCAGCTCGCCGACGTCGTAGCGTGCGAGGAAAGCCGACAGCGCCTCGGCCGATACCTGCGTATAGACTGCCATGGGATCAGGCCGCTTCGAGGTCGCGGGGCAGCTTGAAGACGATGGTTTCCTGCGCCGTTTCGACCTGGCGCTCGGTCACCTCGAAGCGGGTGGCGAGCTTGTCGACCACCTCGCGCACCAACAGCTCGGGCGCGGAGGCGCCCGCGGTGATGCCGAGCGTGCCGACACCCCATAGCCAGTCGAAATCGAGCTCGTCGGCGCGCTGGATCAGCCTCGCGTCGGTGCCCTCGCGCTCGGCGACCTCGACCAGCCGCAGCGAGTTGGACGAATTGGGCGCGCCGATCACCAGCACCAGGTCGCAGGACTGGGCGATCGCGCGGACCGCGGCCTGCCGGTTGGAGGTGGCGTAGCAGATATCGTCGGCCTTGGGCGCGACGATGCCGGGGAAACGGCGCTGGAGGATGTTGAGGATCGAGGCAGTATCATCGACCGAAAGCGTGGTCTGGGTGAGGAAGGCGAGGTTGTCGGGATCGGCGACCGCGACCGTTTCGGCATCGGCCTCGGTCTCGATCAGCGTCATGCTGCCCTCCGGCACCTGGCCGAAGGTGCCGATCACCTCCGGGTGGCGGGCATGGCCGATGAACAGGATGTGGCGGTCGGCCGCGACCAGCCGCTCGGCCTGGCGATGGACCTTGGACACCAGCGGGCAGGTGGCGTCCAGATAGGAAAGGCCGCGATCCTGCGCTTCGGCGGGGACCGACTTGGGCACGCCATGCGCGGAGAAGACCACGGGGACGCCGTCGGGCACCTCGTCCAGCTCGTCGACGAACACCGCGCCCTTGGCCTTGAGCGAATCCACGACGAACTTGTTGTGGACGATTTCGTGGCGGACATAGACCGGGGCGCCGTGTTTCTCGATCGCGCGCTCGACGATCTGGATCGCACGGTCGACACCGGCACAGAAGCCGCGCGGCGCGGCGATCAGAAGCTCGAGGACGGGCTTTTCGCCGGAGTTGATTGCTTCACTCATGTCGAGGCGGCTCTACGCGATTGCTTGCGCGGGCGAAAGGCGGTTCCTATGACGGGCCGCGCCGGTTTCCGACGGAAGGCGGCCCTATCAAGGTTTCAGGAAAGGTGTCCCCCTTGCGTATCCGCAATCTGGCTCTCGCCGCGACGACGATGTTGGCACTCGCGGGCTGCGCGAAAACGGGCGACATTGCCGAAGGCGGCATCACCCAGGTGCGCTCGGCGTGCCCGCGCGTGGGCGTGGCGGCGCATACCGGCGACGTGACGCTGTTCAACTCGCCGACCAATCGCGACGCGAATGCGATCGACGTCACCGCGGTGCTGACCAACGTCACCTCGGTCTGCGACGATGCCGCCGAGAATATCCAGACCACGATCAGCTTCGAAGTGCTGGGCAGCCGCCGCTTCGGCAGCGAGGCGCGCCAGGTGACGCTGCCTTATTACGTCGCGGTGGTGCAGGGTGGCAGCTCGGTCGTGTCGAAGCGGCTGGGGCAGGTGACGCTGAACTTCGCCGAGGGCCAGAGCCGCGCATCGGCGACGGGCACCAGCTATGCGATCGTCTCGCGCGCCGCGGCGACGTTGCCCGAGGATATCCGCCGCCAGATCCTGGCCAAGCGCAAGGCCGGCGACGAGACTGCGGCGGTCGATCCGCTGGCGCGCCCGGAAGTGCGCCAGGCGGTGCTGCGCGCGACGTTCGAGGCGCTGGTCGGCTTC
>CAYOXO010000295.1:0-2714 GCA_964407945.1 uncultured Stakelama sp.
GGGCTCGGCGCGGGCGCGCGGTAACCTAGTCTGTAAGACGGAGATCAAGGAGCAGGTCAGCCACACTGGTGAGCGAGTTGAGCGGCGTGCTGCGGGCCGGCATCTGCTAATAGCCGCGCCGAAGCCCGACTTTGAACGCCCCGACACCGCCAAATTCGTCTGCCTTGAAGGTGGTCGGCAGCTTGCCGCCGTAGGCAGCAGCGCCGAAAGAGGGAAAGAGTGTGATCCCGCCGCTTCTGTGCAGGCGGGCAAGCTGCAGCGATCCCCCAATTTCGGCGACCTCGTGCCGATCGATGATGTCGCCAAGCGCGGCCGTCGGATTATATTCGGGATCCGCGTCGAAACCGGCCTGGACGATTTTCGAGATTTCGTCCTGGCGGTTGCCCATCAGGAAGAACCTGCTGCTCGCATCGAATCGGACGGCGCGCACGCTAGGCGGCCGGCCGTTCGACCAGACGGCGACGTGCCAGAGTTCGACATCGCGAGCGTTCGAGCGAGGGTCGTTGCCCGTGATCAGTAGTTCGAACGGTGCTCGGGTTTCGACGGCATAACGTTGGCCTACGCGTGCGATGAAATCGACGAAGTCCGACATCGTCGGCAGTTCATCGAAGTGGTCCGCAGTCATCTCGACAAACGAAGACACCACATAGGCATAGGTCATCGTCGCGGGGAGTGTATTGCCCGCATAGGCGAACCCGATCAGACCCTCCCAGCATTCGGATAGTCCTGGTCCGCTCTCATACCGCCGGAACAGCCTATAGTGGATCGGGATTACCTTGGCGGCGCCATCGGTCAGCACCCGCCGACCACTGACATGTTCGTCGGAAGGAGCGCTGATCCGGCTGTCGGCAGCGATCCAATAGTCGCCCTGCCAGATGTCCTTGTTGCCGAACGTCGTGACGATCTCGTGGCGTTGCCAGACAATTACGCTGGTCACTGGAGGCTCCTTGTTACGATATGGGCAGCGCAGCAGGCCCCTTTGCCCGTCAGTCTGATTGCCACCCCGACTGCACCTGGATCAGGTTCTCCGGGTCACCAGCTTCTCTGCAAAACAGATGGAGCAGACGTCGCGGCGACGCTCGAAGCCGTTGCCGCCTGCGAGCTCGCGTGTCTTGTGGTTGGCGTGCTGGCGAACCGACAAACCGAGCTTCTCGGCGACGCAGTCGTCGCAGATTGGCGACGGGGACAGACGCGAGATCAACGCGCCGATGTCATCCAAAACAGTCATATTGCCGTTGCTAGCAGCGATGCGCACTCAAATGCTAGCGAGGCCCCGCGCGCGCATGCATGATCGATCTCCGCCGACGGGTCGGTGCTGCCTCACGGATGTGCAGATCAGCCGGATTCGTCGACGCGTTCGACGAAAGAGACGAGTCCCCGCGTCACCATCTCCCTGATAGTGGGTCCGGCGATTACCGGGGGCGTCGAGAGTATCACTGAGGAAATTACAATGTCCGCGATCGCCTGAACCGGGATGGCGTAATAATAGTCCGCAGCCGCATTCCCTCTCGAGCTGATGGCGAAGACCCGGCCTGTCTCGTCCATAACCGGGCCGCCACTCGATCCGGCTCCGATATAGCCTTCGATCACGTAGCAGGGCGACGGGAAGAGCGAACCCATCCCCTTGGGAAGCCAGTCGATGATCCTGCCTTCAGTGTGGAGCGGAATCATCAGTAATTGCGGACCCTCGGGTTGGTCGAAGATGACCGGATCGGGATAGGAATATTGATGCACCCGGGTCCCAATCGGCATGACGTCGGTGGTCAGGGCCATCTCCTTGTTGGAGAATGCCTCGCCGGTCGTGCGGTGATGGACGGGCTCGACGCGCGCGACCGCGACATCGAAGCGTGGATGGCCATGCACGGCGATGATCGGCCGGACTCCCGCACTATGATCGTCATAGAATTGGTAGATCGCGGGGTAGCTATCTGGCGAAAGGTGCGACATCGATTCCAGGAACCGAGGTTCGAACTGGAATACATGTCGCGCGGTGCAGACGAGCCCCACGTGCGAAACGAAAACGCCGGTTCCGAACGGATGGAACAGCGCGTTCGACGGATCGAAGAATCCGATCGGCATGACCATCTCCAGCGGCGATGACGGATCGCCGGCATGGTTGATGAAGCTGACCCGATGATCGAAGAATCCCTCTTGCTGCGGTGGCGGCGCGCCGCCTGCCAAGCCTTCCCCTTCCGCTACGTCATTACCGTCGGCCATCACGGATCCCCTCGCATCGACCGATATGGTGGCGGGCATCACAGCGGCAAGCGGGATCCGATATGCCCGTCGGCCTCGGGACCGGTGCCCCGTAAGCCTTCCTTACGGTGTATGCCCGATGCGAACTTCGGTCACGAAATCTGCGCTCCGCACCGTCCACGGCTCCTTGGGCGCATGACCTGGGACGGCCGCCGGCTCCCCAAAACCATCGCCCGCCGGCTTATTTCCCCGCCCGCTGGCGCGGTCTCCTCGCGGTCGCTGCGCTCTCAAATAAGCCTTTGGCTCCGGTCCTCCGCTGGCGCTTCGGCCTGTCGGTTCGGGTGTCCGGCTGGCCGTCCCTGAGGTCCGCCCATCGCCCGGAACGGTTCGGGCGAGCATCTCAAGGAGACCTGCAATGGCTGCCATCGGTTATGTCACTCGCGAAGGAAACGGCTTCAAGGGCGAGCTTCGGACCCTCTCGATCCGCACCGGCATCACCATCGTTCCGAACAGCCGCA
>CAYOXO010000296.1:0-2714 GCA_964407945.1 uncultured Stakelama sp.
AGCTTTTCGGGTTCGGGCCGGAGCGTACGGGCGGCGTCGGTCCAGCCGAGCTCGCTGCGCAGCTTCTCCAGCGTCGTGGTTTCGATGGGGGTATGGCTGACCACGTCGAGCAGCTGCTTGTGGCTCCAGACATCGTGCTCGTAGGGCGCGATGTTGAGATCGCCGACGAGGATGCTCGGCCGTCCCGACGGATTGCGGGCGATGCCCCAGGCGCCGATGGCGTCGAGGAACTGCAGCTTGTGGGCGAATTTCGGATTGGCCTGCGGGTCGGCGATGTCGCCGCCGGCCGGGATGTAGAAATTATGGATGGCGATGCCGGCCGCCGCGCCGGCGCCCTTGTCGAGCACGACGGTCATGTGGCGGGCGTCGTTGCGCTCGCACATCGCCATCGCTTCCTTCTCCTGGAAGGGCAGCTTCGAGACGATGGCGACACCGTTATAGCCCTTGTTGCCGATGAAGGCCTGGTGGACATAGCCGGCCTCCGAGAAGGCCTTGGCCGGGAACTGCTCGTCCGGCGTCTTGGTCTCCTGCAGGCAGAGGATGTCGGGTTGATGGTTCTTCAGGAACTCGGTGACCATCCCGATGCGCAGGCGCACCGAATTGATGTTCCAGGTGGTGACGGAGAGCTGCACGAAAAGGGATTCCGGCGGAAAGGGAAGCCGGAAACTGGGTCGCCGGGGCAGGAAAAGCAAGGCTTCGTGCCAATCCTCCCCCGCGCGCCGCACCGCGTTGCGCAAATATCTCAGACCCACGCTCTTCTCG
Source organism: uncultured Stakelama sp. (assembly GCA_964407945.1). Taxonomy (GTDB): domain Bacteria; phylum Pseudomonadota; class Alphaproteobacteria; order Sphingomonadales; family Sphingomonadaceae; genus Sphingomonas. The sequence continues at coordinate 763 of CAYOXO010000296.1, forward strand.
CTGCGCCCCGTGCGTAAGCTCCCCGCCGGGCCGATCATCTGCTATCTCTGCTCCCGCAGAGCATTGGCCCACCGAGGTAGACCTTGCCTAAGTAAATCCGGTCTCGATCCAGTTTCACCCGTGCAGGCTGACAGCGACGCGCTGCCGGCCTGACCATGTTCGTCGGGTGGTGGCGAGACCGGTTTGGCATTGTCCAGATGTGCCAGCACAGCTCTCGCTGTCCCTGCTCTGCAATCCGCTAAAGCATCGCCATACCGCGCCCGGCCGGGCTTTCTCGCACACCACCTTGGTGAACTTCCGAGAGGAAGACCAAGATTTCATGTGCGATGCACTTCAGGTCAGATGGACCATCACCACCCAGACAGCCCCTGAACCCTGGATCGCCTGTAGCGGCTGCGGCGGACCACGAGCCTTTCGGTCCAGCGGGAAGATCCGCCTCAATGCCAATGGTCGCAGGCTCGACGCTTGGCTGATCTACAACTGCCGGGATTGCGGCAGGAGCTGGAACCGGCCGCTGTTCGAACGGCGGGCCGTTCGCGAGATCGACCCTGGGGTTCTCGCGGCGCTTCAGTCGAATGATCCGCGGTGGGCGCAGAGAGAAGCGTTCAACCTCGACGCACTGAGGCGCAAATCACCGCGAATTGACGAGTTTCCGGAGGTCGAGATCGCCAAGGCGATCGTGCGCGACAGTGGTTCCTCGCTGAACATTACGATCGAGCTGGTGGTCCCGTTTCCAACCAGCATGCGTCTCGATCGTCTTCTGGCGTCGGAGCTGGCGGTGTCGCGTACACGGCTGCAAGCGCTGCAGGATCAGGGCGTTCTTCGGATCGCATCGGACCGCACCGACGTCCTGCGGCGGCGCGTCGGGACCGGCATGATCGTCACGCTCGACCTGTCGGCCGAGGCCGACCGCGCATTGTTCTGGCGGCTTCGGGCGATCGGGGCCGCACCCTGAAGGCAATCGCGGGGCGAAATCTCGCCCCGTCACTCCGTTGAGGGATGCCGCCTCTCGACTCACAGCACGCGCTGGTAATCGATCACGAAGTTCTTCTGATCGGGCCGGCGCTGCGTGTCGAGATTGTAGAGCGAGACCGAGGTCTCATAGCCCTGCGGGTCGATCACCACCCATTGCCGGAGTTCGTTGGCGGTGAGGTCGAAGTTCAGCGTGATCTTCGAGGTGCCGCCCAGCGTCGAGCGGTCCTCGAGCTTGAGCGACAGGATATCGCCCTTGGTGCTGACGCCGGTTACGGTGGTGTCGCGCTCGAGGCTGATCTGCTCCTTGAGCAGGAATTTCAGCGGTGTCTGGCCGATCGAGTAGAGGTCCTGGGTCGCGAGCTTGCGATCGCGGATTGCGACCGAGGTGCCGTCGGCGACGACTTCCATCGTCACCGGCGGGCGATATTCGAAGCGCATCTTCCCAGGGCGCAGGACATAGAGCTTGCCTTCGAAGCGGCGGCCATCGGCGGCGAACTGGATGAAGTCGCCCTGCAAGGTGGAGAAGCCGTTGAAATAGCTGTTCAGCCGCTCGACCGCTTCGGACTTCGACAAGGGAGCGCTGGGCCGCGAGGGTTTGGCAGCGGGGGTTGCGCGCGGCTCGCTGTTCGCCGCGACGACCGGAGCGGCTGCGGGCGCTGGTGCCTCGGCCTGGATGGCATCGGTGCGCGGCATGCCGAGTCCCGGAGGCCGGATCGGCGGCAGCGGGATCGCGCGCTGGGTAGCGCGCGGCGCGGCCGGCTGAGCCGACGGCTTGATGTCGAGCGGCTGGGCGCTGACCTGGCCCGAAGCCAGCGCGAGCGCCAAAGCGGCGGCTGCGAGGGCTGGCAAGGGCGAGAGAATGGTCATGGGGCTCAGGTGTCCGGTTGGCGGCCTTCTGGCGGAATATCGTGCCGCCCAGGCGGGCCGGCAAGGGTTCAACGCATCAGTTCGCGATGAGGTTGCACCGGGCTGATGGC
>CAYOXO010000297.1:0-2704 GCA_964407945.1 uncultured Stakelama sp.
GCTCATCTTCTTCATGATCGTCGTGGGCATCCCCGTGATCGGCGGGATCGGCTCCGAAATGTTCAAGCGCTGGCTGAAGCACAAGGAGACGAGGGCCGAGGCGCTCAACGCCCAGACCGCCGAGAAGGCCGCGCAATATGCGGCACATACCGAGCGGCTGGAGCAGCGGGTGCGGGTTCTGGAGCGGATCGCGACCGATCGCGGTCTCGACCTTTCCGATGAGATTGAACGGCTGCGCGACGACCGGCCGGTGAACTGAACAACCCTGCGTAACGGGAGTAGAAACAATGTTGATCGGGTTCTTCGCGGTACTGGGAGTGATCGGCGCGATCGGCGTCACCCTCTCCGAAATGCGCGACCGCCCCGTCCGCCGCGCCGAGAAGCTGGCGCGCGAACAGGCGGAAGCGGCGAACTGACATCGCGCACTGAGCGCAACGAGACAGAGGCAGGAGGTAATCGATGGATTGGGCGCCTATGGTGGTCGCGATCGTCCTGATCGTAACCGTCGGCAACATCATCCGGGCCAAGATGGGCATTCGGAAGGACAAATGGGGCAATGAGCACCAGGTCGATAGCGGAGCAAGCGCCGCCGAAGCCCGCCGCCTGCAGGAAGAGGTGCGCACGCTGAAGGACCGGATTTCTGTCCTGGAACGGGTGATCACCGACAATCACAGCAGCAGTGATCTCGACCGCGAGATCGAGAAGCTGCGCGACGGCCGGAACTGACCGGCACAAACCGAACGCAACGCGTCTGATGGAGGGCGTGATGAGTGACCCTAATTTCTACCTTGTCATGGCGACTGCGGGCCTTGCCGGCCTTGGCATGATTACCGCGGCCGGACTTGCCGGATGGCGCGGCTGGCTGTCGCTGAAGCGGCAGGAACTGAACCTGGCTCATGCCGGCGACGCCCATCAGCCGGTTCCGACCAGCGCGGGTGCGCGGATCGAGATCGCCGATCTCAAGGAGCGTATCCGCAAGCTCGAGGCGATCGCCGCCGGCGTCGATCTGTAACGCGTAACCGGGAGCGCCCCACGGCGCTCCCGCATCGCGCCGGATCACTTTACGGCGCGGAGTTTCCCGAGAAATCGCACGGCATCCGCGTGAAGGCGGGCCTGCACATCGTCTTCGAACTGGCCATGGCCGCCGCCGGGCACGACATGGAATTCGGACGGAACTCCGGCCTGGTCCAGCGCTTCCTTCAGCAGCTTCGACGACTGAATCGGCACCACATCGTCGGCGTCGCCATGCACGATGAACACCGGCGGCTGGCCCTTGTGCACCAGCGTCAGCGGCGACATCCGCGCCGCCAGTGCAGATGCATCCGGCCCCTCCCCGATCCATTTGGTGATCGACGGGCTGCGCCACGCGCCGAGCGATTCCGGACGCAGATCGCTCGGCCCATAGAAATCGACGATCGCCGCCGCACGCGGCACCGGCCCGCAGGCGGGCACATCGATGTCCGCCTTCGTCCCCATCATCCCGGCCAGCAGCGCCAGATGTGCGCCCGCGCTACTTCCCATCACCACGACCCGGCCTGGATCGAGCCGATATCGATCCGCCTCGCGCGCCACCCAAGCCATCGCACAACGCGCGTCCTGCACGGCAGCGGGTGCCTTCGCAGTGCCCGAAAGCCGGTACTGCACGCTCACCACCGCATAGCCCGCCTCGACAAAGCGTCGGAAGCCGGTCCAGCTCTTCGGCCGCTCACCGCGCGCCCAACCCCCGCCATGCAGGAAGACCAGAACCGGCGCCCGCCCCTTTCCGGCGGGACGATGCAGATCCAGATGCAAGGGCCCGGTCGCGTGCGTCGCGTAGACGATATCGCTAGAGCTGGTAACCGGAGCAGGAACCGTCGCAGGCGCTTGCGCAAGGGCTGCACCCGGCACGGCGAGCAGAAGCGTCAATGCCGTCAGTCCCGATCGCCGCCAGCTCCGCGTCATCCCACTCTCCTTTGTCTGTCGGCGCACACAATGCCGGGCTGGCACGGGGACGCAACCCCGCTATAGGCGCGACCATGTCGAACCTTGACGATGTCTGCGACGAATATGCGTTCCTCGATGCCGACGATCGCTATCGCCTGCTGATCGACCTCGGCCGCGCGCTCGAACCGATGCCCGAGCCGCTCAAGACCGATGCGACGCTGGTACGCGGCTGCTCGGCGGCGGTGTGGGTCTATCCGACCGTGCGCGACGACGGGGCGCTTCACTTCCTTGCCGACAGCAATGCCGCGATCACCAAGGGGATCATCGCGCTGGTGCTGCTCGCAGTCCAAGACCGCAGCCCGGCGGATATCCTGGCGACGAACATCGCGGAAGCCCTGGCGCCGTTCGACTTGCGCAACCAGCTCAGTTCCAACCGGACGCAGGGCATTCCCAACATGATCGCTCTCATCCGCGCAACGGCGGAACGCTATGCAGGGTCTGACGCCTGACGGAGATTTGCCATGGTCGTCGCGATCCTGCTCGCCTTCACCCTGCCCGGAGATTGCAAGCCCCACCGTCAAACCGAGCATATCGACAATCCCGAGCCTGCGCAGCGCGCTGGCGACGGCTTATGGATCGGTGGCATCGCTTTTGCCCCATCGGATATCGGATCAGCTGAGGCGATCACCGACAAGGTGACCGAGCAATGGGTTCTGGAACTCCGCTTCACCCCCTCAGGAAATGCCAAGTTCGTCGAAGCGCAACGCTGCGGCGTGGGATA
>CAYOXO010000298.1:0-2656 GCA_964407945.1 uncultured Stakelama sp.
TGGAACGGGAAGGTGCTGACCCAGTCGTTCCGGTGTCCCTGATTGCCCGCCATGATGAACGCCGCGCCCGATCCGATCGAGCAGAAGCTGCCGACGATCAGCTTGTCGGCATCGGGACCGGGCAGCAGGAAGCGGGCGCAATCGTCGAAGCCGTGGCCGTGATAATAGCCCGAATAATAGCTGTAGCGCCCGACCCGGATATTGGGGTGGGTGACCTGACGGTCGAGGGGAATGCCCTTGAACGGGCTTTCGAAATAGTTGGTCATGGGAAACTCGCTGAAAGCGGCGCGCGCCATGCGCAGGCGCCGATGAGATATGAAGAGGCGAGCCGGGCGCGGTGCGTCCGGCTTCAGGGTTCCTCACGCGTCAGCGCGGGAACGCTTCAGATGGTTCGGCCAGCGAGCTTCATCTTGCCCCGCGCTATGCCGCGTCCGGCAGGCGCCGGCAAGCGGGTGGGGCATCGCGCCGATCGCTCAGACGGCCTCGAGCACCATGTTGAACGGCCCTTCGGTCGCACGCCGCACCTCTCCGAACCCCGCCTCGCGGACGATCTGAGCAAGCCTGGCTTCGCCCGCCTGCGCGCCCAACCCTTCGCCGACTTCCTGGTCGAGCGAGGTCGGGACGCAGATCATCGTCGATGCATTGTAGTAGAGGCGCCCGACCGGATTGAGATTCTGTTCCGGGCTGTCCCCGGCGATCGGCTCGACGATCATCCAGGTGCCGCCCGGCGTCAGGATGCTGCGCATATGTGCCGCGCAGCCGCGCGGATCGCCCATGTCGTGGAGGCAGTCGTACATGGTGACGAGGTCGAAGCCGCTGTCCGGCACGTCCTTTGCGGCGGCGACCTCGAAACGGACCCGGTCGCTCAGGCCGTGCGCCTGTGCATGCCTGCGCGCTTCCTCGATCGACGGGGCGTGGAAGTCGTAGCCGGTGAATTCGCTCTCCGGATAGGCCTCTGCCATCAGCAGGGTGGAGAAGCCGACGCCGCATCCCACGTCCGCGACCTTCGCGCCGCTGCGCAGCCTGGCCTCGACGCCGTTCAGCGCGGGGATCCACGCCTGGACGATGTTGTTGACATAGCCGGGGCGGAAGAAGGCGCCGGTGGCACAGAACAGGCAGCCGGCATGATCGCCCCAGCGCACGCCGGTGCCATGGCGGAAGCATTCCTCCACCTTGGGCTCGGCCTCGATCATCGCGGCGATCAGCTCGAACGCGCCGGCGAGATAGACCGGGCTGTCCGGGTTCACGAACACCATCGCCTGCTCGGGCGAGATGCTGAAACGGTCGGCGGCGGGGTCGAAGTCGATATAGCCGTTCGCCGCCTGCGCCAGCGCCCATTCGCGGACATAGCGCTCGTGCAGGCCACCCGCGCGCGCGGCGAGGTCGGCGGTGGTGGCAGGTCCGTGGGTCAGTGCCTCGAACAACCCCAGCCGCAGGCCGATGCGCACGGTCGGGACGGACATCGCCCCGCCCAGATCGCCCAGCATCTTGCCGATAAACGCGTGGAGCTTTGCTTCGTCGAGAGGTGCCGACATGCTGTTCCTCCATCAAATGAGGACGCGACTCTTCACCTGTCGCGGATCATAGCATGTTTCGAGCGTCGCGACGACGCGCTTTGCTCAGACGGCGGGCGGCTCGATTGCCTTCACCGCCTCGACCACTACCACACCGCCGCGCACGCCCGCGATCTTCGCCCTGGCGCCGGCCGCAAGGTCCGGTCCCTCGGCCGGCCATTCGCCGTCGCCCACGCGGACACGGCCGGTGCCACCGTCGATCGCCTCGACCACCGTCACCGTCTGGCCGATCATCCGCGCCGCGCGGTTGTTCAGATCGGGGTCGCTGCTCGGCACCGGATTGGCGCCGTACCAGCGCTTGCCCACCAGCACGAACACCGTCGACCAGGCGGCGAAGCTGACCAACTGCCCCGCCGGTCCCAGTTCCGGGAACAGCAAAGCGAGGATGCCGGTGATCCCGGCGCCCATCGCGACGAAGGTCAGGTAGACGCCCGGCAGCATCAATTCCGCGATCGCCAGCACCGCCGCGAGGATCAGCCAGATGAAACCGGCCTGTTCGCTCCAGTTCATTCGCCGTCCTTCTGCACGAACGGCGACTGGCGGACCCGCGCCGGCGGGGCGGCGGGGGCGGGGGACGAAGCATGATTGCCCAGCGCATCCTTGGCCAGCTCGCCGATGCCACCCAGCGTGCCGATCAACTGCGTCGCCTCGACCGGGAACAGGATCGTCTTGGCGTTGGGCGAGGTCGCGAACTTGCCGACCGCTTCGACATATTTCTGCGCGATGAAGTAGTTGAGCGAGGCGGCTGAACCGGACTCGACTGCCTGCGACACCAGTTCGGTCGCCTTGGCTTCGGCCTCCGCCGCGCGCCTCGGCGTCGCGGAAAGCCGATTCCTTGCGGCCCTCGGCTTCCAGAATGCGCGCCTGCTTCTGACCCTCGGCGCGCAGGATCTCCGACGCGCGCGAGCCTTCGGCCTCGAGGATGTTGGCGCGCTTCTCGCGCTCGGCCTTCATCTGCCGGCCCATCGCGTTGACGATGTCGGCGGGCGGGCGGATGTCCTTGATCTCGATGCGGGTGATCTTGACCCCCCAGGCGGCGGTCGCCTGGTCGACGACCACCAGGAGGCGCGCGTTGATCTCGT
>CAYOXO010000299.1:0-2623 GCA_964407945.1 uncultured Stakelama sp.
TCGCCTTGCCCATCTCGCCCATCACCGAGCGGACGTCGGCGAAGTCGAGGTTGATCAGGCCAGGCATGACCATCAGGTCGGTGATGCCGCGCACGCCCTGCTGCAGCACCTCATCCGCCATCTGGAACGCTTCCTTGAAGGTCGTGTTCGCGTTGGCGACCAAGAAGAGATTCTGGTTGGGGATGACGATCAGCGTATCGACATACTTCTGAAGCTCCTCGATGCCGGCCTCGGCCGACTGGGCGCGCTTCTTGCCTTCGAACGCGAAGGGCTTGGTCACCACGCCGACGGTCAGGATGCCCATGTCGCGCGCGGCCTTGGCGATCACCGGCGCCGCGCCGGTGCCGGTGCCGCCGCCCATGCCGGCCGCGATGAACACCATGTGCGCGCCGTTCAGCGATTCCTGCACATGCTCGATCGTCTCTTCGGCTGCCGCGCGACCGATCTCCGGCCGGCTGCCTGCGCCGAGGCCCTGGGTGATCTTCGCGCCCAGCTGGATGCGGTGGCCCGCGGTCGACTGCTTGAGCGCCTGCGCGTCGGTGTTGGCGACGAGAAACTCGACCCCCTGCACCTCGGCGTTGATCATGTTGGCGATCGCGTTGCCTCCGGCTCCGCCTACGCCGATGACGGTGATCCGCGGCGTCAGCTCGTCGAGGTCGGGCGGGAGGAAATCGATGCTCATCTTACTTAGTCTCCTCAGGCCCCACGCCCCACGAGTGGCGCCTGCTTAATCCCTGTTTCTGCACGATGCCGATGAGCGGTGCCAGCGTAATTCACCGGTCATCAACAACATTTATTCAGTAATTGGCCCGAAATGCGGCGATCATCCGATGGAACATCGCCTTTGGTGTCGCACGCGTAACGAGTTGATGGTTCTGTTGCAGCGCGCGCAGATCGACCGGATCTGCTGCGGCGAAGCTTGCAAGGCCCGCCAGCGTCGCGAATGCCGGACCGGCATGCGCTTCGGGCAGCGCCGAAAGTCCGCGCGGCCGGCCGACGCGCACCGAACGGCCCAGCGCCTGCTGCGCATAATCGGCAATGCCATTCAGCTCGGCGCCGCCGCCGGTCAGCACGATCTGGCGCCCCACGGGATCCTCGAAGTTGAGCTTGGCGAGTTCGCTGCGGATCTCCGCCATCAGCCGGTCGAGCCGCTGGCGGATCACCGCAATCAGCTGCGCGCGCGTGATGCGTCCACCCTCCGACGTTTCCTCGTCGGTCGCGATCGGCGCGACATCGATCATGTCGTGATTGTCGCGCGGCGTCATGTTGGCGCTGCCGTAGAAGCACTTCATCCGCTCGGCCTGGCCACGGCGGGTGCCGAAGGCGCTGGCGATGTCGTCGGTGATGTCGGCCGACCCGCTCGGGATCGACGACAGGCCGGTGAGTACGCCATCCTTGTAGACCGAGACGTTGGTCACGCCCGCGCCGATCTCGACCAGCGCGACACCCAGCTCGCGCTCTTCCTCGCTGAGGCAGGCGAGCCCGGTCGCAACCGGTGCGGCGATGATCGACTTGACCTCGAGATGCGCCGAACGGACGCACAGGTCGAGGTTGCGCACTGGCGCGCCCTCGGTCGAGACGACATGGATATCGACCCCCATCCGCTCCGCGTGAAGCCCCTTGGGCTGCTTGACCCCGGCAAGGCCGTCGAGCGTGTAGCGGGTCGGTTGGGCGTGGAGGACCATGCGGCCGCCCGGATTGATCGACTCCCGGCCGGCGCGCAGCAGATCATCGATATCCGACTGCTCGACGCGATGCCCGCCCAGATCGACCTCAAGGCGCAGGATGTCGGAGACGAGGCCGCCGGCAGAGAAGCTGACCCAGACATCCTCGATGTTGGTGCCCGCAATCCGCTCGGCCTGCTCGACCGCCTCACGCACCGCGATCTCGGTCGCGTGCATGTCGGCGATATAGCCGCGCTGGACGCCACGGCTCTCGCGCTGGCCGGTGCCGAGCACCACCAGTTCGCCGCCGTCCCCCTTTTGAGCGATCAGCGCCGACACCTTGGACGAGCCGATGTCCAGTGCGGTGATCAATCCCTCAGGCGCTGTCTTTGCCATGTTACTCCCCCCTACTCGCTCGTACCCGCGGTTTCGATCTGCTTGGGCGCCGCCTGTCCCGGCATCCGCACCACCAACCGCGTCGGATCACGCATATCGAACTTCAGATATCCCCGGCCGAGCAACCGGTCCGCCCCGTCCAGCTCGGCAAACTTCTTGAGCGCCTTCGCGGCTGCCGCCTCGCCCTCGGGCAGCGCCAGCCTTTCTCCGGTATTGAACGAAAGGTCCCAGCGCCGGTTCCCGATCCACGTCGCCGCCTTGACCAACGGCTTGAGCGCGGGCGCAGCGTCGAGCAGCTGCTGATAGGCGGGCTGCTGCGCATAGGCGCCGTCGCCGATCACCAGCGGCAGATCGGGCATCGCCTCGGCCGAGACCGGCTCCAGCAGAACGCCTTCGCTGTCGATCAGCATCAGCTGCCCCTGATGCTGCCATACCGCCGCCGCCTTGCGCTCGACGATCTGGACGATCACCGTGTCGGGCATGCGGCGCGAAACGCGCGCGTCGGCGACCCAGCCGATCGTCATCAGCTTGCCGCGCACCTCATCAAGATCGACCAGCGGCAT
>CAYOXO010000300.1:0-2587 GCA_964407945.1 uncultured Stakelama sp.
GTGTTGTTCCAGCGCGGCACTCGGCCACGCATCTCGCTGGCGCGGAGGCCCGCTTGCCTCCCGTCAGCTCTTCCACACCATCCTGAGGAGGCACAAATGGCCCACACATTCGAGATCTACAAAGACAAGGCTGGCGAATTCCTCGTTCGCTTCAAATACAACAGCGAGATCATGTTCTCGACCGAAGGCTATAAGAGCAAGGCCTCAGCGCAGAATGCGATCGATTCGATCAAGAAAAACGGCCCCGAAGCGCCGGTCGAGGACAATAGCGCGGACTGACACGTCCGCCGAATGGGCCGAGCCCGACCTGGCCCGGCCGTTCTTTACCCTTGTTGAACCAGCAGCGCGCTATGGGGCTGCATGATCGAATGGTATCATGACGGCGGCTGGATTTATCTCTGGGGCATTGCTGGCGGGCTCGCCCTGAGCGCGTTGCTGCGCTTCCTCGGTATCGACAAAGGCGATGGGCCGGGCGACTTCCCTGATTTCGACGGCGGCGACTAATCGCATTGCTCTATCTCCCGCACGGCGATAGACGGCCCAACATGCACCTGCGCCGCTCCATTTGCGCCCTGCGCGCCGGCAGACTGATCGCCGGCATCTAGCCCGGACATCGCCGCATCGGGGTGTCCGGGACTGGACATCCGTAGCGGCAGCCGCCTCCAGATCTGCTTTTCTTTTCCTTATGCCCGGCGAGACGCGGCGCGCCAGGCCGCGAGTGCATCCATGTCGCGGCGATCTTCCACGGCTCCCGGCACCCAGCGGGCCAGGCGCACAAATCCAGGGCAACATGCCAATGTCGTCAGCCTGCCGCGCGCGCTCTCAAAGCTCGGCTTCTGCTCGCGCACCGAAGCAGCGGTGTTGATCGAGACTGGACGGGTCGCGGTCAACGGCAAGCGCGCCAGTTCGGTCACCCAACGCGTCGATCCCGCTCGCGACCGGATCGAGGTCGATGGCGCCGCGGTCGCGGCGGAAACCAAACTCTATCTGATGCTGAACAAGCCGCGCGGCCTGGTCACGACGCGGCGCGATCCGCAGGATCGCGGCACGGTCTATGACTGTCTGCCGCCAGACCTGCCGTTCCTGTCGCCGGTCGGGCGCCTCGACAAGGCGAGCGAAGGCTTGCTGCTGCTGACCAACGACACGGCCTGGGCCGACTATCTTCTCAGCCCGGCATCGGGTGTTCCGAAAACCTATCATGTGAAGATCGACCGGATCGCCGATCAGCAACTGATCGCGGCGCTTTCGCGACCAGTCGCGGATGGCAATGAGGTTCTCAGCGCCGCGAATGTGAGGCTGCTGCGCAGCGCTGCCCGATCGAGCTGGATCGAAATCGTGCTCACCGAGGGGCGTAATCGCCAAGTGCGAAGGATGATTGCGGCGCAGGGCGCCGAGGTGCTTCGCCTCGTGCGCGTCGGGATCGGGAACCTCAAGCTGGGGGAATTCGGCAAAGGTCAGATACGACCAATGAAGAGCGAAGAGCGGCGCGGGATTTGGCCGCCTAGCTAGCCAATCACTCAGCTCCCGAACGTGTCCGTCAGCCTTGGATCATATCCGTGATGCGATCACACCATAGCTCGGCAAAGGCCTTTTGATCGCCGAGTGATAGCATCACCTGGCAATATTCGAACCGCGTGCGATCGGGCAGGCGCATCACCAGTGAGTGACGTGCTTCATTGTCGCCGATCTCCGGAGTGAATTCTACCGATGGGGGGGCGAGCATATCGAAAACGAAATCCTGCCGCCTGCTGAACAGCGGGTAGGCCACGGCCAGATGCGCCTGCCGCGTGCGCGGATTGAGGCGAAGCACCTTCTGCGGCAGCGCCGCGACATATGCTCCGAGACCGCCAAAGATCAGAAAGAGCGTGACAAGCGTGATCCCCAGCACCGGACTCGCGTCCGCGACAACCGCAGAGGACGGCGCCAGATAATATTCCGCCATGTTGAGTAGGCCGAACAGCCCGATCGCCAGGAAGATCGAGCTAACGACGCCGAACGAAACCCTCAGCGCCAATGGTGGTGGATCGCTGTTGATGACGATCGCCTCGCCGTCGAACATCATACGAGGTTCACCTGGGCGGTCCGCTTGACCGTGTATGCTCAACGCCAGAAGCGTTTGGCATCAGCAAGTGCGTCATGCGCTTCGGCGGCCGCTTCCAGGAGATCAGCCTTGCCCTGCACTTCAAGCAAGGCAGCGACTTGCGAATCATCGGCAAGGCCGAGCCGTGCCAGCACATGAGGGGCAGTCGCCAGATCGTTGAGCGCGCCGAGCTGGTCCTGAAGCTCCTCCAATGCCCTGACGAACCGCTTGTGCCGCCGCCGCTCCCGCTTGCGCGCGAACAGGTCGGCTTAGAAATCGCTTGCGTAACGCAGTTTCTTGGCGGCCTTGCGGACCTCGTGTCGCGCTTCGTCGTCAAGGTCTTCGAGATCGCGGCCACCCTTCTTAACCATGCGGCGGAAGCGATCGAGCGCCCCGGCCGCAAACTCACGGGCGGGCAGTTTACGGATGGCCTTGGCGTCACGCCGCAACCGCCAATCGACAATGGCGATCCATTCTGAGAGGTCGATCATGAGCGACCTTGCCCGA
>CAYOXO010000301.1:0-2576 GCA_964407945.1 uncultured Stakelama sp.
GGCGACGCCCGCGATGGCGACCGGAAAGGGCGCGGCGCGCGAGGTGTCGTTCGCCGTCCCGTCGGCGCCGTGCGCGACCTTGATCCGCTGGTACTTCTTCCCGCCGACCTCGTCGGCCGCGACCGTCTCGGTCGCGCCGACCCCGGTCGACGGGTTCAGCGTGATGTCGTCGGCCATGCCGGCGTCAGACGCCGCTGGCCGTCAGGTCGAACGCGGTCAGCGACACCGCCTGCCCGGCGTTGATGTTCAGGTTCTGCAGCTGCACCTCGCCGCCACCACCGGCCACCGACACGCTGCCCTGCAGGTGGCAGGTCACCCCGTCGGCGGCGTAGATGCGCCAGTGCATCGCCCCGCCGGGCCCCGGGTTGGCATTGTCCGCCGCGGCGTCCGACCAGCTTCCCAGCTTCTGCTTCACGCCGCCGGCGGCATTCGCCATCCAATCGGCGGGCAGTGCCATCGTCGCGACCACCGTCCCGCTGTCCGCCGCCGCGCAGCTGGCGGGCTCCGCCCCGCTGCGCAGTTTCAGGACCGCGCTGGCCCCGATCGTCGCCTCGATCGCATCCAGCTGCGCATTGGCCACCGCCACCGACTTCTTCATGCTTCAGCCTTTCACACAAAGTGGGGGCCGGCGAATGCCGACCCCCGACTTCGTCACTCGCCCTTCAGGTTCGCCTCGACCGCCTCTTCCTGGGACTTGGTCGGGTCGTTGAAGTCGGCGCGATTCTGATCGACGGTCGTTCCCGCGCGTGGGTTCGCGTCGACCGCCGGATGGTCGGGCAGCGTCGCGATGGTCGGCTCGATCACCGCCCCGCTTGCTTCCTGCTTGGTGGCCGGCTTCACCGCGGCCTTGCGGGCACTTCCCGCCTTCTTCGTCACAGCCATTGCACTCACTCCTTTGTTCAGGCCCGCCCTTCGGAGAAACGCGCCAGGCGCGCCTCGCCGAAAGGCGGCCCCGGACGAGCCGGGGCCGCCTGCCGATCGCCGCAGGCGTTAGGCCTGCTTGATCGCCTTCATGTATTCGGGGTTCTGCACACCGCCGCCGACACGCTTGGTGGTGTAGAAACCGACGAACGGCTTGTTGGTGAACGGATCTCGGAGGACGCGCAGTCCCACGCGGTCGATGACCAGGTAGGTCTTTTCCATGTCGCCGAAGAGGATCGAGATGTTGCCCGTGGTCATCGCCGGCATGCCCGGAACGTTGACGACGGGATAGCCGAGAAGGGTCGAGGGCTGGCCCTCGGCATAGCTCGGCGCCCACAGATAGTTGTTCTGGCCATCCTTCAGCTTGCGCACCTTCGCCAGGCTCGTCTTGTTCATGAAGAACTTCGACATGCCCGTCGACCGCTCGTCCGGCATGGCATAGACCAGGTCCAGCAGCTCGTCGCCGGTCACCGCCGCCGCGCCGGCCACGGTGGTCGCGGCGATCGCCCCGAACGGATGGGTCGCCGCCATGGTCCCGCCGGTCACGTAGTTGAGAATGCCGCTGGGCTTGTTCACACCGTTGCCCGACAGGAACGCGATATTCTCCTGGATCGCGAACTCGCCGTCGATTTCGTCGACGATCCACTGTTCCAGGTTGAGGGCGATGTCGTCCAGCGCCGTCTGACTGATCTGCGGGTTGGCGTAGATTTCGCCGGTCGCGAAGTTCAGCGTGGTAAGCCCGGGCGTGCTGGTCGACGGCCGGGCGGCGGTCTCCCCAACCCAGCCCGAACCGATCACGCCGTCGTTGTACACCCGGCTGAAACCGTTACCGCTGATCTGGATGACCTGCGCATTGGCGCGGATGGGCGAGATCTGCTTCAGCTTGTCGGTGACGGTGCGATCCCATTCGACCGGCGCAAGGTAGCCGCCGTCCGCGGCTGTCCCGACCGACACCGCCGCCATGACATCGGGGCCCGCCGCGTCGCCCTTGCGCATATGCGCCTTGAACGCCTTGAGATACGCCGGATCGGTCGCCTGAATGTCGCCCACGCCACTGCCGGCATTGAGCGCCGCGAGCTTTTCCTCGATCTCGTTCAGCGCGCTGTCGAGATTGCCGAGCTTCGCCTGCACAAGGCTGTCGTCCGACTTGGACTTCAGCGCCTTGTCGTTGGTGTCCTTGAACTCTTCGAACGCCTTCGAGAGCTCGGCGAGAAGGGTCGGCGCATCGCCGACCTTGGGATCGACCTTCGCCTCGGCACGGGGCGAGCCGACCAGGCCGCGCGGCGCAGTCGCCGCACTTGCGGCGAGCGCAGCGCCCGCCAACAGCATCTGTCGCATATTCAATCCTTTCGGTAAGGCCGTGCTCAGCGGCCGCGGAGTTTGTCGAGCAAGCCGGAAAGCCCCGGCACCAGGTCGGCAGAGTCGCTCGTGCCGTCGGGGGCAGAGTCACTCGTGCCCTTGATTTTCTTGATGAGGTCGAAGGCCGCCGATCGCGGCATTTCGCGGGTCAGCGCCGCCTCGACGCGGCGAATGGCCATGACTTTCTCGTCGGCCGAAGCGTTTGCCGGCGCATCTTTCACCGCGTCGGCGGCCAGCAGGCCGTCGGCATAACCGAGCTCGATCGCCTGGTTGCCATTCAGCCACGTCTCGGCGTC
>CAYOXO010000302.1:0-2513 GCA_964407945.1 uncultured Stakelama sp.
AAGAAGGTCGTGCTGCTCGAGGCGCTCGACCGGGTGCTGGCGCGTGTCGCGGGCGAGCCGCTGTCGCGCTTCTTCGAGGGCGAGCATCGCGCCCACGGCGTCGATGTCCGGCTGGGCGTCGCGGTCGATTGCATCGAGACCGTTGACGGCAAGGCCAGCGGCGTGCGCCTGAAGGACGGCAGCGTCATTCCGGCGGAAATGGTGATCGTCGGCATCGGCATCGTCCCCGCCGTCCAGCCGCTGATCGATGCGGGGGCCGAGGGCGGCAACGGCGTCGCCGTGGACGGGCATTGCCGCACCTCGCTGCCCGATGTGTTCGCGATCGGCGACTGCGCGCTCCACGCCAACCATTATGCCGACGACATGCCGGTGCGGCTGGAATCGGTCCAGAACGCCAACGACCAGGCGACCGTCGCGGCCAAGACCATCGCCGGGGTCGAGGCGCATTATGACGCGGTGCCGTGGTTCTGGTCGAACCAGTATGACCTCAAGCTCCAGACCGTCGGCCTTTCGACCGGTCACGATACCAGCGTGGTGCGCGGCGATCCGGGCACGCGCAGTTTCTCGGTCATCTACCTCAAGGACGGCCACGTTATCGCGCTCGACTGCGTCAACGCGACCAAGGACTATGTCCAGGGCCGCAAGCTGGTGGTCGAACGGCTGGCGATCGACCCGGCGAAGCTCGCCGACGCCGCGACCCCGCTCAAGGAGTTGGTGGGGTAGGATCGGTCGGCATCCGGGTTTCCGGCCGACATTCTTTCAGCCCCCCTTCCGCCGTCACCCCGGCCTTGTGCCGGGGTCCACCGGGAGGCAAGCGCTGGAAATGAGGCGCTCGTTCAGTCCGGGAGGCTGAGTGGACCCCGGCACAAGGCCGGGGTGACGAAGAAAAGGGGCCGGGGTCACGAAAGCCCTAGTCGGCCCCTCCCCCGTGCCGCTCACGCCAGGCCCCCGGCGTCACCCCATGATGCTGAAGAAAGGCGCGGCGCAGATTCTGGCTTGATCCAAAGCCGGTGATCCGGGCCACGTCCTTGATCGATCGGTCGCTGGTCGCGAGCGCCTCCGCCGCGGCGCGCAGCCGCATCGCTTCGACCGTCCGTACGGGCGTGTCCCCCACCGCCTGTCGGAACAGCCGGCCGAAGGTGCGCACGCTCATCCCCACCTGCTCGGCCAGCCGCGCGACCGACAGGTCACGAGCGAGGTTGTCGGCGATCCAGGCGAGCAGGTTGGAAAAGGCCGGGTCCGACGCGGACTGTACCGCCAGCACATGGCTGAGCTGATCCTGTGCCCCCGGTCGCCGCATGAACACCACCAGCGTCCGCGCCACCGCCATCGCGATGCGGTGGCCGAGGTCGCGCTCGATCAGCGCCAGAGCCAGATCGATCCCCGCCGTTACCCCCGCCGATGTCCATACGCCGCGATCCTCGACGAACACCGGCCCGCGCTCCACCGTCACGCCCGGATGCTCGCGCTGGAGCGTATCGAGCGCTGCCCAGTGCGTCGTCGCACGGCGCCCGTCGAGCAGCCCTGCCCGCGCCAGGATCACTGCGCCCGTGCACACCGAACAGAGGCGCTGATAGGCCGGCCCATGTGCGCGCAGCCAGGGAACGAGCGTGGCCAGCTCGCCTTCGGGCAGCACCGCGCCGCTGCCCGCAACGATCAGCGTATCGGTGTCCGCCGCGAACGCGTCGCCGAGCGTGATCGTCTCGACCCGCACCCCGCCCACCGCCGTGATCGTTCCGCCGCGCAGCGACGCCAGCTCGATCCGGTAGCCCCCGCCCCCGGCCATTGCGTCAGCGATCACCAGCGCCTCCATCGGCGCGAACAGGTCGATCAGCGCGACATCGTCGAATGCGACGAAGGTGATCGTCCGCGCCGCGCCGTTGATGCCGTCCTGCTCCATCGCGTCCCCGCTCGATCCGTCACCCTCATCATCCTCCCCGATTCCGCGTCGGGAAAGCCCCCGGCGCTGCGATGGCGCGGCCTGACCGCGAATTGGCGCGAATCCATTCCTGATGGCGATAGCGGATGCAGCGCCCGCCCCGGATAATCGCGGCCAGGGACGAAGATGACGGCGAGGCCCGGGATGGAGACCCGCCGCACGTCCCGGATCGGGGAGGAAGAATGAACAGGATCAACGCACGCCGGCTGCTCATTGCCGGGCTCGGCATGGCCGGAACCTATGCATTGGCAGCCGGAATCGGCACCGCGCGCGCCCAGACCGCGCCGGCGCCTGCAGCCGAGGATAGCGACGAGATCATCGTCACCGCCAACCGCCGCGCCGAACGGCTGAGCGACGTGCCGGCCAGTGTCGCCGGTTATGACAGCAAGAAGCTGGACGAACAGGGCATTCGCGATGTCGGCGACATCATCGCCCAGACACCGGGCCTGTCGCTGATCCCGCAGAGCAGTTTCCAGCCGCCCAACATCGCGGTGCGTGGCATCCAGTCGGTGGTCGGCGCCGCCACCACCGGCATCTATATCGACGACACGCCGGTGCAGACGCGCAACACCAA
>CAYOXO010000303.1:0-2503 GCA_964407945.1 uncultured Stakelama sp.
GGCCGCTTGCCGACGACAGGCCCGTCAAGTTGACGATCGAGCTACCCGCCGCCGTCCACCGCGATCTTACCGCTTACGCCTCCGCGCTTGCGGCTGAAACGGGCGGGGAAGCCATCCCGCCCGAAAAGCTTGTCTCGCCCATGCTGGCAAAGTTCATGGCGAGCGACCGGGGATTTTCGCGGCGGCGGGCTGCCGCGAAGGATTGAGCCTCGCAGGCGTCAATTGCCCAAGAACTTGCGACGACGTTCCGCGGCATCGACCTTGATGATGGCTTCCTCGGCGGTGGCGCATTCGCCGCCACGGACAGAGCCGTCGCGGCATCCAGCCACTACCCGCCGTGCCTCGTCGATATGCGCCACGAAATACTGCGACCCGCGCGCCTCGCTCGAAACAGAAGCCGCAGGCAGCGCGGCAGCGGCGATCCCGGCTTGCTGCGTCGGCGCGATCACTGGCCGCAAGACAAATCCGCCTGCGAAGCCGATGACCAAAGTGACGAGCGCGATGATGATTGTCCTGCTTTGAGACATGGCGGCTCTCTCCGGCAAACTCACCAAATATTACTGGATTCTTGGCCTAAAATCAAAGTTGAGCGCGTAGCGCGTTTTGATGAACCCAAGGAAACGGTGAAGAGCAGGATTGCTATTGTCTTCGCGCCAACAGCCCGAAAATCCAGTTAGTGCCGGCCCTTGTTCCCCGTGTATCGGCCGATAAACGACGTCGGGATAATGTGCGCCGGTCGAACCCTCGCAAACGATGCTCACGCCCGAGCTAACGCCTAGCACACTCAACACGGTCTCTCGGCTCGACCGCGATACTCGAATGTCGGGCTTACTGCCGGACACCGCCAGACGGCCAAGCAGCATATCGCGAATAGCCGGGCCTGGGTCGGCGGCAGGCAACAGGAAGCGCTCTTCCCGAAGATCCGTCCAGTGAACGACATCGTGGTTCGCGAGGGGATGCGACTCTGGCAATGCGACAAGCATTCGCTCACTCCAAACCGGCTCGCAGCGGAACCCCTCTTGGCCGGCAGCACCCATCAGGATTGCGATGTCGATTTCTCCGGTATCCAGTCCGGCTAGGAGGAGGCTTCGATCCGCCTCAACACACTCAACATCCACGTCGGGATGCGCATCTCTCCAGCTCATCAGCGTTGCCCGCAAATGCCCGGCGGATACCGAACTGTTGTGCCCAATCATCAGACCGCCAGCGCGTCCCTGACCTGCCGCGCGCATCATGGCCACTAGCTTGTCTGCTGTCTCCACCATCGGCTTAGCGCCACGGATAAACGTGCTCCCGGCCAATGTCGTTGTAACGCCCGACCGCGAGCGCTCGAAGATCGGCATACCGATGGAGCGCTCCAACTTTACAATGGCGCGGCTCAGGGTGGACTGTTCAACATCGAGCGCTCGCGCAGCGCGATAGAAGCTGCCGTGGGCTGCGGCCGCGATCGCATAGCGAAGCTGACGAACGTTGAACGGCACGCGCTACTCCACAGTCTCCCCGCACAACACTCTTGACTCTGAGTTGAGCATTCAATCAAGTGCAAACCCATGCAAGCGCCCCGACTCACGCGAGACAAAATCGTTGAAGCCGCGACAGAGCTTTTCTGGTTGAAGGGCTACGGCTCGACGTCGATTGCCGACATTCTCAGCCGGACCCAGCTAAATAGCGGCAGCCTGTATCACTTCTTCCCTGGCAAGCAGGATCTGCTGCTTGCTGTGTTGGAAGGGTATCGTGACGGCATAGGGCCGATGCTCCTGGAGCCGGCTTGGGAAGGCGTCGATGACCCGATCGAACGGGTCTTTGCGTTATTGGAGCGCTATCGCGGCCTGATCCTTGAGACGGACTGCACCTACGGCTGTCCAATCGGAAGCATAGCGTTGGAACTGCACGAGCCGGACGAGACAGTTCGTCTCCTGCTCGCCGATAACTTCACGGGCTGGGTAGCGGCGATCGAAACTTGTCTTGCAGAAGCTGGCGACCGTCTGCCGTCTGATACCGATCGCCGCGCTTTAGCCGAGTTCGTGCTGACCGTCATGGAAGGCGCGGTGATGCAGACACGGACATATCGGGATGTCGCCTATTTCGATCGTTCCGTGACGCAGTTACGGGCGCACTTCGCGGCGCTGGAGCGCATCGTATGCGCAGCCTAGCCGCCGCAATCCTGTTCTTGGCCGCGACGCCGGCCGCAGCGCAACAGGTCAATGTCAGTCTGGCGACCCAGCAAGATGGCACGCGCACGCTCGCCCACGAGATCACGGTTCCCGCACCCGTGTCAGATGTCTGGACCGCTCTGACGACAGCAGAGGGTTGGCGAACCTGGGCCGTTCCGGTGGTGCGCGAGGTCGCCGGTTCTTCCGATCGCTTTGAATCCGGCTACGATCCGAGCGCGCCGCCCGGAGCACCGTCCACGATCGAGCAACAATGGATCGAGCGACGCGAGCCCCGCAGCGCCGCGTTCCGCACGACGCGAGCGCCTCAGGGTTTCCCTCACGCCGACGCT
>CAYOXO010000304.1:0-2461 GCA_964407945.1 uncultured Stakelama sp.
GGTCAGCCCGAGGTCGCGCTCGCGCATCAACAGGTCATAGGCATCCATCACGATCGGATCGTCCAGGCCCTCGATGGGCAGGTCGATGCGGCGTGTGCCCGCAGCAAGGATCGCGACATCCGGGTTCAGCGCGAGGATATCCTCCAGTTCCGCACGCTTGCCGAAATGACGGATCACGGCGCTTTCGGCCAGTCGGTTGCCCAGATAATCCGAATACCAGAACAGCTTGTCCTTGCCCGGCGGGGTGGCCGACGCGATGATGCCGCCGCCGGTGAAGGCGCGGGTCTCGAAGATGTGTGTCTCGAACCCTGATTGCTGCAACAGCAATGCCGCCGACGCGCCGCCCGGACCTGCGCCGATCACGACAGCGCGCTTGCCCTTGCCCATATCGACCGGAATCGGCGGATCGAGTTCGGTGCCTGTGCGCGGATTTTCAGCGCAGCCGACCTGGACGCGCCCCGGATGCGGGCTGATGCACCAGTTGCAGGAGGTGCATGGACGGATCAGGTCGCGGCGGCCCGCCTTCGCCTTGTTCGCCCATTCGGGATCGGTCAGCATGGGCCTGCCCAGCGCGATCAGATCGGCATCGCCGCTCGCGACCGCCTGTTCTCCCGTCTCGGGCCAGCGGATCTGTCCGACGGCGATCACCGGGACGCCCGTCGCAGCCCGGATGCGCGCCGCATAGGGAATGCGCCAGCCCTCGGGCATCGACATCGGTTCTACCACTTTTTCGAAGGCTGGGCCGACACCCCAGCCCATCGAGACATGCAGCGCATCCGCACCCGCTTCGACCAGCCTCGGTGCGATTTCTTCCATGTCATCGATCGTCAGTCCGCCGGGCCGGAACTCATCGGCGGAGAGCCGATAGACCAGCGGCAGCTCACCCAGTTTCTCACGCACCGAGCGGATCACTGCCAGCGGGAAGGCAAGGCGCCGTTCGGCGTCGCCGCCCCACTCGTCGTCCCGTTTGTTGCCCAGCGGCGACATGAATTGCGTCAGCAGATAGCCGTGCGCGCCATGCAGCTCGACGCCGTCATAGCCGGCCTCGACGGCCAGCGCGGCGGTGTTGCCAAAGGATATGACGAGCTTTGCGATCTCTTCGGACGTCAGTCCGCGGCAGGTCATCTGTTCGGGATCGCGCTTCGAGAAGATGTCGCTTGGCCCCACCGGCATACCGCCGGGCAGCACCTTGCGATTGGCATATTGGCCGCAATGCTGGATTTGCATGAAGATCTTCGCACCCGCATCATGGATGGTGCGGACCAGACGGCGATGGCCGTCGAGATTCTTCCGGTCGTCCAGCGTCAGCTGATATTCGTGCGCGCGGCCGGTATCGGGATCGACACAGGTATATTCGACGATGATCAGACCCATGCCGCCCAGCGCACGCTCGCGGTAGAAAGCGATCATCGCCGGCGTGACCTCGCCTTCCAGCCCGCCCAGCTCGGTCGACATCGGCGCCATCACCAGCCGGTTCGGCAGTTCGACGCCGCGCAGACGCAGCGGCGTGAACAGATTGGGATAGGCGGTCGAACCGGTCATTGGGTGCGGGCCTCGTTCAGGACAGCGACGGGGAAAGACCCCCGTCGACATGGAAATTGATACCGTTGATGAAATCCGACCGCGGGCTTGCGAGCATGACGACGGCATAACCGATGTCGCGCACCTCGCCGATCCGATTGACCGTCTGCCCGCCGCCTTTGGCGATATAATCCTCTGCCTTGGCGAGGTCGTCGCCCCAGCCGCGCTTTTCCGCCATCTTTCTGAGGATCTTGATCAAGCCTTCGGTGCGGATCATGCCGGGGGAGACGCTGTTGACGGTGACACCGGTCTGTTTCAGCGCCTTGGACAGGCCGAGCGACATGTTGAGCATCGCCGCCTTGGCTGGACCATAATCGGCTTGCCCGGAAGTCGGCGTGATCGCGGCGGCGGTACTGATGTTGATGATCCGGCCCCAGCCGCGCTCCTTCATCTCGGGCGCGAAGGCGTGAATCAGCCGAACCGCCGCCAGCGTGTTGCGCTGATAGGTATCGACCCATTGACCCGTATCATAGGCGAACCAGTTGGGGCTGTCCGACACGGCGCTGCCACCGGCATTGTTGACGAGGATGTCGATGCCTCCGAACGCAGCGTTGGCGGCTTCGGCGACGGCGGCGCATCCCTCCGCGGTGGACAGATCGCCGCTCGCGGTCGCCGCCCGATAGCCCTGATCGGCGAGACGCTTGGCGACCGCATCGACGCGCGCGGAATCGCGGCCGTTGACGACAACCGATACCCCTTCTGCCGCGAGCATTTCGGCGATGGCGACGCCGATCCCCGAGGAACTGCCGGTGACCAGCGCCCGCTTGCCTTCGAGATTCAGTTCCATGCCGCTCCTCATTCTCTCTGGCTGGCCGGGAAGAAGGGTCAGGCGCGCTGATTGAAGCGGCGGCCGACCAACGCCGATGCGATATTGGTTTTC
>CAYOXO010000305.1:0-2440 GCA_964407945.1 uncultured Stakelama sp.
GGCTGGCGTCCAGCAGGTCGCCGCCCACGCGCGCATAGTCCTCCAGTCCGATCCGGATGGCCCCGCCGTCCTGTGCGACGCCATAGCGCCGGCCCAGCGTATCGCGCGCGGTCCACGCCCGCCCGGCCGCGTCCAGTCGCGCATTCTCGCCGACCCAGATCGACTGGCCGGGCAGATTGCCGGCAACCGCATTGATCGTTCCGACCGGTTCGCTGAGCAGGGCAATATCGCCGCCGGGGGCAACGATCGTCCCATCCACGACCATCTGCTGCGCCGCAACGAGCCGGACGCTTTGCCCCGGATCGACACTGATGCGCGCGCCTGTGCCGAGTTCAAGCGACGTGCCACGCAGCGACAGGCTCGCGCCGGGCCGTTGGTCGAAACGGCCAGTTTCCGGGTTTTCCATGAAAGCCGGAGGCGTCCAGCTTTCCATGATCGAGCGGGCTGGCAGGTTCGAGGCCGCGGCGAAGGTTCCGACCGTGGGCCGCAGGACAGGCGTTTCGACCGTCAGCTCGACGCCCGGCGATACCATCAGCCCTGCATGGCTGGTGACGTCGTAATCGGAGAAGCCGCTATTCAACAGCCCGGCATCCAATCGCGTCGCCGCGGTGAACTGGATCGGCTGGTCGAAACGGCTGCCACGGGCAAGAACCCGACCGGCAGCGACCGCGACATCCACCGGAGCAATCTGTCCAGCCTTGATCTCAGCCGAATAGGGGAGAACGGGGATGCCATGCGGAAAGGCATCTGCCGGCAGGACAATACCCTGCGCGATACTACCCTGGATGAATATCGTCGAGCCGGCGGGAATGACACCTCCCGGGAAAACATTCTGGCTGTCGTTGACGCGCACGCGGAAAATGCCGCCCGGCACGGTCCAGTCCGCTTCGATGACCACGGCTTGTGACATACCGAGAGGCTGGGGGGCCGGCACGCCCGGCTTCAGGTCGGAAAACTCCACCGTCACGTCGAACGGCAGCGTTGCACCGGCGGGCAGCGTGATCGCTTCGGCCAGCACGACATCGGCGGGCAGTTCGACACCCGCTTCGAGGACGCCGCTCTCAAGAACCGCGTTCTCGCCAAAAAGGACAGGCGATGGGGACTGGAGCGTCAGCTTGCCGCCGCCGACGACACCCTGGGCATGAATGATGCCGTTGAGGACCAGGTCCGTTCCAACGGGATTGGAGACAAGTCCCGCACGAGCTTCATTCGCGACAAGGGTGAGATCGCCGCCGCGCCCGCCGACGATCGTGCCGTCAGCCAGCAATGCGGCGCCGGAGGACAGATCGACGACGCTGCCCTCGGCGAGGCGCACCGATCCTTCTACCATGCGCACGGAGAGGGCACCGCCATCGACATGGGCGAGCGAGAAGGCGTCGCGGCCGTCTCTGCGTTCGTTGCTCCAGACCCCCGCCAGATCGATAGTTGCCCCGCTTCCCAGGTCGAAATTCGCTTTTCCGTCCCGGAACAGAATGACGCTCGATTTCTCGGTCGAACCCGGAGCGGCGACCATGGCGCGGTTGGTGGCGGTCACGGTGCCGCCGCGGATCGTGATATCCGCGTCGACCGCGACCTCACCCGCCACGAGATTGAGAGCACCGCCGTCGGCCAGAGTCAGCGTCTTCTCGATCGTGATGCTGTCGCCGCTGACAATGGTCAGCGCGCCAAGACCGTAACCATTCACCAGGTCCGCATCGAGCAGCACGGTCCCTTCCCGATCCGCCGGCAGCGGGGCTCCGGCTTCGCCATCAATGGCCGGGAATGAACCGACCACGACCCTACTGACGAGCGGTGTATCGAACCCAATGGCGTTGACATTGCCGATGGTCAGCGCGCCGGCCCTGGCAACCTGATCCTGACCGAGCTTGTAGCCATCGGCGCTGCTGTCGGCGCGTCCCACAGACTGCCGCTCACCATTGAATGCCTCAGCGAGTATGTCGCCGTCCATGACGATGGTAGGCGCAGAGAGGATGAGTGTGCCAGCATCGCGGCCGACGCTGTAGCCGTCGCTCCAACGCCGCGAGCTGCGCGCACCACCGAGCGGATTGGACCAGACCTGCGTATAGGCTTCGCCCCAGCGTTCGTGCTTGCGCACGAATGCATCGCCCCAGGCGAGCATCTTCATGCCGGCAGGCGCACTGCCGACATCGTAAAGCTTGCCATCCTCGCCCAGCACGCGCGTCGAGTTGACCCAGCCTGCCGCATAGTCGAGGCTGCCGCCCGATATGTCGAACGTGGCGCCCTTATGCGCGATCACCTCTTTGGCGGCGAGCGTGATCGTGCCGCCAACCGCGGTCCATTCGCCAATGCCATGTGCGGTGTTTCCGAGCCAGCCGCCGACTTCGAGCAGACCGCCCTTGGTATACCAGCGGTCGCTCTCATAGCCGCCGGTCCCTGAAGGCAGCAGCACGAGAGCGCGGACATCGATCCAGATATCCTG
>CAYOXO010000306.1:0-2426 GCA_964407945.1 uncultured Stakelama sp.
GCAAAAATGGCGCTGGAATTCACATTAGCGCTGGACTGTCAGGATATGTCGCCGACCTGATCCCGTCTATGCTGACCGCCTTCCTCGATAGCGACCGGGCCTTTGCGAAAGCCCGGTCGGGTGGAAAGTGACCGCCATGGCTACCGCCAAGCTGGATGAGGGATGCCCCGCAAACGGCTCGATCGAGCCGATCAGCGTTCGCATCCCCACCGCCGTCGCCATGACCGGACTAAGCCGATCGAGGATCTCGAGCTGATCGCTTGTGGCGAAATCCACATCGCGAAGGACCGCCGGAGCACGCTGATCATCGTCTCCAGGCTGCGGGAGACGGTGCGGCGGTGGATCGTAGACCGAGATGTACCGACCGGGTAGCGGCCTCGGTCTATCGCACTGCAACGGGCAGGCGACGGGACACTCTTTCCTTTTGTTCTTGTTTTGTGCCATTGCTTCGGCATGGAACGATTCGCCCAAGAGCCCTCACGTGCCGCCATTTCATCCGCCATCCTTGCCGCGCCAGGATGGGCGCGCGTCGGGATCACGGTGCCGAATGATCGATTGCGTGCGGAGGCTGCGGAGGAGTTGGCGCGCGCGATCGTTGATCGGTTGCATCACGCTGAGCCCAGCGTAGATGTGGATCAGCTGGCGCTGCCGATCTGATCCTGCTCAGCTGACCGGAGGACATCGGTTGATCAATACCGATGCTTGCCGCGCTATAGGAATCAGTTGCGGACTTCATTTTGATGCACTGAGTATCTGCGACGCCAAATCTTGTGTGCCCGAAGAATGGGCGGTGACGAGGTTCGAGGCGCCTGGCTCAAGAGCTGTCGCGGCACAGGACTTGACAGGCATGGGCCATCATGGCTGTGCAAAGGGATGGGGGCCGCGATCCCTCATGAGGCGTCAGCCGAAGCATCGCATCCATCATGATCTTTGGAGGATGCTTCATGTCACGCCTTGCGTATCCCGTCTGTTTGCTTGCTTCCGTCGCTTCGCCCGTGTTTGCGCAGCAGAAGGAAGGGTTCGACCTCTCGGCCTCGACCCGTCTCCGCTATGAGACAATCGAAAATCAGCCCCGGGCTGGGTTCGACCGCGCCGACACCTTGGTCAATCTGCGCACGACGCTGCTCGCCAGTTATCGCGAGGGCCCCCTGACGGTTGCAGCCGAGATATGGGACAGCCGTGTATGGGGCGCCGATCCCGGCACGCCGGTCACGACCAATGAGGTCAACGCCATCGAGCTTGTCCAAGCCTATGCAGCGCTCCGTACGCAGATCGGCAGAACCCGCGTTACGTTTCAGGTGGGCCGTTCCACGCTCAACATCGGATCGCGGCGGCTGGTGGCAGCTGACGATTATCGCAATACCACCAATGACTATACCGGTCTGAAGGCCGATATCGCTGCGCCGGGCGGTCTTGCTGGAACGCTGATCTATGTTCTCCCCCAACAGCGCCGCCCCGATGACGCCACGTCATTGCGCAACGCGCGTGTCGAGTGGGATCACGAAGGATTCGATCAAGTGCTGTGGGGCGGCGCGGTGGCCAAAGCCAAGGCGATTGGTCCGGTGACGATCGACGCGAGCTTCTACCATCTCGGCGAACGCGACACGCCAGGCAGGCCGACGCGCGACCGGTCGCTGAACACCTATGGCGGACGTATCATGCGCGAGCCAGCGGGCGGCAAAGCCGATTTCGAGATCGAAGCCTTTCATCAATCGGGCCGGGTCAGCGCCTCCACGGCGGCGAACGCTGCGCAATTGCCGGTCAGCGCAAGCTTCATTCATGCCGATCTTGGTTACACGCTCAAGGACGCCTGGAAGACGCGTCTTTCGCTCGAATACGACCGCGCCAGCGGCGACCGCGCCGGCGGAAAATATGCGCGCTTCGACACGCTGTTCGG
This sequence comes from uncultured Stakelama sp., assembly GCA_964407945.1. Lineage (GTDB taxonomy): Bacteria > Pseudomonadota > Alphaproteobacteria > Sphingomonadales > Sphingomonadaceae > Sphingomonas. The sequence continues at coordinate 1,898 of CAYOXO010000306.1, forward strand.
CATGCGCCGTGCGGACCTCGCGCCAGCAGGCCTATACAATGCGGTCGGTCGTGCCAATCTGGTCTCGTTCGGGCCGCGTGTGGAGATGGCGCCGTCGAAGCGGGTCGATCTGACCGCGACGTGGCACGCATTGTGGCTAGCCGAGTCGACCGACAGCTTTTCGACCACCGGCGTGCGTGATGCTGCGGGCCGATCGGGTAGCTTTGCCGGACATCAGATCGACGCTCGACTGCGCTGGTGGGTGCTGCCTGAAAGGCTCCGGTTCGAAGCGAATGGCGTGATGCTGGCAAAGGGCCGCTTTTTGCGCGAGGCACCCAATACCCCTGCAGGAGGGACGACACTCTACACTTCGTTCAATCTTACAGCGAACTTTTGAGCTGGAAGGGCGCTACGCGTTGCGAAGTCCGCCATGACGCTGAGCTTCGCACGTAATGAAACTATGTATCATTTCTCGCGTTTCGGCACCCGCGCATCGCCGACCATTGCCCTAATAGGCTATGCCCACCCAAATTCAGACAGTGAAGGTCGG
>CAYOXO010000307.1:0-2364 GCA_964407945.1 uncultured Stakelama sp.
ACCGCGCCGACCAATGGCGCGGCGGGCGTGATCCCGGCGGTGCTCCGCTATTACGAGACCTTCTGCGCATCGCCGACACCGGCGGGTGCCCGCACCTTCCTGCTGACCACGGCGGCGATCGGCTTCCTCTACAAGAAGCGCGCATCGATCTCTGCGGCCGAGATGGGCTGTCAGGGCGAGGTCGGCGTCGCCTGCTCCATGGCGGCGGCAGGACTTGCCGCGGCGCTGGGCGCGACCAACGCGCAGATCGAGAATGCCGCCGAGATCGGCATGGAGCACAATCTGGGCCTGACCTGCGACCCGATCGGCGGGCTCGTCCAGATACCGTGCATCGAGCGCAACACGATGGGTGCGATCAAGGCGATCAACGCGGCGTATCTGGCAATGCACGGCGACGGCAGCCATGTCGTCAGCCTCGACGCGGTGATCGAGACGATGCGCCAGACCGGCGAAGATATGCGGTCGAAATACAAGGAAACCGCGCAGGGCGGGCTGGCGGTCAACGTCGTCGCGTGCTGATCTGGGCTCCGGCCAAGGGGAGCAGCGATGCGCGTCGCGGTGTTCGGCACCAAGGGATATGACAGGCGCTTTCTGAGCGAAGCGAATGCGGCTTACGGCCATGAGCTGGTGTTTCTCGAGCCAAGGCTGGACATCTCGACCGTGCCGCTCGCCGTGGGGTGCGAAGCTGCGTGCGTGTTCGTCAACGACTGCGTCGATGCCCAGGTGCTGGAGATGCTGGCAGGGCAGGGCGTAAGGCTGGTCGCGCTGCGCTGTGCGGGGTTCAACAATGTTGATCTGGCGGCGGCCGCGCGGCTGGGGATCGATGTGGTGCGCGTGCCTGCCTATTCGCCCCATGCGGTGGCAGAGTTCACCATCGGGCTGATGCTGGCGGTCGACCGGAATATCCCGCGAGCCTGGGCGCGGGTGCGCGACAACAACTTCGCCCTGGACGGCCTGATCGGGCGCAACCTGCATGGCCGCACCGTGGGGGTGGTCGGCACCGGCAAGATCGGCGCACTGGTCGCGCGGAGCCTGCGTGCCGGCTTCGGGTGCGAGGTGCTGGCGAGCGACGTGGCGATCGACCCGGCGCTTGAGGCGATCGGGGTACGCTACGTCCCGCGCGCGTCGCTGCTGGAACAGGCGGAGATCGTCACGCTGCATTGCCCGCTGACGCCGGATACCCGCCATTTGATCGATGCCGCGGCGATCGAGCGGGCACGCGAGGGGCTGTTGATCGTCAATACCAGCCGTGGTGCGCTGATCGATACCGCGGCGCTGATCGAGGGCCTCAAGTCCCGCAAGGTCGGCGGCGTAGCGCTCGACGTCTATGAGCAGGAGGCCGATCTGTTCTTTGAGGACCTGTCGAATGAGATCGTCGGCGACGACGTGTTCCAGCGCCTGCTGACCTTTCCCAACGTGCTCGTCACCGGGCATCAGGCGTTCCTGACCGAGGAGGCGCTGACCGCGATCGCCGAGACGACGTTGGCAAGCATTCCGGACGCGGAGGCAGGGCGGCCGCTGGCCAATCGCGTCGGCATCGAGCGGGTGGCGGCCTGATGGCGACGCGGACGCTCAACAAGTTCGTGCGGCGCTACACGACATTGTCGAGCGCGCTCGACACGCTGGTGCACCAGCGACTGGTGTTGCTCAGCCCATCTAAATGGGACGACACCAACGATGTCGAGTTCATGGAGCTGTACCGTGCCCATGCCGATGCGAAGTCGGTGCTCGCGCTGTGCTGCGCGATGGCGAGCGAGACCTATCATCACTGGCGCGTGTTCACGCAGGGGATGGAGGGCGTTTGCATCGAGTTCGAGAAGGCTGCGCTTGAAACGGCAGTGCACGCGCACCCCGGGGTTATCTCCGGGCCGGTCGACTATCTCCAGATCAGGCAACTCGAAGCACTGGCGCCCGAGGATGCGCACCGGCTGCCCTTCGTGAAGCGCGAGGGGTATAGCGACGAGCGCGAATGGCGGATCGTGGCGACATGCCTGGAGGCGCCGGCCTTTTCGTTGCCGGTCGCGATCGACCTCGGCTCGATCACGCGACTGGTGTTGAATCCATGGATGCCGCCGGTGCTGGCGGACAATCTGCGCGCGATCATCCGCGGGTTGCCGGGCTGTGCAAAGCTCAAGATCGAAGCGTCGGCGCTGACGAACAGCGATCGCTGGAAGGCAGCGGGGAAGAAGCTGGCGGGGCCGGAATAGGCGGAGCGCCGCAAGACACCCCGCCCATCGTTTAGAAACCGTAGCGCAGTGTGACGCGCACGTTGCGGGGCTTACCGAACACGAAGCCGTCGGACCACATGTCGTTGTTGTAATAGTGTTTGTCGAACAGGTTATCGAGATTGACCTGGAGCGAGAC
>CAYOXO010000308.1:0-2316 GCA_964407945.1 uncultured Stakelama sp.
CGCGATATCGAACGACGTCGGCTTGCGTTGCATGGCCTTGGCACTCATCCCCTGGCGCCTGCGGATGTGTCCTCCGCTTGACCTGTCGATGTTCACCCCGTTTCACCCGCTGCGTCAATGTTGCGTGGGGCGATCGGGGCCCGCGGTGCGACTGAATACGTATGCCGTCTGCTGGCGGCAGCGGCGGCTTGGCGCGAATAGGGGGATGAACGCGGCCTGATCGGGCGCGCAGACAAGATGGCCCGGGCAGAATGGGCCAGCATAGGGGAGGAACCATGCGTCACACCGCCACCGGCCGTCAGGCCGCCCGTCTTGCCATCACCGCCAGCGCCGGCGCCATCGCCGCCACGCTGCTCGTCGCAGCGCCCGCATCCGCGCAGGATGCCGAACAGCCCGCCGCTGACGAGGGCAGCGAAGTCACCGTCACCGGCTTCCGTCGCGCGCTCGAGACCGCGGTCGCGACCAAGCGCGACTCGAACCAGATCGTCGAATCGGTCTCGGCCGAAGACATCGGCAAACTCCCCGACAATTCGATCGCCGAGGCGATTGCGCGTCTTCCGGGCCTTACCGCGCAGCGCCTCGACGGGCGCGCGCAGGTCATCTCGGTACGTGGCCTCTCGCCGGATTTCTCCTCGACCCTGTTCAACGGGCGCGAGCAGGTCAGCACCGGCGACAATCGCGGGGTCGAGTTCGACCAGTATCCGTCGGAGCTGATCGGCGCGGTCGATGTCTACAAGACGCCGTTCGCCGGCCTGATCGGTCAGGGCCTGTCGGGTACGATCAACCTGCGCTCCCTTCGTCCGCTCGATTATGGCAAGCGCGTGCTGGGTGTGAGCGCGCGCGGCGAGATCGTCTCGCTGGGCAAGCTCAACGCCGGCTCCGATGACAAGGGCTATCGCGCCAGCCTCAATTATATCGATCAGTTCGCGAACGATACCATCGGTATCACGTTCGGCATCGCGCACATCAATTCGCCGACCCAGTTCGAACGGTTCAACAGTTGGGGCTATCCCAACTTCGACACCAACAACGACCTTTACGGCATCCGCGATACCAAGGGGACGCCCAGCCAGGCCGACGACACCTTCACCCCGCGGCCGGCCTATGCCGCGGCACAGGGGGCAAAGATCATCGGCGGCGCCAAGCCCTATGTGCAATCGACCAAGCTCGAACGCACCACCGCGATGGCGACGCTGCAGTTCAAGCCGACACCCGATCTGAACATCCTGCTCGATGGTTACTATTCGAAGTTCAAGGACGCGCAGACGCTGCGCGGCATCGAGTTCCCGCTTCAGTGGGGCGGCGCGGTGCTGCAGCCGGGTTATACCGTCAAGGACGGCATCATCACCGACGGTACCTGGAGCGGCGTCAAGCCGGTGGTGCGCAACGACGCGAATCTGCGTGAGGCCGATCTCTATTCGGGGGGCATCAACGTCAGCTACGTCACAGGCGGGTGGAAGATCACCGGCGACGCCAGCTATTCGCGCGTCGACCGTGAGGACAAGGTGCTGGAGACCTATTCGGGCACCTCGCGCGGCGGCGGCAACGGCCCGTTCGACACGCTAGGCTTCAGCCGCGACGCGCAGGGGCGTTACAGCTTCAAGTCGGCGATCGACTATGCCAATCCGGCGCAGATCTTCCTGACCAGTCCCCAGGGCTGGGGCGGCGACAACACGCCGGGCGGTCAGGACGGGTTCCTCAATAACCCGAAGATCACCGACGAGCTGATGGCCTTCCGTCTCGATGTCGAGCGTGAACTGGGCGACAATCAGGGCAAGATCGCCTTCGGTGCCAACTACAGCAAGCGCGAGAAGTCGCTCGACCTGAAGCGCTGGTATCTGGGCCTCAAGGCGAATGCTGCCGATCCGTTGCACAATAGCAGTGTCGCGATCCCCGCCGACCAGCTGCTTGAGCCGACCAAGCTCGCCTATCTCGGTATTCCGGGCATGGTCAGCTACGATCCGCTCAAGCTTGCCTATAGCGGCCTCTACAATTTCAACGCCGCGACCGATGCCAACCTCTTCGCCTTTGGCTGGGGTGTGCGTGAAGAGATCCTGACCGGCTATGCCCGCTACGACATCGATGTCGAGATGGCGAACGGGTCGAAGCTCGGCGGCAATGTCGGCGCGCAGGTCGTCTCCGTCGATCAGTTCTCGAACGGCCAGGGCGCGAGCGGATCGCCGGTCGCAACGGTCACCGATCTGTCGGACGGGGTGCGCTACACCTATGTCCTGCCCAATCTCAACATCGTCGCACGACTGAACAATGGCTTCACCGTTCGATTCGGTGCGGCGCGTCAGATGGCACGACCGCGCC
>CAYOXO010000309.1:0-2315 GCA_964407945.1 uncultured Stakelama sp.
GCCGCCTTGGTGTGGTTGATCGCCTCGATCGTCTGCGGCATCAGCCCGTCGTCGGCGGCAACCACCAGCACGACGATGTCGGTGACGTTCGCGCCGCGCGCGCGCATCTCCGAAAACGCCTCATGGCCCGGGGTGTCGAGGAAGGTGATCTTCGACTTGTCCTTCAGCGTCACCTGATAGGCGCCGATATGCTGGGTGATGCCGCCGGCCTCGCCGCGCACCACATCGGTGCCGCGCAGCGCGTCGAGCAGCGACGTCTTGCCGTGATCGACATGGCCCATGATCGTCACCACCGGCGGACGCGGCTGCAGCGTCTCGGCCGCATCCTCGACAGTGTCGGTCGCCAGATCGATGTCCGAATCCGAAACGCGGACGATGTTGTGACCGAACTCGGTCACCAGCAGCTCGGCGGTGTCCTGATCGATCGTCTGGGTCAGCGTAACGGGCATGCCCATCTTGAACAGCGCCTTGACCAGGTCCGCGCCCTTTTCGGCCATGCGGTTCGCCAGCTCCGACACGGTGATCGCGTCAGGAACCTGGACGTCGCGGATCTGCTTGGCCTGCGGCTCGCGCGGGCCCGAATGACGACGATGTTCCTTCTCGCGCGCACGCTTGAGCGCGGCGAGGCTGCGCGCACGCGCGCCATCGTCGCCGCCAAGGGCGCGGTTGACGGTCAGCTTGCCGCCGCGACGCTCGTCACCCTTGCGGTCGCGCTGCTGCGGCCGCTGCGGCTCGGGCGCGCGCGCCGGAGCGCGATTCGGGCCAAGATTGGGCGTGCGCGGAGTCGCCGCGCCACCGCCGGTGCTGGCCGGAGCGGCTACCGCCGGCTCGGGCTTTGCGGGCGCCGGACGCGGAATCTCGGGACGCTGCACCGGGGTAAACTGGCGCGGCGCGGGGCGGCTCGGGTCGAGCTGGATCGAAACCGGCTTGGGCGGCACCGGTGCGGGGGCCGGAGCCGGAGCCGGTGCAGGCGGCGGAGGTGGAGCCGCAGCCTCGACCACCGGCGTAGGGGGCGGCGCGGGGACCGGCTCCGGCTTGGGCTCTTCCTTCGGTGCCTTGGCGGCCTCGGCTTCAGCGCGCGCCTTTTCCTCGGCGCGGCGGGCTTCAGCTTCGGCAGCCTCGACACGCTCACGCTCCTCGCGGCGGCGCGCTTCCTCCAGCGCCTGCATGCGCTGCTCGTCGGCTTCGCGCAGCATGCGGGTCTGCCGCTCCTGCGCGGTCTCGCCAGCGGGCGCGGCCGGACGCGGCGCGGGGGCCGGCGGGGGGGGCGGGGGAGCGGCCTCGACCACGGCCTCGGGCGCAGCCTCGGGCTGACCGGACTGCGGACCAAGCACGCGACGACGCTTGACCTCGACCACGACGGTGTTCGAGCGTCCGTGGCTGAAGCTCTGCTTCACCTTGCCGGTCTCGACCGTGCGCTTCAGCCCCAGCGGCTGGCGCATGCCCAGTTTCGGCTTGTCGTTTTCGGTATCGCTCAACTCAAATTCCCGTCTGTTCGTCGTTCGTCACGTCACCGCCAGCGCCCGATGCGCCTTGCGAAGCCTTTTCGCAAGGTTTGGGGTCTGGATCGGGACCGATAAAATGCAGCCAGCGGAAGAGCGCTTCGCTCACCCGCGCGGCTGCCTTGGGGTCTGTCAGGCCGACATGTACCACATTTTCGCGGCCAAGGGCCAAGGACAATATGGTGCGTGGCAGCGGCAATGTGAAGCCCGTGTCGCCCGAGCCTTCACGGTCGGTGCCGACACGCAGCGCCTGATCGAGCTTGCGCGAGCCGTCGGCGCCGGCATCCGATGCATGGAGCAGCAGGTGCAGCTTGCCCATCCGGCCCGCCTTCTCGATCCGCTCGCCGCCGATCACGACATAGCCGGCCTTGGCCTCAAGCCCCAGCCGGTCGAGCAACGCGCGCTCGAGTTGCGCGGCGATGCGGTCGCCCAGATCCTCCGGGATGCGCAATGCGCTCGTCTTGAACGCGCGCGCCAGCGCGCCGTGCAGCTTCTTGCCGCTGGCGGCCAATTCGTCACGCCCGACACCGATCCATGCGCCACGGCCCGGCGCCTTGGCGCGGACATCGGGCAGCACTTCGCCGTCGGGCGAGAGCGCGAGCCGGATCAGCCCGTCGCGCGGGGATTCCGCGCGCGAGAGGATGCAGGTGCGAATGGCATCGCCATCCGCACGCTTGCCACCCGTCAGTTCAGCCGGGGTCTCATTGTTCGGAGTCCGCAACAGCGTCCTCCCCACCGGCCGGCTCGCCCGCATTGTCCTCGTCCTCGAACCAGTGCGCGCGGGCGGCCATGATGATCTCGTTGCCCTGCTCG
>CAYOXO010000310.1:0-2285 GCA_964407945.1 uncultured Stakelama sp.
CGGGTGGGGAGCGGGCCGGAGCCGTACTGTTCAGCCAAGCTGAACCAAAGGGAATATCCATGAGCGACGAGACGCTGCAACGCTATCGGCAGAGCATCGACCGGATCGATGCCGCGCTCGTCTTTCTGCTCGCCGAGCGTTTCCAGATCACTCAGGCGGTCGGACGCCACAAGGCGGAAACCGGCCTTCCCCCCGCCGATCCGGGGCGTGAGGACCGCCAGATCGAGCGGCTGCGCGAGCTGGCGGCGCAAGCCGATCTCGACCCTGAATTCTCCGAGAAGTTCCTGCGCTTCATCATCGACGAAGTGATCCGCCACCACGCGCAGATGCAGGGGCAGGGCCCCTCGGACTGAGCATCCGCCGTTCATGTTCTTCCGGGCATAGTTCTGCGACAAATCGCCTTTAGGGGCGGCTGGCCGGCCCTGTGCCGGGCGTATCCGGGAGTGACGAATGCGGCGTGCGGCGTGGTTGATGGCGGGATGGATGGCGACGGCGGCACCGGTGGCGATGGCCTCGGGGCAGAATGCGCCGCAGCCGCCGGCGGAACCTGCGGCGCAGGAAGCTGGCGGGGATGCGCCGGCCGGGGAAGAACCTGAGGAAGTCGTCGTCACTGGCCAACTGCGCGGTGCGGTGCAGGGTGACGTCAAGCCGGAACTGGTGCTCAACCCCGCCGATATCCGTGCTTATGGCGCGAGCTCGCTCGCGGAGTTGCTGACCGAACTCGAACCGCAGACGCGCAGTGGTCGAGGACGCGGCGGCGGCGCGCCGGTGCTGCTGCTGAGCGGACGCCGCATCTCGAGCTTCGCTGAAATCCGCGATATCCCGCCCGAGGCGATCGAACGGATGGACATTCTGCCTGAGGAGGCTGCGCTCAAGCTCGGTTATCGGGCCGACCAGCGTGTGGTGAACATCGTGCTGCGTCGCCGCTTCCGGTCGATCACCGGCGAGTTGGACGGGACATTCGCGACTGCAGGTGGACGTGCCGGGCAGGAAGCGGAGCTGAGCATGCTGCGCATCAACCGCGACGGTCGCCTTAACCTCAATGCCCAATATGAGCGCGATTCGGCGCTGCTCGAAAGCGAGCGCGACGTCGAACGCGACCCGAACCTTGCGGCTTCCGATCCGCGCTATCGCACTCTGTTGCCCAAGGCCGAGAATGTCGCGCTCAACGGTGTGTTCAGCCGCAACATCGGCAAGGTCGCCGCGACGGCGAATCTTCGGCTCGAGCAGAACGCCAGCGAATCGCTGTTGGGCCTGCCCGACGGCGCCACCACGCCGCTGCAGCGGACCAGTGACACCGGCACGCTGCATGGCGGCTTCTCGTTAAACGGCGACCTCTCCCCCAAATGGCGCTGGTCGGTGACCGGTAACTGGGACCGGATCGAGGGGCGGACGCTAACCGATACCGAAACCGGCCGCAGCGACCGCGCGCGCTCGGTGTCGAACGTCGGATCGATCGACGCGCTGGTGAATGGCGCGCTGGCGAAACTGCCCGCGGGCGACATCTCGACCAGTATCCGCGCGACCGGCCGCACCAGCAGCCTGAGGAGCGATTCGCTGCGCGGCAGCACCTTCTCCGAGGCGGATATCGGCCGCGATACGGGAAGCATCCAGGCCAATATCGATCTGCCGATCGCCAGCCGCAGCCGCGCGGTGCTCAAGGGCCTCGGGAACTTGTCCCTCAACGGCAATGTCGAGGTCGAGGAGCTTTCGGATTTTGGCACGCTCGTCACCTATGGCTATGGCGTCAACTGGTCGCCGATCGATCAGGTCCGCTTCATCGCCTCGTTCACCAAGGAGGAAGGCGCGCCCACGGCGCAGCAGCTCGGCAACCCGATGATTGCGACGCCCAATGTACGCGTGTTCGATTTCGTGCGCGGGGAAACGGTGGACATCACGCGCGTGGATGGCGGCAACCGCAATCTGATCGCCGACAATCGCAACGTGATGAAGCTGGGCCTCAATGTGCGGCCGATCAAGGACACCGATCTCACACTCAACATCGACTACAACAAGAGCACGATCGATAACCCGATCGCGTCCTTCCCCACGGTGACGGCCGAGATCGAGGCTGCGTTCCCTGATCGCTTTACGCGGGAACCGGATCTGCCGGATGGAACGCGGGGGCGGCTGATCCGCATCGACAATCGCCCGGTCAATTTTCTGCGCAGCGAGCGTGAGCAGATCCGCTGGGGCCTGAACTTCTCCAAGGCGATCAGCTCGCCCCTGGCACGCAAGGCGATGGAGGAATTCCAGGCGCAGCGCGCCGCCCGGGAGGCGGCCCG
>CAYOXO010000311.1:0-2258 GCA_964407945.1 uncultured Stakelama sp.
CCAAGTTCATCGAGGCCGAGATCCAGCGCGCCAACCGCGTGGTCGAGGAAGCCGGTATCAAGCCGGGCTGATCAAGCGGGGCGATGAAGATGGGGCCGACCCGCCATAGCCGTGAACCGTCACGGAACCGGGCGACTCCGGGCACGAGCGCGCGCAGAAAGGTCGCGCCTGTATTGCGATCTCATCGCCCGGGCATGATGCCTCAGCAAGTGGCGACAGGGTGGAGTCCGAGAATGCGTTGGACCGATCCGGCCGCTGATTTGGGTGTGTAGGCTCCGGACACGCCACCGAGCGCCGTCGAGCGAACTGAAATATCCCACTCGAAGCCTCGGCCCGATACTTGGATCCGGTGCCGCATCTCCGTTGTATCGGGATCGGCCATCACGACACTGCGCGTGCGATCGAAACCGATGCCCGAGATCGCGATTGCCGCATGCACGTTCACATTGCGGGGGAAGAGGGCGCAGACATCCCTGGTCGAGCCGTCGAAAAGCGTGCCGCGAGCATCCGCGCGCGTTCCGAGACTGGCTCCGCTCTTCGTCGTGGTGATTGTCACATCCTCAATCGCGTCCCGGCCATCACTGATCCCGTCGAGAGCAAGGACCGCGCCGTGCGGGACGAGGAGTCGGGTCCCCGCCCTTCTGGCTGCCAGCAGCATGGCGGTTTCGGTGGCTTGGTCGGCCAGAGCCGAGGAACTGAAGGCGCAGAGGTCGCCCTTTGCGAGCAGCTGCGCCCCGAAACGCGACACGACATCCGGGTGGGCGGCCTCGATCACGAGGTCGGTAGGCGCCGCAAGCGCGCGGCTGGCGTCCGTCGTGATCCTGCTTCGCAGCTGAGGCGCATCGACTGGAGCCTCGAAATTCTCGCTGACCAGAATGTACTCGACGTCCGCCAGTCCGGCGCGCGCGATGGCGTCGAAGATCGCCTTTCCGACAACGCCGGCGCCGATGATGCCGATCCGCCTGTATCTCATGTGCCTCTCCCGGGCTCCGGCATCCGACGTGACAACATCTGGCGCCCCAGAGTGCTTCGCGGAAATCTAGCGATTAGCGATAATATGGCGTATCAAACGATCATTCCGGCTGGCGAGAAAAGCGCCGCTAAGCCTTCCGGGTGAGGCTATCCACGAGGAGATCCCCCGTGGCGAGAACGTGCTTGCGCAGAGCGTCGCAGGCTCGTTCGACATCGCGCATCTCGCAGAGCGTCAAGATGGTCCTGTGCTCCGCCTGGGATTGTTCCAGATGATGCGTCTGCTCCCAAGTGAACCGCAGGTACCGTTCGAAATTCATCCTGAGCGCTTCGATCATCTCCAGCGTGCGCGGCCGCTTCGCCGGTGCATACAGGGTGGCGTGAAAACGGCCGTTCAAAAGGATCTTGGCGTCGACGGTATCGGAGCCGTCCAGCTCGCCGAGAATAGCCGCTGATCGAACGAAGTCCGCGCGGACCATGTTGGGAATGGCCCAACGCAGCGCCTGGCATTCCAGGAGCGCGCGGAGCTGGCTGATTTCCCAGGCCTCATCCTGGCTCATGACCGCCACGCTGACGCCGCGCCTGGGTTCGGCCGTGAGGAAGCCTTCTCCCACCAATTGCTTGAAGGCTTCGCGAACGATCATCTGGCTCACGCCGAACTGCGTGGCGATCGCGTCCTGCCGCACACGTTCGCCTCCCCTCAGCCGGTTCCGGAGGATCGCGGCGCGCAACTCGTCGACGACGATCGCGGCCGCCGAGCGATTATCGCGTCGCGGCGCGGGCTCGATGATATCGGGGTGATCCACGACGCTTCCGTCTCTCGGGTCGATTAGCGATAATTCTGAGCTGAGCAGATGCTTCTTGCTCCTGCTCACCCTCTGAAGTCAATCGCTTATTGCTCAGAACCATTGATTTATGGCCGCCCCCGCCTGCTCTCACGGCGTCGGGTTGACGAGTTCAAAATTAGCGATTATCGCTAATTTATCTCAGCCCCGAACGAGAACGGCTTTTCCATGCTTCGCTTGACCGACTTCGACGCAGTGACCTTCGACGTCTACGGAACACTCATTGACTGGGAACCGTCGATCGCCGCGTTCCTGCAGGCCTGGGCGAACGAAAACCGCATCGTGGCGACGGGCGACGAGCTGATCATGTCGTTCGACAGGGCCCGTGCCGAAATCCAGAAGGAGCGCCCGGCGCATCTCTATCCGGAGGATATATGAAGAAGACCGCACTGAGCCTTTCCCTGCTGACCCTCACCCTGGCCGGCTGCGCTGGCGGTCCCTCCC
>CAYOXO010000312.1:0-2138 GCA_964407945.1 uncultured Stakelama sp.
GAAATGAAACCCAGGACTCTCCCTCAGATCGGAGGAGAAAAGGGTCTCAGGTCACAGGGTGTGGCCAACTCGGCAGTCATCGCCGAGGACGAAGACGACTTGGCGCTCCGCGCTCTTCTGTCGGTATCGGCATCCTTCGCACAGGCGCTCTGAAGGGCCGGCGTGAATGAGAGTTGGCTAGCTCACGATCGGCCTTCAAATCGACTCCATGGGAACCCTTGAACCGGGCCGGCATATTCCCAAATTTTTCGTCGCGAAGCTCTTCGCGCTGAAAGGAGTCATTGGGAGAGCCTGCAATGCCCAAGCCGAATGTTCCAGTTCCGTTTGCCTCAACCGCATGCGGCGATGCGACGATCGATCGGTTGGTGCGGCCGAGCTGCTTTTATCGAAAGCCGCGCGATGTCCTCGATGATCGGTCTTTAACCCCGGGAGAGAAACGAGCGATCTTGTCCTCCTGGGCCTCCGATGCCTGCGCCGTCACCTCATGCCCGCAGCTGCGGCATCCTGATTTTGCCGCCGAGCCGGTCTCGTTCGACGACGTCATGGACGCGCTAGTCGCCCTCGATCGTGGGGATGGCCCGGACCGTGACGTCGTAAGGCGGTCGCGCGGCTCCGAAACCCTGTCGGCCTGATCGGGAGGATATGGCTATGACGACGTTCCACTGCTTGGCCGGGGAGCATCAGGGATGAAACACGATGAGTTCAAGCGGCCCATCATCGTTCTGACCGCCTTCGGGCGACCCACGGTGATCTCCTCTGCAATGGAAGCTTACCTCTTCTTGGCAGATTGGCCCGCGGAACGGCGTGATCCAGCGCACAGTTTTGCCATGAAGGCCTGTCAGGCGGCCGTGCGCGGCGATATCGAGGCCGAGACCGTACGTGGCGTCTTCGCCGCCTTTGCCGAGAAGCAGGATATGCTGGCTCCGGATATTGCACTCATGTCCCGCGGGCGCCGAGCGGGCCCGCAGAATTTCGCCTGAGTTCGATCAGGAAGCAGCCCCGTGGACTGCTTCCAACTCATTGCAGGTGGAATTCGCCATTGATCGCGCTGAGATCGGCTGGCCCGATCAGATCCTTGTGCGTCACGGTGATGCGAAAGAGCTTGCCGTCCAGCTTGGCTTCCCAGAAGGCCAGGAACTTGTTGAGCTGCGGAAAGCGCGGCGCCAGATCGTAGTCCTGCCAGACATATTCCTGCAGGATCGAGGGGTGGTCCGGCAGGCGGTAAAGGATGCCGGCGGTGGTCAGGCCATAGCCCGCGATCTGACGGGCGAAGTCGGTGGAAGCCATTCCTTTTCAGCTCCATGGTTGCGCTGCTCATGGCAGCGCAAATCCAATGCGTCGGCAAGCCGAAAAGTTCCGGTTAGGTCTACAAATTCAAGACGTTAGCACTCGCTCGAAAAAAGTGCTGCCAGCCTCTTGAAGGCAAAAATGGGCCAACCTAAATCATCGCGCGGGCACGGCGCCTCAGGGGCGCGCGGAACCTCGCCGCGAGACCCGCATAGGGCCGGCCCGCTTTGACATGTGACCGACATGGAAACTGGAGGAACTCATGAAGTTTCGGCCACTGCATGACCGCGTCGTCGTGAAGCGCATCGACGCCGAGGAGAAGACCAAGGGCGGGATCATCATTCCCGATACCGCCAAGGAAAAGCCGCAGGAGGGCGAGGTCGTCGCCGTCGGCGCCGGCGCGCGCGACGAGGCCGGCAAGCTCGTGCCGCTCGACGTCAAGGTGGGCGACCGCGTGCTCTTCGGCAAATGGTCCGGCACCGAGGTCAAGATCGACGGCCAGGATCTGCTGATCATGAAGGAGTCCGACATCATGGGTGTCGTCGAGGCGACCGCCACCCTCAAGCAGGCCGCCTGACGGGGCCTCATCCACATCATCAACCTGAAACCTCAAGTCTGAAGGAGTGAGGAATCATGGCTGCGAAGGACGTGAAGTTTTCGCAGGACGCACGCGAGCGGATGCTGCGCGGCGTCGATACGCTGGCAAATGCCGTGAAGGTCACGCTGGGCCCTAAAGGCCGCAACGTCGTGATCGAGAAATCGTTCGGTGCCCCGCGCATCACCAAGGACGGCGTCACCGTCGCCAAGGAGATCGAGCTCGCCGACAAGTTCGAGAACATGGGCGCGCAGAT
>CAYOXO010000313.1:0-2084 GCA_964407945.1 uncultured Stakelama sp.
CTTCATGCCCGCCCGTTTCGTGGAAGCGCAGGATCGCGGCGAACGCCTCACGCATGGACGCAATCTGCTGGTCGCGCCGCTCTATCTCTGCCTGTTGGGCAGCATCGTTGGCTGCCAAACTATGGGCGAGGGTGACAATCTCTCCGATCATCGTGTCCAGCCGCCTTTCGTCGGCAGTGGCGAACAACTCGTCGGTGTAAGACTGAAGGCTGGCGTGGGGCGTGAAGGCTAAGAACCGCTCCACCAGCGATTTGTCCGTCATGCCTGATCTCCCTGATTGCGGTAGCCGGGCAGAAAGCGGACGCCGTGGGTATTCACCTTCGCTGGACGCCAGACGAGGCCGCAGCCCTGACAGGCGTGGGTGTGATGCGCGATCTCCGCGAACGCTTCCTCGTCGATGTGCCGCACGCCGCAGTCCGGGCAATGCAGGATCATCGGGATGCTGTAGTCGGGATGCAGCTTCCCCTGTTCGAGGCTAAAGCTCATGCCTGATCTCCCTGATTGGCGCGGGCGCGGCGGTGCATCCGCTTCGCGCGGCGCTTGGCGGGTGGGGTCCAGCGGACGCCGCCGGGGCCGGCGGACCAGGCGGGCGGGGTACGGCGACGGATCGCCTCGACGGCCGTCTTCTCGTGCTCGGGGTGGCGGCGCAGCAGCACGGTGCCGCGCGGGCCGACGACCGATCGCACGAACGGGCAGGGATGGATGGGCATGTCAAGCATCAGGCGGCCCCCTCCAGCTCGGGTCCTTCGAAACCAGCCTCGTCACCGGCGGCGATGTCGGGGCGGGGTTCGACGCGGTCGGGCGTCCCATCGGCAGGGCGGACGCGGCGGAAATATTCCAGCGTCAGCATGTCCTCGATCATCCGACCGCACGACAGGTCGACATTCTCGGCCATCCACGCTGCCAGCGCGGGGCGCAGCGCCTCTTTCACGCTGCCGCGCGCACCGCGCACGTCGATGCCGCAGTCCTCGAACCAGCATTCGTCGGCCTCGATCTGGTCGAGGATCGCGCCGATGCCCTGATCGAGGGCATTGTCGACACTCGGGAGCTGAAGTCGGCCACTGACGATCCAGAAACCGGCAATCTCCTCGTCGTGCCCATCAAAATATTCGGCGGCCGCCGTTGTGACCGCTTGTTCGCGCGTTGCATACGGCCCGCGCCACGCTTCGCTGTCGTACGTCAGCTCGCGCCACCATTGGATCGGCTGCTCAGGGAAAGCGCTCATGCCGCCACCTGCTGGCCCGCCGAGCCGCCGTGGCGGCGGGTCAGGCGGTTTTCGCGGGCTTCGAGCTTGGCGAGCTCGCTGGCGAGGATGATGCTGCCGATGCTGCGGGCGCGCAGATCGGCGAAGCGGTCGCGGGCGGCGCGCTGGCGCGGCGTTCGGATCTCGACGCCGGTGATCGCGCGGTGGGCATCGTGCATCGCGCGCTCCTCCTCCTTCGTCAGCGGGGTGGCGTCGTGCAAATCGGAAAAATGGACGGTGCGGTGGCCGCTGGCGACGTCCGGTCGCAGAGGAAAAGCGATGGTGGCGTGCGACACGGTCCGGCGGACGATGCGGACCAGCTCGGCCCGCTGCTGGCCGACGGGCAGCGTGTCGTCGACGAACAGCGCGAAGCTGCCCGGAAAGGGGTAAGGGGCGGGAACCTTGAGCATGATGCGCGTCCTTTCGAAACGTCGGGATGCGCGTTTCATATGTTGAACGCATTCAACAAGTCAAGCGTGTGTCGATTTCATCCAACATTGGTCGCGATTGGCGGCCGTGGCATGGTCGGCGCGCTCGGCGTTTTCGAGAGGACGGGACATGATCATCGCAGCGATACTGTTGGCCGCGAGCGAGCCGCCAGTCGGCCGCGACATCCGCGCTTTCTGCCGAAATGCGGCTCCCTGCGTCGCACGTCAGAAGGAGCAGGCGCGCTTCTTCCTCGGCCATATGGTGCTGTGGAAGGTGCCAAACGCGGTGGCGGAACGCTGCATGCGGGTGGGTAGGCGAGGCCGGTACGTCGATTGGACGGTGGCGACACCGTGCCTCCGCAAATGGGCGAAGGGACGGCCGAACCTGATCGAGGAGGGTGTGCGGCGCTGAC
>CAYOXO010000314.1:0-2077 GCA_964407945.1 uncultured Stakelama sp.
AGCTCTCGGTGGCGAGATGACCCATGCTGCCCAGCGCCGAATTGGCGAAGGTGTATTCGCCCGCCTTCGCCTTCATGTCGGCGATCAATGCCTGCATGGTAGCCGGCGTCTTCATCGAGCCGATCAGCACCATCGGCGAGGTCGCGAAGCGCGAGATCGGCGTGAAATCGGCGAGCGGGTCATAGGACACGCTGCGCATCACATGCCTGGCCATGATGTGGATGTCGGCATTGGTCAGATAGGTCGCCCCATCCGGCGCGGCCCGCGCGACCTCGGCCGCGCCGAGCGTGTTGCTAGCGCCAGCCTTGTTCTCGACCACCCAGGATTCATCGAGCGCCGGCGCGATGCGCTGGGCATAGAGCCGGCCGATCACGTCGATCGCCCCGCCCGCCGCGGCAGGCACGATCAGCCTGACGATCTTGCGTTGGGCGAAGGCGATACGGGGCGCGAGCGCAGCGCCCGCAAGCCCGGTCAAGGCGGCACGTCGTGTGATGATCACCTGGTTTCCTCCGGATGGGGCCGCTTTGTTCGCGGCTCTCGGATTTGCTGAGAAAGGCCGTCTGCGGTCCTGATCTCGGTACGGAACGACACCAGACGTAACAGCGCCATCGGCAGCTCGGCCGGCTAACCTGACAAGACAAGAACGCATACTCATTATCAGTATGCATTACATCTTGAAGCTGTCAAACCCCGCCTGCGCGGCTTGGCGCGGCGGCGCGAACCCCTCCCCCTTGCGGGGAGGGGTAGGAGTGGGGGCGCAAAGTCAGAGCGAATTCCCGGCGAGATCAGGGCAGCCGCCAGGCAGCCTTGCACCCAGTCGTCCGCCCCCCATCCCCATACCCTTCCCCGCAACGGGGAAGGGAGGAGTTCAGGCGATCAGCCTTTCGCAAAAATAGAATGTCAGGCTGTCAGGCGACCTCGGTCGAACGCCCCGCCGCCAGCCGCAGCGGCACGCGCGAAGCCTCGTTGTTGAGCTCGACGAGCTGCCCCAGCATGCGCATGAAGGCCTCGCGATCCTCCGGGGCGAGCGGCGCGAGGATGCGCTCCTGGGCCCGCTGCGCCAGCGGTTCGGCTTCCTTCAGGATGCGCTCGCCCTTGGGCGAGAGGTGCAGCACCTTGACGCGCTTGTCGTCCTTGCTGCCCGAGCGCTGGATCAGCTCTTTTGCCTCCATCCGCTCCAGCACATTGCCGAGCGTCGAGCGGTCGAAGGCAACGAGGGCCGACAGGCGGGTCGCATCGATGCCGGGATTGTCGCGCACCGTGACCAGCGCCGCGAACTGGACAGGGGTGAGATCGACCGGCGCACATTCCTCGAGGAAGAGCGAGACGGCGATCTGCTGCGCGCGCCGGATGAGATGGCCGGGCATGTTGTAGATATCGTCCATCGCCATCGTCGCTTTGCCTTGGTGGGGCGGCAGGTGGAGTTCGCCGCTCGAATGTCGGCGCTGCGGGCTCTTCGTCTGGCGAAGCTTGCCGGGCCGACCGCCGTATCTCCGCTATAGATCGTATGCTTTCAGTCCGTAAGCGGTCAAACCGGCCCACGCCTGATTGACACCGGAAAATATGTGAGTATCCTGTTAATCAGTATACGGATGATTTATCAGAGATCACCGAATGGGAGGTTGGCGCTTGCGGTTTCCAGTGGCAGGAATCCCGAAGCCGCACACCCCGCTGCAAGCGGCTTGCACGCTCATCCGCCTCTCTGATCATCTGCCCGGTTCGGCGGTCAGGCCGCCTGGCTGGCAGAAGCTGACCCTTAGGGTTTCGATCGCAGCGATTTCGGAGAGAACGAGCAATGTGCACGTCTGACCATGGCAACCACCCCATCGCCGTCGACGTGGCCGATACGGCCGCAGCCTCGGTCGCGCCCTCCCCGGAGATCGTCGAGGAACTCGTCGCGGCCAATCACATCCTCTTCGACCAGGGCGTCGTCGATGCCTTCGGCCATATCAGCGTGCGCCATGATAAGCGGCCCGACCGCTTCCTGCTGGCCCGCAACATGGCGCCGAGCCGGGTCGCCGCCGAGGACATCGTCGAGTTCACGCTCGATGGCGAAGCGGTGAACGCCAATGGCCGC
>CAYOXO010000315.1:0-2045 GCA_964407945.1 uncultured Stakelama sp.
AGCGCTTGGCGTGGAGGCCGGTATCGACGACCAGGCGGCAGGCGCGGAAGGCGAGGGACTGGAGATAGCCGAGCCGCCCGATCGGGTCTTCGTCATAGGCGCCGAGCTCCGCACCGAGCTGCTCGGCATAGAGCGCCCAGCCTTCGGTATAGGCGTTGAACGAGAGCAAGGAGCGCACCAGCGGCAGCTTGAACGTATATTCGCCCTGCCAGACATGGCCGGGAATGCCCTCGTGATAGGCAAGGGTCGGCAGGCTGAAGCGCGAATGCAATGCGGTGGTGCGCAGGTTCAGCCACACCTTGCCCGGCACCGTGCCGTCGATCGAGCCGGCACCGCCATAGGCACCCGGCGCGCCCGGCTCCTCGGCGAGCGGGAGGCGCTTCACCTCGACATTACCGGGGACCAGTGTGTGGAAGGCGCGCGGCATGCGGCTGCGCATGTCCATGATCCGGTCGGTCATGAACTTGAGGATTTCGGCGCGGCCCGCATCATTGTCGGGGAACAGGAAGCGCGGATCCTTGCCCAAAGCGGTCATCCGCGCACCGACCGTCCCCTTGGTGAAGCCCTGTTTCTTGAGGATCACGTCCATCTCGGCCTGGAGCGCCTTCAGCTCCTCCTGACCGGTCTTGTGAACTTCGTCCGGCGTCATCGTGGTCGTGGTGCCGGCACGCAGCGCCCAGGCGTAATAGGCCTCGCCGTCCGGGAACTTCCAGACACCCGCGTCGGACGTCGCCTTGGCGCGATGGCGCTTCAGTTCCTCGATCTGGCGATCGAGCGCGGGCGCGATCTTGCCCGCCGCGATCTTCGCTGCCGTTGCTGCCTGATCACCGGTGACAGCGCGCTTGGTGGTGAAGCTCGTCACCAGCTCCCATTTGCCGGCGTCGGTGCCGCGGGTCAGCGCGATCTGCTTGAGGCATTTGTCGAGCAGGAAGTCGGGCGCGATGACGCCCTTGTCATAGGCGACCTTGAGCCGCTCGGTCTCTCCATCCAGCAGCGCGGCATATTGGTCAAAGCGTGCGAGCCAGCTCGCGGCATCCGTCGCATTCTCGACCTTGTGCTCGGTGTCGAGGAAGCGCGGGATATCGAGATAGCCGCCGACATTCTGCACTACGACATAGGGCGAGTTGCGCCACCCCCCGACCGCGACGTCGCCATAGGGGAAGGCCATGCCGTCAAGCCCGATCTCGAACGAGGTGCGGACCGCATCGACATTGGTGCGCATCACCGGGCTGAGCGACTTGGGATCGAGCGCCTTCAGCTGCGCGACGCGCTTGCGCAGCCCTTCCGAGACGCGCGCCTTGCCCGCGATGCTGCGATCCTCGAGCTTCGATCGCAGATGTGTGCGCTCACCCTTGTCGATGCCGAGCGAGGTCGCGCCCTCCGGCCCGTTCTCCAGCAATTGCTCGCCCGCCGCGGACAGCAACGCCTCCGCCGCCGCGTCCCCCGGTGCCGCCGCCTGGCCCCGCGCGAAAGCGGGAAGGGCGGGCATCGTCGCGAGCGTGGCGGTGGTGGCGAGGAACTGGCGGCGGGTCGTGCGCATGGGGTCTCCGGGAAACGGGAGGAAGTTTCGGCGGTTACCTTAGGGACCTCTCGCTGGCCGCGAAAGGTCCCCTTCGATCAACGTCAACCGTCGCGACAGCTCAGCCAGAAGTCGTGCAATGCCTCGATCTCTCCACTGGTCAGCAGCGGGATCGCCTGGCGCAGCCGGTCGTCGGGCCAGTCCCACCACGCCATGTCGAGCAGCAGCGCGATCCGCCGCTCGTCGAACCGCTTGCGCAGCACCCGCGCGGGATTGCCGCCGACGGCCGCATAGGGTTCGACGTCGCGGGTCACCAGCGCGCGCGTGCCGATCACCGCGCCATGGCCGATGTTAACGCCGGGCATGACGATCGCCTCGGACCCGATCCACACATCGTGCCCGATCACCGTATCGCCCGCGGGCAGATAGCCGTTGGCGGCCTCGGCGAATTCGGGCGCGTCGGGATAGAAATGGAACGGGAAGGTGCTGACCCAGTCGTTCCGGTGTCCCTGATTGCCCGCCATGA
>CAYOXO010000316.1:0-2040 GCA_964407945.1 uncultured Stakelama sp.
CATCAGCTGGCCGACCAGAGTCCCGAATGCGCCGAGAATGCCGAGAATACCGAAGCCGGTTAGCACGGTTACCTTGCGCTTGGCCTTTCCGGCGCTGCGCTTGGCCTCAGCCGCCTTGTCGCGAGCGCGCTCGATCGCGTCGGGAATGGCGTTTTGCAAGCCGGCATGGCTGAGGCCACGCTGGAGGACCGGGTGGCCTTTCTGGGCGCTGTAGACGTAGTCGGCCAGCGAGCGATCGACCTTGCGGTCTGGGAAATCGACCAGCGCTCCAGTACGCTTGGGGCGAGCCGGACACGCCTTCGTCCATTCATCGACCAGCGAGGTCTTGGTGAATTCGGCCCAGATGAAGTCGTCACCAACCTGCAGCATATAGGTGTTGCTGGTAAGGTTGTGCAGCGGCACCATCAGGCGGCCCGAGAAGCCCGGGTCGACCAGCGGGCCGGTGCCGAGCAGCAGGCCCTTGTGCACCAGATCGATATGCAGGTTGAAGCGGACCGCCATATAGTTGGGGAGCTGAAATCGTTCGGCAGTGCGTACATAGATCAGCGAGTTGGGCGGGATGACGACCTGACCGTCCGGGGCCAGTTCGCGGATCGGCCGATCCTGCGGGCGCGCCGCGTCCCAAAATGCGATCTCATTGCCCACGCTCAGCGGATAGGACGCGGTCTTGCGCTTGCCCGCGTCATAAGGATGAACCACTGCCGCGACGCGCATATAGTCGTCGGTATCGGCCGAGTTCAGCAGCGAAGGCGCGATCTCGGGGAAGGGGTCGATTTCTTTCCACGCTTCGAACCGCGCGACCGCGGCATCTAGTTCTGGATCGGCCACTCCCGCCGCGCGCGCGGGCGCGGGCAGGGTTGCCTTGACCGCGCCAGGCGCATCTTCCGCCAGCGCAACGTCAAATTCCCTGGCCAACCACTTGATGAAACGCGTAGTTCGGGTCGCTTTGCGGTCCTTCATCTCACTCGATCCTGCCGCTCTGTGAGGTGCTGGATATCGTCTCTTCAATGAAGATCAAAACAAAGGTTCATCCGGTCTATGCAGAATCGTTACGTTGGCGATGCGGGTGATTACGCGAAATATGCGCTGCTCCGCAGTCTGTGCGCCGGGCCGCCGCCGCTCTCGCTCGGCGTGCTGTGGTATCTGTTTCCCGACGAGGGCCATAACGGCGATGGTCGTCATATCGCCTATCTGCGCCAGCCGGGTCTCGCCGATCGCGATGCCGGACTTCATGCGACGCTTGCGCAACTGGTCGCATCTGGCCATCGCTCGGTCGCCGCCGTCGAGGCTGCCGGCATCCTACCGGGCGCGCGGTTCCATGCCAGCCCGGTCGCGATCGGCGGCGCGCCCGCGCAGCGCACGGCGCATCGCGCCGACTGGTTTGGCGAGGGGCTCGCTAGCCTTGCGGGCACGGATCTGCTGTTCCTCGATCCGGACAATGGTGTCGAGACGCGGTCGCTCAACCGCAGCGATTATCGTGCGGGAAAATTCGCGTTCTGGAGCGAGATCGATGCGGCCTGGGCGACCGGTGCTTCGCTCGTCCTCTACAATCATCTCAACCGTACTGCCCCCGCCGCCGTGCAGACCGAGCGGCTACGCGTCGCGTTCAGGGAGCGGCTCACGAATATCGGCTTGCTGGCGCCCCTGCTGTTCCGCCGCGGGTCGTGCCGGCATCTTTGGGTGATCGCGCAGCCGCGGCACGCTGCTCGGCTGCGCGACCGGATCGGCACCTTCCTGAATCAGGGCTGGGCGGCCGATACCGATTGCGACATGACCACCTGACCGGGCTTAAGCGCTGCCAGCGAGGCAATGCTGCAGTTCGATCGTCCGGTCCGGTGAAATGCCGACCCAGTCGATCGGTTGGCCGATCGCTTCGCCCGCCCATTGCACAAAGCGCAGTGCCTTGGATGTCAGGCCGTCTACTGCGACTGCCGGATCAATATAATCGAGATGGTTGAGTACGATCCGCGAGGGGCGGTTCACCGCGATCGCATGGCGCACGATTTCCGGCGTGAACCGCCCGACGCGTCGCGGCGCCTG
>CAYOXO010000317.1:0-2037 GCA_964407945.1 uncultured Stakelama sp.
GACCGTCGCTTCGCCGTTCGTCAAGCAGTTGAACGTGTTCGAAGCTGCCGAACCGCCTGGCGTCCCGGGCGTGATGCCATCGAGCGGGAAGGTACAGTCGTTGTACGGCTTCGAGAACGTGTTCGGGATCTTGATCTCGGTCGTGTAGATCGAATAGCGCGGCGTGATCGAGAACTCTTCCGTGATCGGGAAGGAGAAGCGCACCTGACCACCGGTCACGCGGCTCTCGAAATAGCCGATATTGGTGTTGTCGTTGAACTTCGAGAAGAGATCGAAGCCGGCAGCGATCCGGTGACCGAGGAAATACGGCTCGGTGAACGAGAAATCGATACCCTGGGTACGCTGGCCCATCGTGCCGGCGATGCGGACATACTGGCCGCGGCCGAGGAAGTTCGACTCCGACAGCGAGACCTCGCCGATGATGCCGTCCGAGGTCGAGTAGCCGCCGGCGATCGAGAACGAACCGGTGGCCTTGTCCTCGACATCGATGTTGACGACCACGCGATCAGGCGCGCTGCCCGGCTCGTTGGTGATGCGGACCTTGTTGAAGAAGCCGAGATTGTTCAGGCGGCGCTCGGCACGGTCGATGAAGACCTTGTTGTAGGCGTCGCCTTCGCCGAGATCGAGCTCGCGGCGAACGACATAGTCGCGCGTACGGGTGTTGCCGCGCACATTGATGCGCTCGACATAGACCCGCGGCCCCTCTTCGACCACATAGGTGATGCCGATCTGCTGACCGGCCGCGTCGCGCTCACCACGCGGGCGGACCTGCGCGAAGGCATAGCCGCGCTTGGCGACTTCGGTGGTCAGGCTGACCAGCGAACGCTCGACCGCCTCGGCATTGTATGTGTCGCCGCTCGAGGTGTTGACGAGCGACTCCAGCACGGCCGGATCGACATCGCGCAGACGGGAATCGACGCCGACATGGCCGACTTTGTATTGCGGCCCCTCGTCGACGGCGATGTCGACCACCCAGCCGCCAGCGGCATCGTCGAAGCGCGCATCGCTCGAGACGACCCGGAAGTCGGCATAGCCGTTCTTCAGATAATAGCGGCGAATCAGCTCAAGGTCGGCGTTGATCCGGTCCGGATCATAAACGTCGGAGGTCTTGATCCAGCTCAGGAAATTCGACTCGGTCGAGCTCATCAGCCCGCGCAGGCGCGAGGAGGAGTAAGCGCCGTTGCCGCTGAAGTTGATCGACTTGATGCCGGTCTTGCCGCTTTCCTGAATGGTGAAGACCACGTCGGAACGGCCGTTCGGAAGCGGCTGGATGCGCCCGCTGATCGTGGCCAGGCCATAGCCGGCGCGGCGATAGACATCCTTGAGCCGCTCGACGTCGGCATCGATCATCTGCTGGCTCAGCGGGCCGCGCGCCTTGGACTGGACCTGCCCGAGCAGCACCTCGCCCTTCAGACGGCGATTGCCCTCGAAGGCGACGCGGTTGATCGTGTCGTTTTCCTGGACCGAAACGACGGTCTGCGCCCCGCGGCGGCTGACCTGAACGTTGGAGAACAGGCCCGTCGCCATGAGATTCTGGCGAATCTCCTGCGGGTTGCCCGAACCCTGCCCTGTCGCATAGGAGCGGATCGTCTCCGCATCGACACGACGGTTGCCTTGGACAATCACGGACTGCGCGAACACCACGCCACCGCTGACGGCCACCATGACGGCCGCAAGTCCGACTGATCGAGAGAGCCGCATGCGCAAGGACCGGCTCTGAAGCGTCGACGTCATCGGGTCGCCTATTCCATTCTTTGGGTCACCACCCCGCGAACGGGGAGCCCCGCTACGGGCGAGGCTTGGCGACATTGAAGACCAAACGCTTCTACAAAGTTTCCTGCAGGGTGCAAACCGCCATTGTCGTTAACAAAAGATTTTTGCAGCGGTCGTTGCTGGTAGGTCACGCGCGCCCGTCGAAAAACCCGCCGGACCTTTGGAAACAGGCCATAAAAAGCCACAATCCGTCGGCGTGCCCAGCCTTGGCCGCCACGCATGTCAGCCTGGTGCAAGCTGGCTTGCCCCAGGCTGACATGGAGC
>CAYOXO010000318.1:0-1993 GCA_964407945.1 uncultured Stakelama sp.
GACGGGCAGGCTTCTGCAAAGTGCTCGAGAAACCCCTGCATGACAGCGCGCTGCTCGACGGAATCCGGAGCGCCCTGATGCGATTGCAAGACCGGCCTCAGTAAAATCCCTTAGGGGTGTATCGGATTTTGGCCGAGTTCCGCGGGAGGTAAAACGTCATCACAGATTGCAAGGGGAGACATGCCGATGCAGACCGCTCTTCAGCATCCCCACGTCGGGCATGCGGTACCAGGTGCCATCGTCCAGAAACGCGCTATTGCGTTCATCGATGTTCCGACGCGCTTCAAGAAGGGGCAGACCGTCTTTTCCGAAGGCTCAGCTGCGCTGCACTTCTACGAGGTGGTCTCCGGGACCGTTCGGACGTCGCAACTCCTCAAGGACGGGCGGCGCCAGATCGATGCCTTTCACCTGAAGGGTGATCTTTTCGGGTTCGAAGCTTCCTCCCTGCACCGGGTCGGCGCTGAGGTCGTCGAAGACGCGACGCTGCGGATCTATCAGCGCTCGCAGCTCGAACGGATGCTGGCGGAAGATGCCGAATTCGCCCAGCGCGTGGTAGCGGCGATGATGCATGCGATCGAGCGCGCGCAGAGCCACATGCTCCTCCTCGGCCGCAAGAGCGCACTGGAGCGCATCGCGACCTTCCTGCTGGATATGTCGGGGCGATTGTCCGAGATGAGCCACCTGGATCTGCCCATGTCGCGCAGCGACATCGCCGACCATCTCGGTCTGACGATCGAGACCGTTTCACGCACACTGACACAGCTCGAACGCAAGGGTTTCATCGAGTTGCCGTCCCACCGTCGTTCGATCGTCCTGCGCGATCGAACCGCCTTGCGTCGTCTCGACGCCTGAGGCGTGCAGCGCGGCGATTGGACCGGCAGGCCGTCCTCGCCAATCTCCTCGAGGGCGGTTTGGTGGGCGCGCTGCGGTTGGTCGATCTTCGCCCCCAAATGACGAGTGGCGCAGCCTGTTACCCGGACTGGCTGCGTTTCCGGAACGGCCCATTCGCCATCGTTCGCAAGCCACCAGACGTGGTGCAGGTCTCGCACGAGGTTGATGACAAGGAGGACGCCACAGTGCTTGGCCTGAGCAAGATCTCGCTGCAGCTTGCACGCTGCCCCAAATTTCCAGGAGGCAATCCGCGCGACCGGTATGAAATCGTCGCGCCGCTCGACGAAACCGGACGGCTCGATACGGAGGCCTGGCACGCGCAGCGTGATCATTGCCGCGTGAGGCGGTTGGCGCCCGATGGAGCGACGCGCCACGGCAGGCTGCTTCACCGCGCGGGTGGAGCAGGTGGAGCGAACTGGGTCTTCGACTACGACGACCGCTCCGACGCCGACGACGAGAGCGGCTTTCGCCTTGACTGCCATGCGATAGCGCCTGGGGAATATGTGTCCATCAAGGGCGTCGATGGCGAGTTGCGGACGTATGCCATTGTAGCAGTCAGGGCGGCGTGAACGCCTAGAGCGGATGGCACATCAGCGGCCGGGGTGAGCTCGCTTGGCAACTTCGAAGAACGCCGCATTAGGGCAAAAGCCAGGACCGTATCCCGTGCTCCGGTTCTGCTCGATCCACCTGCCGCATGCGTCATGAGCGCTGCACCACAGGCAGCGCCGATTGGCGGCATCATAGAGCCGCCCGCGGCTGGCAGCCTCCGCCGGTTCTACGCCGACCCGCGCCATCATGGCGCCCATCAACCGAGCCTGCCGTTCGAAACGGCGCCTGAGCCAGATCCGCATGGTGGTGCTCCAACGGTGGCAAGTGGAGCACGCACTATCGGGATCGCGCGACAGGCCCGACTTGATCTCGGACAACTCTGCACGTGGCGCCCCCGGGTCGGGCGGTGCTTTGACGCGCGTCAAGGCGGAGCCCGAGCCGCGATCTAGGATCATCTCGGATAACCATCAGCGGAGGCTCCGATGTCATATGCCGAGATATTGGTGGCCATGGGCGAAGATGACGCCGCCTATCAGCGAGCCAGCTATGCGGG
>CAYOXO010000319.1:0-1946 GCA_964407945.1 uncultured Stakelama sp.
GCGCTAGATTGTG
The DNA here is from genome assembly GCA_964407945.1 of uncultured Stakelama sp. Lineage (GTDB taxonomy): Bacteria > Pseudomonadota > Alphaproteobacteria > Sphingomonadales > Sphingomonadaceae > Sphingomonas. The sequence continues at coordinate 14 of CAYOXO010000319.1, forward strand.
GATCTAGAGGTCCCCCGTTCAAGCCGGGGTGGCTGTACCATCCTTCTCCCAGAAGTTCAGTGACACAGGCGGGCTGGACCCGGCGCCGGGTCCTTTGCGATGATCGGCGTCCATGGATGCTGGCGTCCCAGCCATGCTGGCCGGTCTTCCCTCGATGCTGCGCTCCACCTTCATCGCTCTCGTCATGCTGATCGTGGTCCTGACGGTCACCGCATGCGGCGCGCGAGACGAGCTTCGGTCCACGACGTGTCGCACGCACAAGGCCGGGGCTGGCGAGTTGACCGAGTGCGAATGACATCGCCTCGTCCGGTGCGGAATGCCCGGGCCCGGCTGCTCATCCAGACCGTCTGTTGGGAGATCAGCGAGCGTGGTTTTGTCTTGGCGCCTCGTTAAAGCCTCGGTTCGGGCTTGATCAGGCAGCGACGTTCTGCCGGTCGGGCGGTCAGTGGAGTTTTGAATCGTTATATATATAAATCATTGTAATTGCTTGACTTTTTAGTCGATGCTAGGTTCCTGGGCTTCCGCTGCCGCGTTTCCGAGCAGAGTTCCAATATGGCTGGTCCAGATGTTTCCGGTCCGATACATGCTGATCGCGAGGCTCATCCGGTGGGCTCGGTGACAGCTAAGCTCATGAGAACGATCGTCAGTGCCGCGGTCTTCAAGGGCGAGCGGGAGGTCGGGATCGACCACCACGGCGAGATTTATCGCCTGAGGATCACGCGCCAGGGAAAGTTGATCCTGACGAAATGAAGCGCGGTGGATGAGAGCCGCCAATCCAATAGCGGGCCAGCGAGGCGGCGGGGCTTTGCCCTTCGTCGTTGGGCGGGGCGCTCGCAATCGATAGAGGATGACAGATGATGAGCAACGCCGATGAAGCAGGCGTGCGCAGCGCGCGACTGCCGCAACGCCAGCGCCACAGCCTGGTGCTGCGGCAACTGGAGGTCCTGCGGGTGACCGAGCTCAGCCCGTCTATGCGACGGGTAACGTTGGGCGGCCCGGAGTTGGAGGGCTTCGTCAGCGTGGGCTTTGATGACCATGTGAAGATGTTCTTCCCCGCTCCTGGCGAGACTCGCCCCGTCCTGCCTGTCGCGGGGCCGGATGGGTTGACGTTCCCGGAGGGTGGGCAGCGCCCGCTCGCGCGGGATTTCACGCCACGGCGTTACGATCCGCGGGCGGGTGAACTCGATATCGATTTCGCCATTCTGCATGACGGACCTGCTAGCCGTTGGGCCTCCGCGGTGAAGCCGGGCGCGCCCGCCTGGGTCGCGGGTCCGCGCGGATCTTTCGTCATTCCCCTCGACTTCGACTGGCATCTGCTGGTTGCGGACGAAACCGGCCTTCCAGCCATCGCGCGACGTCTCGAGGAGCTCCCCGGGAACAGCCGGGCGCTGGCCCTCATCGAGGTCGCAGGTGCCCCCGAGGAGCTGGCGCTGCAATGCCCGGCCGGAGCCGATCTGGTCTGGGTTCACCGTGGCGAGGAAGTGGAAGAGCCCGGCGTGGCATTGCTGGCCGCCTTACGCGGCCTGTCTTTCCCCGACGGCGACTATTTCGCCTGGCTCGCCTGCGAGTCCGGCGTCGCCAAGCGGTTGCGCAGCGTGCTCATCGAGGAGCGTGGCGCGAACCGCAAATGGGTCCGCGCCCACGGCTATTGGCGTCGGGGGGCAGTCGCCGTTCATGACGACTTCGACGACTAAAGCTGCGCCCGCTTAGCTTGCCCGCATCGGCAAGATTGCCGCGGACGCGCTCCTGCGTTCGGTGACGCGACGCATGCCGCCGCTCTGGCGACTGTCGCCGCTGCGGCCCTGTCTTTCTTTCGACGTACGGAACCTCGGAAAATACGAGGCATGGCGGAGCCGGCGGGCTCCGCCATGCCCTTATTGCCCGGGGCGCGATTCCTCGCTCAGAACGTGCCCTTGATGCCGGCGCCGAACAT
>CAYOXO010000320.1:0-1943 GCA_964407945.1 uncultured Stakelama sp.
GATCCGGGCTCGATCGTTCAGATGAGCGAAGCGGGCACCAGCCTGGGCACGATCAACGCCGCCGGTATCTGGGGGCGGCAAGACGGTCTGTTCTCCCGCAGCAGCTTCACGCTGTGGCAGGACGATACCGCGATCCACCTCTATTCGGGTGGCGGGTCGATCACCCCGGTTGGGCTGGCGACGTCGAACGCCGCGCGGCGCGATCTGCGCTACTGGTATCCGGCGATCCTCACCGCCACCGCGCCGGGCGGCAACATCTCCTGGACCGGCGGCCTGTGCGGTACCGACTGCACCACCGGCATCGCCGCGCTCGTCCTGGCGCCTTCGCCCAAGGGGCAGGTCGAGTTCCTGGCGGGCGGCAGCATCTCGGGCACCGCCCAGCTGTCCTATGATGGCGTCGGCGACTTCATAACGAGCATGCCGATCGCCTTGTCCGGCATGTCGAACAGCCCGGACCTGTTGCCCAATATCTTCCGTCCGGTCTGGGGCGGGCAGGCGGAGCGGATCCCGAACGGGCCGGTGCCGACGATCACCGGCAACGGCTCGGTCGGCAGCGCGCTTGCGTTCCAGCCGGAAACCGCGAGCGGCCGCCTGATCCAGGGCCGCAAGGCGCCGGCGTTGTTCTACGCCGTCGAAGGCGATGTGCGCGAATTCTCGTTCGGCATGACCAACTGGAGCCTGTTGAACCCGATCTATATCAGCTCGGGATCGGCGACGATCCGCGCCGGTCGCGACATCGTCAACCTCGGCTCGCCGCTGGCGCTCGGCTGCGGAAGCTTCGGGCCGGTCGATTGCCGCGGTACGACGCAGATCTTCGGCGGCGCGTTCCTGACCTCCGGTCTGGTCGTGCACAACGATCCGCGCGACATCACCCTGATCTCGGCGGGCCGCGACGTGGTCTTCGCCAACATGACCGTCGCTGGCCCCGGCAACCTGATCGTTGAGGCCGGGCGCCACGTCTATCAGGGCGAAAATGGCCGGCTGAGCAGCATGGGGCCGTTGTTCGACCTGACGCCGGAGAGCCGCAACGGCGGCGCGGCGATCACCGTACTGACCGGCGTGGGCGCGGGCGGGCCGAACTATGATGCGTTCGCCAAGCTCTACCTCGATCCCGCCAACCGCGCGAACAGCGCGTACCCGCTCGTCCATGCGGAGAACCAGGGCAAGGTCGTCAAGACCTATGACCAGGAGTTGCGCCAGTGGCTCAAGGCGCGGTTCGGCTATGAGGCTGCGGACGCGAAGGGCGCACTCGACTATTTCAACACCAAGCTGAGCGACGTCGAGCGCGGCATCTTCGTCCGCCAGGTCTATTATGACGAACTGAAGGCCGGCGGGCGCGAGTATAATGACGAGGAAGGCCCACGCTTCGCAAGCTATCTGCGCGGCCGCAACGCCATCGCGGTGCTGTTCCCGGAGAAGGACGCCAGCGGCAAGGCGACATCCTATGCCGGCGACCTCACCATGTTCGGCGGGTCGGGCGTACGGACTTTGTTCGGCGGTAATGTCGAGTTGATGGTCGCGGGTGGCCAGACCCTGGTCGGCGTCGGCAGCCTGGTACCGCCGGCGACGGCGGGCGTGCTCAGCATGGGCTCGGGCGATGTCGACATCTACTCGCGCCGTTCGGTGCTGCTCGGGCAGAGCCGCGTGTTCACGACCTTTGGCGGCGATCTGCTGATCTGGTCGGCGGAGGGCGACATCAACGCCGGCCGCGGTTCGAAGAGCACGGCGGTGTTCCAGCCGCCGCGGCGCATCTACGACCGCTATGGCGTCGTCACCCTGTCGCCGCCGACGCAGAATACCGGCGCGGGCATCGCCACGCTGGCGCCGATCCCGGAGATTCCGGCGGGCGACGTCGATCTGATCGCGCCGGTCGGCGTGATCGATGCGGGCGAGGCGGGCATCCGTGTGTCGGGCAACGTCAACCTTGCCGCGCTTCAGGTGCT
>CAYOXO010000321.1:0-1913 GCA_964407945.1 uncultured Stakelama sp.
CCACGTCCTCCGCGGTCGACAAGCGATCAATAAATGTCTGAAAGACGCGGTGCATGATGCTGTCGGATAGGCTCTGAAAGATCGCGGCGAAATCCAGTGGCAAGACTATATTGATTACCTTAGTAGTGACGCTGAGTCTGTGATGACGCGGTACTTAGCCCGCATTTCTCATTGTGTTGAGGCGCATCGGGGCGCGAATCAGCGAAAGTTCTTTTGCGAGAAGGACTTTGCGATGATTCGAGGAATGCCCCGATGCCGACAGAGTGTAGCGCAGAGCAGTTTGATTTTGGAAGGGTGGAAAGCCGGGCTGTGGAAGCGGCCTTTGATGGCGGCCTGGTGACATCGGATGCCGGGGCGCTGCTTCTGGGCGCCACCGATCGGGTGATCGATCTGGTGGGTCGCTTTGCGGATTGCTTTCGCGACCATCGGCGTCAGGACTTGATCGAGCATGCGGTCGGGACGTTGATCGGACAGCGGGTCTTCGGCATCGCGCTCGGCTATGAAGATCTCAACGACCATGACGAGCTGCGGCACGATCCGCTGATGGCGGTGCTGGCGGGCAAGCTTGCGGCCCGGCGCGGGAACTGCGCACCGGTGGCCGGCAAGTCGACGCTGAACCGGCTGGAGCTGAGCCAAAGCGAACCGTCGCGCTATCACAAGATCGCCTATGACGCGGCGGCGATCGAGGCGCTGCCGGTGACGCTGTTCCTGGAGGCGCACCAGCGACCGCCGGAGCAGATCATCCTCGATCTCGATGCCACCGACGACCCGCTGCACGGGCATCAGGAGGGGCGCTTCTTCCACGGCTATTACGACTGCTACTGCTATCTGCCGCTGTACGTGTTCTGCGGCCGGCATCTGTTGGCGGCCAAGCTGCGCCCCTCCGACATCGACGCCAGCGCGGGCAGCGTCGCGGAGGTCGAGCGGATTGTCCGGCAAATTCGCGCCCGCTGGCCGTTCGTACGCATCGTGCTGCGGGCGGACTCGGGCTTTGCGCGCGAGGCGCTGATGGCCTGGTGCGAGCAGAACCGCGTGGATTACCTGTTCGGGCTCGCCCGCAACACGCGCCTGGTCGCCATGATCGAAGAGGAACTTGCCGCGGCGAGAGCTACGGCCGAGAAGACCAGCCGCCCGGCGCGCCGCTTCAAGGACTTCCAGTGGACGACGCTCGACACCTGGAGCCGAAAGCGCCGCGTCGTCGCCAAGGCGGAGTGGACGCAAGGCGAGGCCAATCCACGCTTCGTCGTCACCTCGCTCAAGCGGGCCGAGGCAGCGGCGCGGCAGCTCTATGAGGACATCTACTGCGCCCGTGGCGACATGGAGAACCGCATCAAGGAATGCCAGCTCGACCTCTATGCCGACCGAACTTCGGCCGCCACCATGCGGGCCAATCAGCTCAGGTTGTGGTTCGCTTCAATGGCCTATGTGCTGATCTGTGCCCTGCGGCGCATCGGCCTGGCTGAAACCACCTTCGCGGACGCCACCTGCGGCACCGTCCGTCTCAAGCTCCTGAAGATCGGGGCACTGGTCCGCATCAGCGTCCGCCGCATCAAGATCGCCATGGCCTCCGCCTGCCCAGCCGCCGAAGAATGGGGGCGCGCGGCTCGCCGCCTGGCCGAAGCCGCAAAGGCCCGCGCCTCGCCGGCCTGACACGCGCCGCCGCGACGCGCCCAATCGGTGGCATCATCAGCAAACCCCAACGCAGACACTCAAAACCAAATCGCCCGCCGCGCCTTCAGCGCCGCCGCTCCTCGTCGTCTTCGCAAAATCCTCCCATCCCTCGTCGCACAGCAATTGGCCGTGTGAGAAATGCGGGCTAGCAGCCATGCCGGGTCCGGAAGCAAAGTCCGTCTTCTTGCCCGCGACTTCGTTCCTAAAATCGCCTCTCACGAAAAAGGCCCCAACTGGTGTCT
>CAYOXO010000322.1:0-1907 GCA_964407945.1 uncultured Stakelama sp.
GGCACGCGGGCCGAGAACAGCTTGGCGCGCTGGACCTTGCCGGTCCGGTCGCCGATCAGCTTGGCGGTGATCTCGACCACGGCCTGGCCGCTGGCGGCGTCGATGTTGAAGGCGCGGATATCGGTGTTGAGCTGGAAGTCGGGAACGATGCGTTCGCCCGGCCGGCCGACGGCGGCGATGCGGCTGCCGTTCTCGAAGGTCTGGATCAGGCGGGTCTGCACCAGATTGGGCACCCGGTCGGCCCATTGCGCCCCGCCGAGGAAGGAGAGCGCGCCGCTCGAATCCTTGACGATCAGCCGGTCGGAATCGAGCGCCTGCACCGCGGTCGGCTGCGCGACGATCAGGACACCGCCACCACCGCCGATGCGGCCGAAATCGCGCGGTGCGGAGAGATCAAAAGTGGTCGGCGCGGAGCCACCGCCGCAGCCGGCCAGCAGCAAGGCGCTTGCGACCACCAGTGACGGGGCGAGCAGACGACTGCAAAGCGGCGAAGTCGGAATGGGCATGATCATATCGAGCTAGCGCGATCCGCTGTATTGGGGAAGCGGCGGACGGCCGCCGAAGATGAACTGCTGGGGATTGCGCTCGACGTTGCGCAGCACACGGTTGATATCCCCAAGCGTGCGCTTGCCGTCGGAAGCGAGCGTCTCGAGGTCGCGCAGGCCCGGACCGGTGAAGCGGTTGATCCCCGTGGTGATCTCGGCCGTCCGCTTGTCGAGATTGTCGGCCAGCACCCGGATCGATTTCGCAGCATTGGCGACCTCGGCGAAGGCACCCTGCCCGTCCTGGGTATTCAGGAAGGATTGCGCCGCCTTGAGCACGCCCTCGACCTGGTCGGCGGCACGATTGAGCTTTTCCGTGATCGAAGCGACATCGCTGACTGCCTTCGAGACATCGTTGCTCGACCCGCCCAGGGCCGCGGTGAACTTGTCGACATTGTCGATGATGCCGGTGATCTTGGCGCGGTCGACCGAGCGCACCACCCCGGTCAGCTCCTCGCTCAGCGTGCCGAGCTTCTGCGAGAGCGGCGCGATCGTATCGGCGATCTGGCCGAAACTCGTCATCAGCTTGTCGATGTTGCCGGAGTTGCCTCCGAGCGCCTGCGAGAACTTCTCGACATTGCGGACAGTGTTGGTGATCGAGCCGGAATTCTCCTTGATCAGACCGTCGAGGTTGCCGAGCACCTCATCCGCCTTCTTGGCGACATTGCGGACGGATTCGATGATGTCCTGCAGCTCGGAACGTTCGGCGATGATGGTCGGCAGCGTTTCGCCGGGCTTCACCTGCAGCACCGGCGCGTCGGGCTCGCCGCCGATCAACTGCAGTGCGACGACGCCGGCGAGCCCCTGCGCCTCGATGCGGGCACGGGTATCGACGCGCAGCGGCGTCGTATTGTCGACCTCGATCACGCCGAAGATGCGGCGCGGGTCGTCCGGCTGCAGGCCGATCTGCTTGACCTCACCGACGCGCAGCCCGTTGAACAGCACGCTGGAGCCGCGTCCGAGACCGGTAACGGTCCCGGTGAAGATCACGCGGACATCCTGCTTGCGGCCGCCGCCGCCGCTGCCGAACCAGTAGACGAATCCGAACATCGCCGCGATCACGGCGAGAGTGAAGAGGCCTACCAGGGCGTAGTTCGCACGGGATTCCATCGCGGGCGTCCGTCACGTCCTCGTTTGATCGGGCATGCGGGCGCGGGCACGTTCGCCGCCGAAATACGCCTTTAGCCAGGGATGGTCGGAAGCCAGCATGGTGGCGAGCGGACCGACCGCGATGACACGCTTGTCCGCCAAGGCGGCAATCCTGTCGCAAGCTACATACAGACTATCGAGGTCATGGGTTACCATGAACACCGTCAGGCCCAAAGTCTGCTTGAGCGTCATGATCAGCTCGTCGAACTCGGCGGC
>CAYOXO010000323.1:0-1843 GCA_964407945.1 uncultured Stakelama sp.
GGCAACCTCCTTCGCGCAGGGGGAAGGCAGGGCGCGAACGCCTTGCCCTTGGCGCCCTTGAGCGACTGGGTGCCGGCAGTGTCCGCCTCGATCTCAGCCAGCGACCGACCGGTCAGCACGCTGGTCAGGCCGCGTTCGACCAGCGTGTCGCCCTGGCCGGCCTCGGCGTCGTCGATCTTGCGCAGCAGCCAGTTCTCGCGCTTCTCGCCCGGGCGCCCCTTCATGCGGACCAGCAGCCATTCGCCCTTCATCCGCTCGCCATGGAGGATGAAATGGAGATGACCGTCCTTGAGATCATCGGCGTGCTTGTCCGCGACCGGTTCCCAGGTGCCGTGGTCCCACAGCATCACGGTGCCGCCGCCATATTCCCCCTTCGGGATATTGCCCTCGAACTCGCCATAGTCGAGCGGGTGATCCTCGGTGCGGACCGCCAGGCGCTTGTCGGCGGGGTCGCAGCTCGGGCCCTTCGTCACCGCCCAGCTCTTGAGCACGCCGTCGATCTCAAGCCGGAAGTCCCAGTGCAGCCGGGTGGCGGCGTGCTTTTGCACGACGAAGCTGTTGCCGCGCGTCCTCGCGACCTTGCCCCTGGGTTCCTTCGTTCGCGCGAAATCGCGTTTGGCGTTGTAGCTATCCAGGGGGTTCGTGGTCGTCATTGCTTGTCCTCGCCATCCGGATTCAGCCAGCGGCGCTCGACAAAGCCGAGCAGGCTCAGCATCAGGATCGCGACGATGGTCGCGCTGACGACGAGCGGCCACAGCGCAGCCCCGCAGGCGATGCCGATCATCGAGGCGAGCCAGACATGCGCGGCGGTGGTCAGGTTCTTGATCTCGCCCTTGCTGAACACGATCAGCCCGGCGGCGATGATGCCGGTAAACGCCGCCGCCGCCTCCAACACGCGCAGCGGATCGATATTGCCTTGCCCGCGCAACTGGCCGTGCAAAGCGATGGCACAGACGGTCATCAGCGCGCTGGTGAAGCAGATCATGCCATGCGTGCGCAGACCGGCGGGATGGCCGCGAAGCTCCCGGTCCAGCCCGAGTAACAGCCCCAGAAAGGCCGCCGCGCCGAGCCGCAGCAGCACCGGCCCGTCGATCAGGTGCAGCGGGGTTTCCGGGTTGAGGATCACGCGCGCTTGCGCCTGGTGGTTGCGGTTCGCTTGGCGGCCGCAGGTGCCTTTGCCGTGCCACCCGTCTTCTTCGCGGCGGGCTTGCGGGCGGTTTCGCCCGCTGATTTCTTGAGCGCGGCCATCAGGTCGATGACGTTGCCGCCGCGCCGTCCACCCGTTTCCTCCTCGACCTCCTCGATGATGCGCTTGCCCTTTGCTTTCTTCTTTTTGTCGATCAGCCGGTGGAGGGCATCGACATAGCGATCGTGAAACTCCTCGGGCTTGAACGGTGCGGTACGCTTGTCGATGATGCTGGTGGCGAGATCGAGCATGTCCTCGTCGGCGGTTTCCGCCGGCATCCCGCGGAAATAGGTCTGCGCCTTGTTCACCTCATCGGCATAGCGTAGCACTTCGAGCACCAGTCCGCGCCCGCACGGCTTGAGCGAGACGAGCTGCTCGCGCCCGCGCACGGACAGTTGGCCAAGGCCGACCTTCCTCGTCTGGCGCAGGGCGTCGCGCAGTACGGCATAGGCTTCCTCGGCCAGATCGTCGGCGGGGATCACGAAATAGGGCTTCTCATAGTAGAGCACGTCGATCGCATCGGCATCGACGAACTGGATGAGGTCGAGCGTCTTGCGACTCTCGATCTTCACCGCATCGATCTCGTCCTGCTCGAGCAGCACGTAATTGCCCTTGGACAGCTCATAGCTCTTGAGGATTTCGTCGCGATCGACCGGT
>CAYOXO010000324.1:0-1843 GCA_964407945.1 uncultured Stakelama sp.
GCCCAGTTCGGCGATGCGCTGATGCTGGCCGGCTTCCGCGATCCGGTGCTCGACCGTGACCGCTTCACGCTGACCTACGACGACCTGCCGGCGTTGATGCGCGAACTGCGCGCGATGGGCGCGACCAACGCCTTGCACCATCGCCGGCATACGCTGACCGGTCGCGCGCGCTTCGCGGCCGCGGCGGCAGCCTACGAGCCGTTGCGTCGCGCGGACGGCAAGCTGCCCAGCACCTGGGACGTCATCTACGCCCATGCCTGGGCGCCGCCGGCGGGTGCGCCGATACGGGAGCAGGAGGAGGACATCGCGGCGGTGCCGCTGTCGAAGATCCCGATCCGGCGACGCGGCGAGTAGCTTCACCGCGTAGGTTCATCGCACGGGCTCGCTGCGGCCCGCTACGCGTCGCGCCGGCTCAGGGATTGTCGCGGCGCACCTGCCGGATCCAGTCCTGCAGGTTGTAGTAGTTGGTGACGCGCGCGATGCGGTCGTCGCGGATATCGAAGAAGGCGCCGCCCGGCAGCGCGTAGGTCTGTCCATCCGCTGGTGGCAGGCCTTCGTCGGTATGCAGGTACTCGCCGTGCACCACGTATTCGGCGGCGGCGCGCAGGCCATCCTGGGTGACCAGGACCACGATGTCGCGCAGCTGTTCGCGGTAGCTGGCGTTCATGCGCCCCAGGAAGGCCGCGAACGCCTCGCGCCCCACTTCGCGCGCGCCCTGATTGAGGTCGTGCACCACGTCCTCGCTCAGCATCGCCAGCATGCCTTCCCAGTCGCCGCGGTTGAAGGCGGCGTAGTAGCTGAGGACGAGTTCGGTGGCGCGGTCCTGCCGGCGCGTGCCGTCGATCTTCATGGCGGATCCGGGTGGTGGGCGAGCTGGCGATGATACGCCACGCCGTCAGCGCGGCAGGCGGTCGCGGTGGAAGAAATACACTTCCTGCAGCAGGAAACGCCAGCGCGTGGCGAAGGTGCGGAACCGGCTGGTCGGCGTGGGCGAGCCGACCGCGCGGATGCCGAGGTCCTTGCTGATGCGCAGCGCGCGCGCCATGTGCAGCGGGTCGCTGACCACGATGACGTCGTGCAGCTGGTGCTGCTGCATCAGCAGCGATGCCTGGCGCAGGTTGTCGGGGGTATTGCGCGACAGCGATTCGATCAGGATCGCCTTGTCCGGCACGCCCTGGCGCAACGCGTAGCGGCGCGCGACCTGCGACTCGGAGAAGCGTGCGCCGACGCCGCCATAGCCGCCGGTGAAGATCAGTTTCGGCGCCAGCCCGCGTCTGTACAGGTCGATGCCGTGGCGGATGCGTTCTTCGAACACCGGCGACGGCTTGGCGTCGTAGGCGGCCGCGCCCAGCACGATGATGGCGTCGGCGGGCCGGGCGTCGTCGCGCTGGCCGACCCAGGTGATGTAGGCGGCCACGCCGGCGAGCCAGAACAGGACCACCAGCAGCAGCCGCCAGGTCCAGCCGAACACCCCGCGCCGGGGCTTCCTGCGACGCGCGTTCATGCCGCGGCCTTCCAGGGCAGGGCGTCCAGGTCGACATTGCCGCCGGACAGGATCACGCCGACCCGCTGTCCGGCCAGGCGCTCGCGCTGGCGCAGGATGGCGGCCAGGGCGATGGCGGAGGAGGGTTCCACCAGCAGCTTCAGGCATTCCCACAGCAGCCGCATCGCGACGAGCGTTTCGGCATCGGGCACGGTCACCACCTCCACCCGGTGCGCGCGCAGCAGGGCGAAGTTGGGTGCGCCGAGCGTGCCGCGCAGACCGTCGCAGAGGGTGTCGGGGATGAAGTCCACGCGCAGTTCACCGGCGGCCAGGGATTCGGCGGCATCGGCGGCACCGGCC
>CAYOXO010000325.1:0-1797 GCA_964407945.1 uncultured Stakelama sp.
CGCCAGCACTACGGCGGCGACTGGTCGGGCAAGTGGATCCTGACCGCCGGCCTCGGCGGCATGGGCGGCGCCCAGCCGCTGGCCGCCACCATGGCGGGCGCCTCCTGCCTCGCCGTCGAGTGTCAGCGCAGCCGTATCGAGATGCGCCTGAAGACCCGCTACCTCGACGTCATGGCCGAGACGCTGGATGAAGCCCTGGCCCTGATCGAAGAGGCCAAGACGACCGGAAAACCGATATCTGTCGGCCTGTTGGGCAATGCAGCGGATGTTCTGCCTGAACTGATCAAGCGGGGCGTCCGGCCCGATCTTGTCACCGACCAGACCAGCGCCCACGACCTCGTCAACGGCTACCTGCCCAAGGGCTGGACCGTCGCCGAATGGGAGACCAAGCGCCAGTCCGAGCCTGACGCCGTTGTCGCCGGCGCGCGCGCTTCCATCGTCGATCACGTCAACGCCATGCTCGCCTTCGAGAAGATGGGCGTCCCGACCACCGACTACGGCAACAACATCCGCCAGGTCGCCTTCGACGCGGGCGTGGCGAACGCCTTCGACTTCCCCGGCTTCGTGCCGGCCTACATCCGCCCGCTGTTCTGCCGCGGCATCGGCCCGTTCCGCTGGGCCGCCCTGACCGGTGATCCGCAGGACATCCGCAAAACCGACGCGGCGATGAAAAAGCTCTTCCCCGACAACGCGGGCCTGCACCGCTGGCTCGACATGGCGGGCGAGCGCATCGCCTTCCAGGGCCTGCCCGCCCGCATCTGCTGGATCGGCCTGGGCGACCGCCACCGCGCCGGCCTGATGTTCAACGACATGGTCGCCTCGGGCGAGCTGTCGGGCCCGATCGTCATCGGCCGCGACCACCTCGACTCGGGCTCCGTCGCCAGCCCCAACCGCGAGACGGAATCGATGATGGACGGCTCCGACGCCGTCTCCGACTGGCCCCTGCTCAACGCCCTGCTCAACACCGCCTCGGGCGCCAGCTGGGTCTCCCTGCACCACGGCGGCGGGGTCGGCATGGGCTACAGCCAGCACTCGGGCGTGGTCATCGTCGCCGACGGCACGCCGGAAGCCGCCGCCCGCCTCGCGCGCGTGCTCTGGAACGACCCGGCCACCGGCGTCATGCGCCACGCCGACGCCGGCTATGAGATCGCGAAGGACGCCGCGCGCGCCAACGGCCTGAACCTGCCGTCGATGGAAGGCTGAACATGACCGACATCATCATCGGCGCCGCCCCGCTGACCCTCCCGCAGCTGCGCGCGACGCTGGAAGGCCCCGTCACCGTCGCTCTGACGGACGCCGCCTGGGCGGATGTCGAGAAGGGCGCCGCCGTGGTCGCCGGGATCCTCGCCGAGGGCCGTACGGTCTATGGCATCAACACCGGCTTCGGCCTGCTGGCCAACACCAGCATTGCGCCGGAAGATCTTGAAACCCTTCAGAAGAACCTCGTCCTCAGCCACGCCTGCGGCGTCGGCGCCCTGCTGCCGGACGCGGTCACCCGCCTGCTGATGGTGCTGAAGATCGCCAGCCTGTCCAAGGGCGCCTCGGGCGTCCGGCGCGGCACGCTGGAGGCCCTGATCGCCCTGGTGAACGCCGACGTCCTGCCCTGCATCCCGTCCAAGGGCTCGGTCGGCGCCTCGGGCGACCTGGCCCCGCTGGCCCATATGTCCTGCGTCCTGATCGGCGTCGGCGAGGCCCGCCACAACGGCGAAACCCTCTCCGCCGAAGCCGCCATGGCCAAGCTCGGGCTCAAGCCCGTCGTGCTCGGCCCCAAGGAAGGCCTGGCCCTGCTGAACGGCA
>CAYOXO010000326.1:0-1773 GCA_964407945.1 uncultured Stakelama sp.
CTCGAGCGCCATCGCCAGCACCATCTCGCGCGCCTTGCGCGTCCAGGTGTAGCTGTTCGACAAGAAGATGTTGCGCGCCAGCTGCTGGGTGATCGTCGACGCGCCCTGCATGCGGCGGCCGGTGCCGTAATTGCGCGCGGCGACCACCGCGGCGCGGCTCATGCCGACCGGATCTACGCCGGGGTGATAGCGAAAGCGCCGGTCCTCGACCGCGACCATGGCGTCCTGCATCACCTCCGGCGTTTCGCGCAGGGTCAGCCAGCGCCCGTAATTGGGCCCCAGCGACAGGAAGACGGTGCCATCGGCGGCGTGGATGCGGATCGTCTGCCCCGCGGGCGATTTCTTGAGCTCCTCGAAGCTCGGGATGCGCTGCACGGCGATGCCGACCGCCACCGCGACCGCGACCAGCCCGACGAAGGCGAGGCCAAGGCCCCAGCGGAACAGCCGCCGGAACCAGACACGGAATCGCGACGGGGTCGTGGACGGGCCACTCCCCCGGGTCGACGCTGACGATTTACCTGCGGATGCCTGCTGTCGTTCGCGGCGCAAAGCTGTGTGTTCCTTCCCTCACTGCGCCCCTGATGCGTCAGTGCCGGCGGGTTGGTTAGCTTTCGCCGGTGTCCGCCTCATCCTGCCCGCGCTCGGCGAAGTCAAGCGCCGCGCTGTTGATGCAATAGCGCAGGCCGGTCGGCCCGGGGCCGTCGGGAAAGACATGGCCCAGATGACCTTCGCATTTCGCGCAGCGTACTTCGGTGCGGATCATGCCGTGGCTGCGGTCGGTCAGTTCGGTGACGGCATCGCCCGCGGCGGGCGCGGTATAGCTCGGCCAGCCGGACCCGCTGTCATATTTGGTGCGGCTGTCGAACAGCGGTTCGCCGCAACCGGCGCAGCGATAGACGCCGTCGCCCTTGTGGTCGGTATATTTGCCGGTGAACGCGCGCTCGGTGCCGCCCTCGCGGAGGACATGGTGCGCCATCGGATCGAGTTGCTTGTCGGTGTTGGGATCGGCCATGCGATGATCTCCTTCGTTGGGGCCAATATCGGTGCGAAGCCGGGGTGTCGCAAGGGGCGGATCAGCCGGCGTCGATCCGCGTCATGCGCGATGCCATTCGCACCAGCGGGGGAAAAAGTGACGCCAGCGACACCATCGGCGCGGCGGTCGCCCGCGCTTCTCCCGCCCGCCAGGCGAGGTTCGCCAGCGCAAAGGGGCGCCGCATCCGGGACGCGAGCTGCTTCTGGAAGGCCGGGGCCACATCGGCTCCCGCGCGATGCCAGGCAGCCACCGCGGCCCCGGCGCTGGCGATCGCCAGTCCCATGCCTTCGCCGGCCAGCGACGGAATTACCCCCGCCTGGTCGCCGAGCCTGAACAGGCCGGCCGACGTCTCGGCGGTCCGCCAGCCATAGGGGACATGGCCGATCGCATCGACGCTGCGCGACCAGTCGGCATAGGCCAGCCGTGCGCCCAAATGCGGCAGCCCGTCGCCGAGCGCGCGCAGCAGCGCTGCGGGATCGCCGCCCGCTTCGTCGAGCCGCGACTTGTGGACGGCCAGGCACAGGTTGCCGCTGCCGTCCTCCTGCCGCACCAGCCCGGCATAGCCGCGGTCGAAGAGGTGCAATTCGACCGCGTCGCCGACCAGGCGGTCGAGGGCAGGGTGCGCGGGCAGCCGCAGCTCGAGGTCCTCGATGGTGTCCCCGACGGCGAGGTAGGGATGAGCACCGCTGGCGTAGGGCGCAGGCTCGGGCGCGAGGTTGGTGGCGGTCTGGGTGACGACG
>CAYOXO010000327.1:0-1705 GCA_964407945.1 uncultured Stakelama sp.
CGTCTGGTCGGCGTCGACCGCACCGGCAGCATCAACAACGGGGTCGATGCCGACTATTGCTATGATAAGGCCGATAATCGCAGCCAGGTGAAAGTGGCGAGCGGGACCTGCGTGCCCTCCGGCGGCGCGTCCAATTTTGCGGTCGGCGACGGCGACGGGACCGAGGGCGGCGTGATTCTGTTCACGGTCAACCGCTACGGCGACACCTCGAGCGCGCAGACAGTCGCCTACGCGAGCGCCGGCAGCACCGCGACGTCCGGCACCGATTTTACGGCGGTCAGCGGCACGCTGAGCTTCGCCGCGAACGACACCGCGAAAACGATCAGCGTGCCGGTGACACAGGACTATCTGTACGAGGGTGCGGAGCGGCTCCTGATCAACCTGTCGGGCGCGACGGGCGGCGCAACCATCAGCCGGGCACAGGGCACGGGAACGATCGTCGACGACGAGCCGCCCATCCCGCCGGGCTTTTCAATCTCGGATGCGAGCGCAAGCGAAAGTGGTCCACTCAATTTCATCGTGACGCGCAGCGGCGCCGCGAGCGGCTCGTTTTCGATCAGTTACGCGGCCGTCAGCGGCTCGGCGGTCGTTGGCAGCGATTTTTACGCGGCGAGCGGGACTCTGACCTTTGGCCCCTCCGAAACCACCAAGACTATCGCGGTGGCGCTGTACAATGACAACCTCATCGAATCGACGGAAACGATGGCCGTCAGTCTGTCGAACCCGACCAACAATGCGGTGATTGTGGACGGTCAGGGAACGGGGACGATTACCGATGATGACTCGCCGCCGCCGCCCCCGCCGGGGCTTTCGGTAAGCAACGGCAGCACGATCGAAGGCGGGACAATTGTGTTCACGATCAGCCGCACGGATACCACCACGGCTGTCGGGGTCAGCTACGCAACGGCCAATGACACGACCGCGAACAACGATCTGACCCATGTGTCGGGAACGCTGAGTTTCGCGATCGGGCAGGCGAGCCGGACGGTGACGGTCCAGACGACGCAGGACAGCCGGATCGAGGGCAACGAGGATTTCTTCTTCAACCTCAGCAATCCGACCGGCGGGGTCACCATCGCCGATGGCCAGGGAGTCGGCACCATCATTGATGACGAGAGCGAAGCCTGCCCGACCTGCCGCGGGACGTCGTCGAGCGATCCGGCACCCACCGACACAGAGGAACCGGGAGCTGTCGATGGTCCGGGGCTTTAAAATGGGCTGCGCGCTAAACAGTACAATCGCGGCGGGCTTCCTGTCGTTCGGCGCGGCGTCTGCGCTGGCTCAGCAGCAACCGGCGGTACTCCAGCCGGAGACCGCCGTGGTCAGCCCGGGCGGGGTGGACCTCGCCAGTGGCCAGTACCGGATGGAAGGCACCGACCTTTCAATTGGCAGCGAAGCCAATGGCGGGATAACCGTCAAGCGGGTCGAGGCGCTGGGTAAGAAGCCGTTCTCGACCAACTGGCACATCTTCCTCAACCGCGACTGCGACAATCCGCCCAAGGGTTACGGCCAACCCGCATGCGTCTACACGTGGAAGCTCGAAAGCATGCAGGTCACGAAGACTTGGCTGCAATACAGCGGACAGCCGCTTGTCGAACAGGGCGTGCCTTCAGCCGGTTATACTAAGCTGGAGCATAACGGTACGCTGGGCGCCTATCAGTTCACCATGGCTGATGGCACGGTCATTACTTTTGAAAGCGGGTCC
>CAYOXO010000328.1:0-1701 GCA_964407945.1 uncultured Stakelama sp.
TCGACGCACTCAACTTCGGGATGCACGATCCTGCGCTGACCGATAACCCGCCGGTTGCCAGCCCGGTCAAGCGCACGCGGCCATTCGATTTCCAGCACCATTTCCATAATCAGGGGCATCCCGACCTTGTCGGTTTCACCGAGCGCGTGCGCGCGTTGATGGACAGCTATGGCGCGCGGTTCACGGTGGCCGAGGTTGGCGGCGAGCGGGCCGCGCAGGAGATGAAGGATTACACCGCCGGCGGGAAGCGCCTGCACAGCGCTTACGGCTTCGACTATCTTTACGCCGATCGCCTGACCCCCGCCGTCGTCCGCGCGACGATCGCCGAATGGCCGGGAGCCGAGGGCGAAGGCTGGCCGAGCTGGGCCTTCAGCAACCACGACGCGCCGCGCTTCGCCTCGCGCTGGTGGGACGAGGCGGACCGCGATGCGTTTGTGCGCCTGGCGCTGCTGATGCAGTCCGCGCTCCGCGGCAACGTCATCCTCTATCAGGGTGAGGAGCTCGGCCTGCCGCAGGCCCAGGTCCCCTTCGAACGGCTGCAGGATCCCGAGGCCATCGCCAATTGGCCGCAGACCCTCGGCCGCGACGGTGCGCGCACGCCGATGCCGTGGACCGGCGCTGCCGACGGCGGTTTCGGCAGCGATGAGCCCTGGCTGCCGCTCGATCCGGTGCACCTGGCCATGAACGTGGCCGTGCAGGACGTCGATCCGAGTTCGATCCTCCACTGGACCCGCCGCGTGGTGGAGCTTCGGCACGCCGAGCCCGCCCTTCGACTGGGCGCGATCCGCCTGCTCGATTCCGCCAGCGATCAAGTCGTCGCCTTTGCCCGCACCCATGGCGGCGAGACGCTCCACTGCGTATTCAACCTCTCGGCCGACGATGCCGATTATCCCGGCGCGGAGGGGACGCTGCTCCTTGGCTGCGGTGGCGCCGATCCGTCGTCCAGCCGTCTTCCACCCGCTTCCGGATATATCGCCCGATGCTGACCCGTCTTCTCGCCCTGCTCGCCCTGCTGGTCGCCGCGCCCGCCGCGGCCGATGTCAGCATCAGCTCGCCGGGCAACGTGCTGAAGGTTACCATCGCCACCGGCGGCGAGGGTCGGGTTCAGTATCGTGTCGCCCGTCTCGGCAAGCCGGTCATCGCCGACAGCCAGCTCGGCTTCCTGTTCACCGACCAACCGCAGTTCCTGCGCAACTGGGTGATCACGGCGTCGTCGACGAACGATCATGATTCGACCTGGGAAACGCCGTGGGGCGAGGACCGCGTCATTCGCGACCGTCACCGGTCGATGCTCGTCACACTTGACGAGACCAGTGGCCTCAAGCGCCGCTACCAGCTGGAGGTTCGCGCCTACGATGATGGGGTCGCCTTCCGCTACCGACTCCCCGCGCGCGCCGAAGGGGCATGGAACATCGCCGAAGAACTGACCCAGTTCCGCATGGCGCGCGACGGCAAGGCCTGGTGGGCCCCGGCGTTCGAGAGCAATCGCGAGGAATATCTCTACAACGCGACCGCGATCAGCGGCATCGGCACGGGCCAGACCCCGCTCACCATGGTGCTGGACGACGGGACGCACGTCGCGCTCCACGAGGCCGCGCTGGTCGACTATTCGGGCATGAACGTGGCACGGGTCGACGGCACCCTGTTGAAGGCCGTGCTGACGCCGTCATCGACCGGCGCGAAGGTCAGCCGCGCCGGCGC
>CAYOXO010000329.1:0-1647 GCA_964407945.1 uncultured Stakelama sp.
CTTGCGCTCGCCGGACATCAGCGACACGGGAATGTTGAGCAGACCGAACGACAGGGTACCGGTCCAGATGGGGCGCGCCATGGAATGCCTGCCACGGGAAACGAGGCCTGCATGCTGGCCAGCCGGGACGAAAGCCTGCGTGAAAGCGGGTGTCCGCGCGCGACGCGGACGCGCCTCACATGGTGTGCGTGGGCTTCTCGCCGCTGAGGCTGCCGGCCAGCATGGTCTCGATGCGGTTCTTGATCGCTTCGCCTTCGCTGGTCTCGGCGAACTGCACGCCGATGCCGGCCGCACGGTTGCCCTGGGCGCCCGCCGGCGTCACCCAGACCACCTTGCCGGCCACCGGCAGGCGGTCGCTGGACTCGGGCAGCGTGAGCAGCAGGAAGACCTCGTCGCCGAGGAAGTAGCGCTTGGGCGTGGGCACGAAGATGCCGCCGCCCTTCACGAACGGCATGTAGGCGTTGTACAGCGCGGCCTTGTCCTTCACTGCCAGTGACAGGATGCCCTGCCGTCCACCTGCTGCATTCATTCCCCGTCTCCGTGCGTGTCGGTCAGCCGCGCCGCGCGCCGACGGCGCGTCCGCGGTCGCTGCCGGCCCACGCCAGCAGCAGTTCCACCATGGCCAGGTCGGCGCGCACCGTGGTCCGCAACAGGTCGCGGGTGCGATTGGCGGCGTCGAACCAGGTGGCCAGCTTGTTCAATCGCGCCGGATCGGTCAAGCCGATGCGGCCCGCCTGCTCCAGCGCAAGATCGGCGGCATGGCGCAGGCGCGCATCGGCCAGTTCATCGTTGGCCCAGCGCTGCGCGGTCTCCACCACGCCGATCTCGCCCTGCTCCAGCCGCTTCAGGTCCCGCGCCACGGCTTCGCGCAGGGCCCGGCCCTCGTGGCGCAGCCAGTCGTCCGCCAGGCCGGGATGGCCGCGCGCGGCGTCCAGGGCGCGCTGGGCGTCGGCCTCGGCATGGCCCTGCGCCCGCAGCCAGGCGAGGGCCTCATCGTGCGGGGGCAGGCGGAACTCGATGCGCTGGCAACGGCTGCGGATCGTCGCCGGCAGGCGTGCGGGTTGCGCGCTGACCAGCCACAGATATCGGCCCGGGGCGGGTTCCTCGAGCGTCTTCAGCAGTGCGTTGCAGGCCGCGCGGTTGATGGCGTCGGCGGGATCGAGGATCGCCACCTGCGCCTGGCCGTATTGCGGTGTCAGCGCCAGCTTCTGCGCGACCTCGCGCACCTGGTCGATGACGATCTCGGTACGCAGCTTGCTGCCGTCCTTGGTGGGTGCGAACGACACCACCTGCAGGTCGGGATGGGTGCCGGCCTCGATCAGGTGCGCACTACGGTCGTTCGGCGCAGGTTCGCCCCGTGCATCGCGCTGCTGCGCCAGCACGCGGCGCGCCAGGCGGTCCACCACCGCGCGCTTGCCCAACCCCGCAGGGCCGCAGACCAGCAGGCCGTGGCCGAGGCGGCCGGCCTCCAGCGCCGCGACCGCATGGTCGTACGCACGCTGCTGCCAGGGGGAGAACGCCGTGCTCATGCCAGGTCGCTGTCCGTCAGCGTACGCAGATAGGCGGTGATGGCCGCTTCCACCGCGGCCGCCACGCCTGCCGGCGGCTGCGCCGCATCGATCACGCGGAAACGTTGCGGCTCGGCAG
>CAYOXO010000330.1:0-1619 GCA_964407945.1 uncultured Stakelama sp.
CGATGACGGCACCGGCGCGCAGTGCCGCCGGCGATCCCTGCGGCAATTTGGCCAACGCCCGGATCGCCTCGATGTGGCAGGCGAAAGGCTGAAAAATCCCTCAATTCTTGTCCTCCGCGGGCGCGGCTGCGTCAATTCACGGCTTTGCCAGCGGAGCGATCGTGCCCCGATGCAACAAGATCGTGATCCTGCCATGGCAGCGAGCGAAAAGACTTGTCGTGTCCGCAAGGGCCGACAACATAGCGCTCGCACCGCAAGAGGTCGTCATGTCGAAGCTTCTCCTCCCCACCCTCGCCTTCGGCATCGCCCTGCCGCTGTTTGCGACCGCCACGCCTGCGGCGGCTCAGAGCTGCGAGGACCTCTGGTACCAGCGCAACGAGATCTACAAGGCGCAGGGCTATTGCTTCCGTACCCAGCGCGGTATCAGCGCCTTCGGCAATGCCGGCTGCCAATACGACAATTTCGAGGACGTGCCGCTCTCGGCGACCCAGCGCCGTGTGATCGCCGACATCCAGCGCGCCGAGCGCACGCACGGCTGCCCGCGCTGATCTCTCTCGAGCGACAAACGCGTCATTCCGCCCACAGCTTCGGAATGACGCGAAGGTTTCGAGTTTTCACGCGAGTCTACCCCGCCACCTGAAACCGAATTTCACCCTCGTGCAGGAAGCAGCTCTTGCTGAACAGCGATAGATCGAGCGGGTTCGGCAGGCGGACGTCGGCGAAATCCGGACAGGGCTTCAGCGCTGGGTCATAGGAGCGGTCGATCTGCGAGATGAAGGCAAGGATCATCCCCCTCGCCTGCGCGAACGCCTTGAGATCGCGAATCTGGTCCGCCAGCTCCGGATTGCCGCGCTTCTGGTCGAGTAGTTGCAGATAGTCGACGATCGCGAGCGTGCCGCGCGGCGCCTCTGCCAACGCCCACATGATGTGGCCGGCGCTGATCGTATCCGAATCGTCGAAGGAAAACAGCGCCTCGAATTGGACGGGATCGACGCCGAGCGCCCGGAAGCGGCCGAGCGTATCCTTGGCGGTATATTCCAGCGTGAAAAACACCGCGCGGCGCCCCACCTTCATCGCCTCGACGGCGAGCTGGAGGCTGAGCAGCGTCTTGCCGTGCCCAGGCCGTGAGCCGATCAGCAGCAGGTCGCCCGGCTCGAGGCGGGCCAGCAAACCCTCGGCCGACAGGCTCTCGGCCGATTTGACCGCGAGCAGGCTCCAGGCGCCGAAACCTTCGCCGACGGCGACGCGGTCGAGCGCGAGATGGAGCGGGATAGCGTCCTTGCGCGCCAGTTCCTTGGCCTTGCGCTTCAGACGATAGACGGGTGCGGAAAGCTTCATCGATGGGCCTCCTGATGCGAGCGAAGGCCGCAATCCCTCCTTACGCGTAGCGCTCGAACAGTCGGCTCGACGATGGGGATACCCTGCACGGCAGCGTGCTTCCCTGATGGAGGGTGGAGGCGCGGGCGGCGCCTGGAATCAGATCATAACCGATCCCGTTCAGGCCGTCGCCTGGCGCCTGCTCCAATCGAAGCCGCGCAGGTGATCTACAAGAGCGCGCAGCTTTGGCGCCATGGCGCGGCGGCTGGGATAATAGAGATAAAAGCCCGCGAAATACGGGC
>CAYOXO010000331.1:0-1614 GCA_964407945.1 uncultured Stakelama sp.
GACCAGGCTTCATGCTCAATCTGACCAATGACGGCTGGTTCGGGCAGACGAGCGGCCCCTATCAGCACCTCGCCCAGGCCCGCCTGCGCGCCATCGAGGAAGGGCTGCCGCTGGTGCGCGTCGCCAATACCGGCATCTCGGCGGTCATCGATCACTACGGCCGGATCCGCGCTGCACTGCCACTCGGCGAAACAGGTGTGCTCGATACCTCCCTGCCCCGTGCCGGGGCTGCGACGCCCTATTCCCGCTTTGGCGACCTTTTCTTTGCAGGTGTAGTTGCCAGCCTCTTGCTCGCTGGAGTAATAATGCGCAGACGGTGATCCCATTTGGAACTTTCTTACGGGAAGACCGCGGAGCAGCCGGCAGGGCCTGGCCGTTTTGGGCCGCCGGCAGGTCTGAATGGAAAGAAAAGGGGACCGGCCAAGATGCTGAAAAAAGTACCGAATCCGATAGACCGCCATGTCGGCAGCCGTGTCCGCATGCGCCGCATGCTTGCCGGCGTCAGCCAGGAAAAGCTCGGCGAGGCGCTCGGTCTGACCTTCCAGCAGGTTCAGAAATATGAAAAGGGAACCAACCGGATCAGCGCGAGCCGGTTGCAGCAGATCTCCAAGATGCTGGGCGTGCCCGTCGCCTTCTTCTTCGACGGTGCTCCGGCCGACGAGACGATCGGGAACGGTTTCGCCGACGCGCCAGCGACCACCTATGTCGCCGATTTTCTTGCGACAAGCGAAGGCGTGCAGTTGACCAAGGCGTTCGTTCGCATCAAGAGCCCACGCGTGCGCCGACGCATCGTCGATCTCGTCGAGTCCCTCGGCGACGCGCCGACCGAAACCATCGAGCAGTAGGCTCGACCGGACGCAGCGGGGGCCGGCCCCGATCTTGGCATGGTCAGGTCGATCGATCTGACCATGGGCTCGCAGTCCGCGGTGCGGTCGACAGCGCTTGCCGGCCGGCTCCATGGCATCAGACCGAAAAACAGGCTTCACTTTTCGGAACGATCCGGCGCGATAACAATGTGATGCATCATCGTGACCGCGTCCGTTCAGACGCGCGGCGGTCTAATGCAGCACCGGCACAGCGTCCTGTGTCAGGACGAGCGTGTTGCGGTTGAGCCGTTGCAGCTGCGGATTGGGGTTGACCAACAGGAAATCCCTGAGCTTCGCCTGATCCGGTTCCGACATGGACAGGATCTGGACCGCAAGCCAGAGCTCGTCCGGCAGGTCCATGCGATGCGCGACGTCCACCAGCTCCTGATGCACCGGCTGGTTGCGCAGAAGATTGGTGAGCAGTCCGAGCGCATATTCGATTTTGGCGCGGCTGCTGCTCGCATCATGCTGACTAGCCATGCCGTGCCCTCCGCTCAGCCGGCCGCTGCGTCGCCTTGCCGGACGACAGTATGACCGGTGCATCGATATCCTTGAACGCGAGCGTGCGGCGATACGCTTCCTCGCTCACCGTGATGATCGTACCGACGCAGTTCATGCCATCGATCATCGTCGGGAGCCCAAGCGGCCGGACCTCCCAGCCGAGCTCCAGGAAACGCGGCATCCACCAGGTCTCCATCACCACCGTGATCGCCGCGATGTCGTTGGCGAGGCAATACTCGAACATGCC
>CAYOXO010000332.1:0-1583 GCA_964407945.1 uncultured Stakelama sp.
CTGTGTAGTGGGCGCTTGCCATGCTGCTGCGGAACAGCTTGGGCGAGAAGTCGGGAAGCAAGGAACGGGACTTGCCCGGATGCGCATCGTTCCAGGAGGCGATCGCGCCATTATGCCGTTCGTAGAAGCGCAACATTGCCGATCGCAACGTGGCCTGCACGATATGACCGGCGTGATGCTCGCGCTCGAGGCGTCCTGTCGTCATGAGGAAGCGGTGGAGGAACAGCCGGTCGCGTTTGGACGGCTCCACATGCGGTAATAGGGGCGCCGTCATCGCAAGGAGCTTTTCGATCAGGCGCGGCGCCGCATAGGGTCGGCGATTGTCGAACGAGCGCCGTTGCATGCGCTTCACCTTGCCGCCGGCACGAGGTTTCACCCACTCGACCATGACGCGATGCCGCTCGAGCGGATGCGGCACGAGGCAGTCCCGCTTGATCTGGCGCAGCGGACCGGCGTTGGCCGCCGTCTGGATCAGCAGCACGATATAGAACGCAACCAGCGTGTCGGTCGTGAGGTGGAGATAACCCTCGAGCTCGCGGAACCCGCCTACCTCGGCGATCCTCTGCCGATCGGGCTTGTTAAGGTCCAAGCCTCGGTCGATCGGCATGATGCCGTGGCCGCGGCGATGGAGCTTCCAGATCCAGCGATCCCGTTCGGCGGTCCGCCCACTATGGAGCGGCACGTTCGGAAGATTGACGATGGTTTGCCCGTGCTGGAACTTGGCCCATGCCGTGTCGATCTCGGCATAGCAGACTGCCAGCAGGGCGCGCATTGCGGCTGGTGTCAGCCGGTCTTGCGGTAACCGCTGGACGCCGGCGAGCGGGATCGGATTGTTGGGAACGGCGAAGCCCGGTGCGAACAAGCCTGGATTGTCCGCGATCGCGCGCTTGAGGACGGGCCGGATCATACCGAACTGACCGGATTGTGAGCGGACGCCACGCCTGCGCCCGTCAGTGGGCATCGCCAGCCAGGTGATGAACCGGCGGATCGTTGCCGTGTCGAGGTCTGCCGCGCGCCTGACACGCGCGTCTTCGCGCAGGAACCTACCGAACACGCGCATCGCGAACCAGCGCGCGGTGCGGGTCGCGACGCTGGATGCCATATCATGATCGCGGAAAGCCCGGGCGATGGCGGCGCTGATATCGTCCGGCAACCCGAACAGCGCCGGGTCGAAGCGTTGGACGATCTTGCCCCATTCGTCGCGGAACTGGATCTCGACGACCTCCGCCGGATGGTTCGCCGGTGCCGGATCGAGTCTCAGCGTGCGATCGAGGCGGCCCCTAGCCATCGGCGGGGATCAGCTCGCCATAAAGATAGGCGAGGCTTTCGCTCAGGTCGCGCTCGTGCAGCTCGACGCAGCGCAGATAAATCGCGGTGGTTGTGATCGAAGCATGGCCGAGCAGCACCTGCACGACCTTGAGCGGGTTGAGATCGGGATTGGTGCGGGCCTGGATCTGAAGGCGGGCCAGCATCGCCATCGCGAAGGTGTGCCGCAGCCAGTGCAGCGTGCCCTGAAGTCCCGCGGCCGCGAACGCTTCCGCGAGCTGCGCCGTCAGGAGTTTTCGCGTCATGGCGCGGCCATG
>CAYOXO010000333.1:0-1574 GCA_964407945.1 uncultured Stakelama sp.
AGGATCTTGCCCGTCGCGGGGTCGATGCCGTGCGCAACGCCCGACTTCTGCCCCGCGACGATGACGTCGCGCCCGCCGCCCAAGGGGACGAGGAGCGGCGAGGCGGCGACGTCGAGATCTGGCCCTCTTTCCTTGGGGCAATTTGCGTTGTTCATCATGCAGCCGACGTTCCAGGCGTCGCCCTTGGTCAGCTGCGCGGTCCATTTGCGCTTGCCGGTCTTGGCATCGACCGCGATCACCGCGTCGCTATTGCTGTCGGCCGGGCTGGAATAGTTTTCGCCGCTTCCGAAATAGAGCAGGCCGCGCTTGGCATCGTAGGTCGGGCTGTTCCACACGGGCGCCCCCGAAGGCCCGATGATCTGGGTGCCGACCGCGGTCTTGCCCTGCGGGCGGGGCTTTTCGGTTACGGTGAAGGTGCGCCACTTTTCCGCGCCGGTCCGCGGATCGAGCGCCACGACCTGGCCCCGGAAAGTGCAGCAGGCGTATGCCGGGTCGGCGGCGGACGTCACCTCGAGCGACGAGACGGGCACGAACAGCATCCCCGCGGCCAGCGACGGCGTGCCGGTGATCGTCGCATTGGGGTGATGGTCGACCTTGTTCTGCCACAGCACCTTGCCGTTGGTCGCATCGACCGCATAGGCGCGGCCGAGGATATCGCCGAAGTAGAGCCGCTTGGCCGCGGCATCGGCGACGATGGCCGTTCGCACTTCGGCCGACACCCGGCTGCTCCAGCGCAGGCATCCGCTGTCGAGATCGAAGGCGTAAAGCGTGCCGTCATGACCGCCGACGAACACGCTGCCCCAGCCGATCGTCGGCTGCGAGCGCGCACGGATCGCACCGGGATAGGCGAACGCCCATTTGAGCTTGAGGTTGGGGACGTCGGCCTTGGTCAGGCCGGCGGTCTGGGCGGGGACGAAGCGCCGGTTGTCGAGGCCCCAGCCGACGGGGGCGGGAGGCGGCCCGCCCGCAAGCGCCGCCGACGAACATTTGGCGGGCGGCGCCGGCGGCTTGTAGTCGGCCAAGCTGACGCGCGCGAGATATTCGGCGATCTGCGTGCGTTCCTCGGCGCTGAGGCTCGCGGCCTGCTGCGCCATCACGCCGCCGTTCATCGCCGCCAGAACGGCGTCCGGCGACATCATTTCCAGCCACACCTGGTTGGGCGCCTTGGGCACCCCGCCATTATGGCAACCCGCGCAATTGGCCTCGAACAGGCCCTTGCCCGGATGATTGTCGACGTCGATTGCCTTGCCGGCGCGCGACTGGAACTCGTCGGTCGACTGGACCATCTCGCCCGCCTGCTCCGCCTCCCCGGCCTTCTTGCTGCAGCCAGCAAGTCCCAAGGCCAGGAAGGCGGCAGCCAAGGCTGCGAAGGGGCGCAACGCGGTCACGTCTCGGCGGGTTCGCTACTTTCCGTCGTGGTTAGTTGCCGCGTTCCGGCGCTGGCGGCGGGGGGGGCGGCGGAGGCGGCGGCGCCGGGCAAGCGTCGGTCGCCAGGATCACCGACCCGACGGGACAGGTCTGGGTCGCGGGCGGCGGCGGAGGCGGCGGCGCCGGGGGCGGCGGGGGCGGCGGAG
>CAYOXO010000334.1:0-1572 GCA_964407945.1 uncultured Stakelama sp.
TGGCCGCGGAACCGAAGGGGTGAGGAATGACTGATATCGCACGGTCGATCGACACGGGCGCGGCGGTGACCGCGATCCTGCGCAACATGGCTGATGCGGAGCGCGGGCCGGTGTTCCCGGCGCAGCCGGCGAGACTTCGCCTGGGCGCGCCGAGCGGATCGCGCACGAGCCGCGTCGTCGCCCATCCGCTGGAGCGCACCGCGCCCGCGATCGCGTTCCTGCGATCCAATGGCGTGTCGGTGTCGAAGGCCACCTCGACCGTCCATCACGGCACGTTCTGGAACGTCTCCGGTCACGGTTACCCGCTCAGCGCCGCACAGGTGATCGAGCTGGCGACCGTGAAGGGGTTCGGGCGGTGAAGCTACTCCCTCGCTTCGACAGCTACGAGTGGACGGGCTGCGACGATCTCGGCGAGTACGAGGGGCGCGAGTACGCTCTCACGTGGGGCCGGTGGACCGTCCAGTTCGCCTTCGGGCGGCACAATCGGAGCGCCGGTTGATGGCTGTCGATCTCTTCGGGGAGCGGCGCCGCCGCTCCCCACGCGTGATGATGCAGATGGCCGATGCTGGCCAGTTTCCTGACGGCAAGTCGGCGGGCGTTTTCGGATGCAAGCGGTGCGGTCAGGAAACCGGCTGGGTTTACGCGTCTATCACGGAGCTGCGGCGCGGTATCCCGTGTCAGACATGCAATGGGGGTGAAGGCTGATGGCCGTCGATCCCCGCATCCAGCGTATTCTCGACGGGCCGCTTACGACGCCCACCGATCTGCGCTTCAAGCCGCTCGCGGGGCACGCTTCCGCGCCGGGCACCGGTCCGATCGGGGAGTTCTGCCGCTCCTGCAAGCACCGGTCGCCCACCGACTGCACCTATCGCGTCTGGACTTGTGGACGGGTGGCGCAGGATCGCGCCGACCGAGGCACGCCCATTTCATTGAACGAAGAGGCGTGCGGCCGATGGGAGTCGCGCGGCTGATGGGCAAGCGCCGTCCCTCGATCCCCGCTGGCCAATTCGTGTTCAGCTTCGAGCAGCCCGCCCCGGCGCGCGCTGCCTCGTCGCTGGCCGGGTTGGACCGCGAGATTGCGGCGACGGTCTCGCTGATGCTCAAGGAAGATGAGCGCTCGCGGTTCGAGATCGCGGGCAAGGTGTCCGAGCTGCTCGACGATGACGTGAGCAAGTCGATGCTCGACGCCTATGCTTCCGAGGCCAAGGAAACCCATGCGATCTCGGCCGCGCGCCTTCTGGCGCTGACCGCCGTCACCGATCGCCACGACCTGCTCGACCGCCTGACGCGCCGGATCGGCGCCGCGGTGCTGGTCGGCCCTGAAATTCTGACCGCCGAACTGGGGCACATCGACCGCCAGATCGCGGAACTCAAAGATCGCCGCCGCTCGATCGAGCGGTCGGCGCCTGTCATTTCGAGCGGGAGGCGCACTACGTGAAGCTGGGCGGAGGGAAAGAGTGGTTCACCGCGGCCGAGCTGGCGGAGCTGGCAGCTCCGGGCTTGCCGACCACCAAACGCAAGATCAACGAGCGCGCGGCGCAGGAATGCTGGTCGATACGCACCGCGCAGGAC
>CAYOXO010000335.1:0-1538 GCA_964407945.1 uncultured Stakelama sp.
CTGATCGACACGCTGCCCGTCGGCCAGCCTTTCGACTGGGTCGAGAAACTCTCGATCGAGCTGACGACCGACATGCTCGCGATCCTCTTCGATTTTCCGTGGGCCGATCGCCACAATCTGACGCGCTGGTCCGACGCGCTCGGCGACATCGAAAGCTTCGACACCACCGAGCTGCGCCAGGCGCGCACCGCGACCGCGTTCGAAATGGGCGCGGCGTTCAAGGAGCTGTGGGATCACAAGGCCAGGAACCCCGGCAAGCACGACCTCATCTCGATCATGCTCCAGTCCGACGCGATGAGCCACATGAGCGAGCATGAGTTCATGGGGAACCTCATCCTGCTCATCGTCGGCGGCAACGACACGACGCGCAATTCGATGTCGGCCTATGCCTACGGCCTCCACTGTTTCCCCGAAGAGCGCGCGAAGCTCGAGGCGAACCACGATCCCGAGCTCGCGGTCAACGCGATGCACGAGATCATCCGCTGGCAGACCCCGCTCGCGCACATGCGCCGCACCGCGATGGAAGATACCGAGTTGTTCGGCCACCAGATCAGGAAGCGCGACAAGATCGCGCTCTGGTACGCCTCGGCGAACCGCGACGAGGAGATTTTCCCCGACGGCGACCGGATCATCGTCGACCGCGAAAACGCCCGCCGCCATCTGTCCTTCGGCTATGGCATCCACCGCTGTGTCGGCGCGCGCGTCGCCGAGGTGCAGCTGACGACGCTGATCTCCGAAATGCAGAAGCGCCGCCTGCGCGTGAACGTCCTGGCCGAACCCGAGCGCGTCAACGCCAGCTTCGTCCACGGCTATCGCCACCTGCAGGTTGAACTGGAGCATTATTGACTCGCCCTGTAACCGGGCGCAGGTCGGCCCCGTAGTTGGGCTGAGGAGTCCCGATATGATCGAACGCCGTTACCTGTTGTCCGGCCTTGCCCTCGGCGGGGCGCTGATCGCCGCCCCGATGCTGTTCGCCAAGCCGAAGGGCCGTCCGAAGGCGCAGCCCGGCTGGCAGCTGACCGACGCCCAGTGGCAAAAGCGCCTGACCCCGATGCAATATCGCGTGCTGCGCGAGGCCGCGACCGAACGCCCCTTCACCAGCCCGCTGAACAAGGAACATCGCGCCGGCACCTTTCGCTGCGCCGGCTGCGCGCTGCCGCTTTTTTCGAGCAGCACCAAGTTCGACAGCGGCACCGGCTGGCCGAGCTTCTGGGCGCCGCTCAAGGGCGCAATCGCGACCGCAACCGACTATGACATCGGCGTCGCGCGCACCGAAGTGCATTGCCGCCGCTGCGGCGGCCACCTCGGCCACGTCTTCGACGACGGCCCCAAGCCCACCGGCAAGCGCTATTGCATGAACGGCGCGGCGCTGACGTTCCGGCCGGCCTGACGCCGTCAGCGGCGGATTCGATAGGCGCGAAATTCCCCGCTCGACAGCGTCGGATCATAAACCAGCCAATCGACCGTTTCCCCGCGCGAAAGTCGCGCTGCCAGACACCCAGGTTTCGCATCGGCATAGCTCTGCATTTCAGGCAATT
>CAYOXO010000336.1:0-1520 GCA_964407945.1 uncultured Stakelama sp.
GCCTATCCACCCCATGTCATCGCCACGATCGCGTGCTGGGGGATGAGCCAGCCGGCTGGTCCGGACATGGTTTCGACCAAGGGACTCATCGAGGGAATCGAACAGCATCATATCGAACTGCTCCAGGCGCTGTTGCTCACCCTTGAACGCTGGGAATGGGGTCGCGAGCCGGCGAGCAATCAGCAGATCCAGGCAGCGATCGATGCCGTCAATGCGCTTGCGACAGCCTTCCATCGGCGACGGATGGTCCAGCTCGAAGATCTGGGCGACGATCTCGATCGCCTGGTCAGCACAGGGTTGCAGGAGCGGATGCGCGATCACACGCAGATGGTGCGTAACTGGGGCTATTACGACGACATGGTGCGGATTGTCCGGGCATTGCACGCGCCGTTGGACGTCGCTTTCGCAGCACATCATGGATATAGCGCCAGCGATCTCGTCGATGTCGCTGAAGCGCTCGTCGCCCTTCATCAGGAGCGGCTCGGCGGTCGGTTCACGCTCCTGAAGGACATCTTCCGCGGGCGCACCCACAAGGCGATCGTCCATGGTTTCTTCGCGCGCTATGTGGGCGTGGGTGGCGATCCGGACGCGTTCCTTGCCTCGCTCCCAAAGCGGATGCCGCTTCGCCACTTGAGGACAATGCTGCTGAGCCATGCCGATCGCAGGCTGGTCATGGAAATGCGTGTCGAGCCGGGCGTGATCGCGGAACGGCTCGGCAAGCCGGTGGCGCTGGTCACTCGGGTGTTCGCGGCGCTCGGCCTGTGCCCCGGCGCGTTGCGCGAACATGAGAAGGAACATCTCTTCCTTTCGAATCCGGTGTGGCTGAAGCCTGCCGTCCGGGTCGATGACGACTTCCTCTTCTTCGCGCCGCAATCGCTTGTCAGCTTTCTGCCGGCGGTCTTGCGCGCCCTCATCGCCGAGGCCGGACTCACCAAGGCGCTGGAGAAGCGCCGGACGCTGTATCTCGAGGAGGAGATGAAGCGGGTCATCGAGGAGGTTATTCCTTCGGCGACGCTGTTGCCCAATGCGGAATGGTACTGGGACGGTGTTCGCTACGAGACGGATCTGATCGCCGTGATCGACCGGGTGGTGCTCATCGCCGAAGCCAAGTCCGGCGCACTGACGCCTAGCGGTTTGCGGGGCGCGCCGGATTCCGTGCGCAAGCATGTGCAGAAGCTGATCGTCGATCCGGCGGTGCAGTCGGCACGCTTGCGGGACATCCTCCTGGCGGCCAGGGACGGGGAGCCGGAAGCACTCGCGGTCGCGGACGGACTGGGTCTCGGGCTCCCGCCTGGCAGGATCGACACGATCATCCGCGTCTCAGCCACCTTGGACGATTTCTCGGCCCTGGCATCTGCCCAGTCCGAGCTTAAGCGGACCGGGCTGGTTCCGGACGATGTCGAGCTTCCTCCGACCATGGGGATCGCCGACCTCTGCACGTGCGCGCATATCCTCGACGACCCGTTATACTTCCTCCACTATCTCGCGAAGCGGGAGCGGTTCCAGGGCAAGGTGCCGAT
>CAYOXO010000337.1:0-1514 GCA_964407945.1 uncultured Stakelama sp.
GGAAAGCGAAGCGTTTCCCCGCTCTTCACTGAAAGCCCTGGTGACGCGTCTAGTGGGGCGGGTTTATCCGCCCTCTAGAATGGAAGCGGTGATTAAGAAGATGGAAGCATTCCTCGCAGACTATGCAATCTGCGAGAAGCGTAACGAAGCGAAAGTCTGCCATGCCAGCGCAATCATCGAACAAGCCGAAGCCCGCGGCTTCTCTAGCAGCGCGATAAGCGTAACGCCAAAGGGGCCACGAGCGCGCCTGGTTGTCATCTTCTCGCAGCTACGGCTGCGACTTCCCGGCGGCCCTGGAACCGGGGAGTGGGCGGCACTTCAAGAGAGAATGAACGCGGCCGCCGTCAAATTCAAAGCGTGCCAAGGCAACTTAGTCTTCCTCCCGACAGAGAACAACCCCCACGGACGTAGGACATACCCAGGGTACGTTGTGGACTTCGAACAACTGGGAGTTCGGCAGGGCGGCCTCTTGACGGAAGTGTTGGATGCGATGCCAACTCCCGTAAGTCATCAGTACTTCCAAAGGCTGATGCGTCACGTTGAATGGATCTGCGCGACGTCGTGCATTTCGCAAGCTAGGGTTCGTGCAATCCTAAGCTCACGATCTGACATTCTTCAGGAAGATGATCTCCAAGTTCTCACCAATGCACTGATCTCATGTTGTGATGCCCGCCCTCTAGAGCCGCGGTCAAGAAGCGGCTACCTGAGCGCGTTCCAAGAGGCCTTTCATGGCGCATTTCAATCGCTAGGAACTCGTGCGAGCAAGGTTCAACTGGATAGCACGAAGCACTGGGCGAGAAGAAGTCGCGGACTCATCAGTGAGGTTGCCGATCCTGGAGCGATATCGCCGGAGAACCGCCCTCCAATCATTCACGTCGTAGGAGGTGATGGCGCACTGAGTAGAGAGCGTGCTGCGGAACACTTGGAAGATAGGCTGAAGCGTATCGAGAATGCGTGTGACCATGCATTAGCAGAGTTCATCAACTGGCGGAAATTCATGCTTCGCGCCGGTGAGATGGGCGTTGATGACTCTTTCCGGTCCTACGTGGATCAAATGAAGGGGCTTGGTGACGGGCGAGAGGATTTCCGGCAATGGCTGAGAGGTGCTGCCACTGAGGACATTGCAAGAGTCACCTTCTTTGCCGCTCAGAAGCACGAGCTTTATCGAGAGGCTCGCGATAGGGAGCTTCGTTCGAATGTCCACCAAGGTCGCTTCAACCGCGCATTCGGACGGATCAGCGAAGAGTACCCAGAACTGGTGAACTGGTGCGGAGGTCGTTCATCACCATTCTACTCTTTTGCCATTCAAATGATCTGGTGGGTGCCACGCTGGGTTCAGTTGGCAATTGAAATGAAGATACAGATAGTCACTTCATGGAATCGCGACACGGTGAAGCATCTGGAGGCTAATGGGGTTCGTCGCGAGGGGGCGCGATTGGAGTTCCAGTCATTGAAGGGAAAAAATGGAGAGATGGAAAACGCCAGTGTGGAGCCGGTCGATAAGCTCCTTCAGG